>DAIPMC010000001.1:50431-103775 GCA_036768895.1 Prevotella sp. | reverse complement strand
CCATCAATGGCCAGAAGATGGGGAAGAGTCTGGGTAATTTTATTACTTTGGAACAATTCTTTACGGGTAAGCATCCGACTCTCAAACAGGCTTATAGTCCGATGACAATCCGTTTCTTCATCCTTTCTGCTCATTATCGCAGTACGGTTGATTTCTCCAATGAAGCCCTTCTATCTGCAGAAAAGGGCTATAAACGTTTGATGGATGGTATCAATGACATCAAGCGTATTCAGGTTTCTAAAAGTAGTGATGAAAGCACGACAGAATTTGTGACTGGACTTCGGCAGAAATGCTATGATGCCATGAACGATGATTTACAGACTCCTTCGGTGATCAGTAATCTGTTTGAAGCTTGTCATCTGGTCAATACCATTATAGATCACAAAGCTAAAATCTGTTCTGAGGATCTGAAAGAACTTTCAGATACAATGAATCTATTCACTTTTGATATTCTGGGATTGAAGAGTGAGACTGGTGCTAATAACAGTGAGCGGGAAAAATCCTTTGGTAAAGTAGTAAATATGGTCCTCGATCTTCGTGCCAAGGCTAAAGAAGCCAAGGACTGGACCACAAGTGACCAGATCCGTAATGAGTTACAACAGGATGGGTTCGAAATTCAGGATACCCAGGATGGAGCTACCTGGAAGTTGGATAGATGACCATTTGGGAAAAGGATAGTTTGTTAATCCATAAAATCGGTTTCTGGTATCCGTTTCCCAGTTTTGCTGTTCATGGATGTTTAAAAGATAAGTTAGGCATTCTTATGGGATAAATTATGAAAAGCAGGGATTAAGTTCTAAAATAATGCAGAATGTCCCTGATAGAAAGAAAAGAGAATGCCTGTCGAAATCATTGACAGGCATTTTTATATTACTTTTGTTTGTTTTTGCAATAGGAGGTAATGCTATGAATGGAATACAAGAAGGGACGACAGTACGCCCGATGGCGGTTGCCGGTCAGTTCTATCCTAAAGATCAACAAGAACTGAAAGTCTATCTGAAATCCTATTTTGCCAGTGCAAAAGTTCTTTTTGCTGATCAGTATATCCAGTCGGTGATTGTACCTCATGCGGGATATGTGTTTTCCGGTCGGGTAGCGGCAGATGCCTTTGCCCAGATCTCTCCGAATGTCCGTTATGATCATATTTTCCTGATAGGACCTTCTCATCACGTAGCTTTTGACGGTGCCTCTGTCTGTAATGCTTTTGCCTGTTATGCTACTCCTTTGGGTAAGGTAGAAGTAGACACCGCTCTTTGTGATCGCCTCATTACGGAAAACAGGGTGTTTCAATATCTTCCTCAGGCTCATGAACGTGAACACTGTCTGGAGGTTCAACTTCCGTTTTTGCAGTATCATCTGGAAGATGTCCCGCCTATTGTTCCTATTATTATCGGAACAGAGGACATGAATCGCCTTCGTGAAATAGCCAAGGCTTTACAACCTTATTTTAATTCTCGGAATCTTTTTGTGATCAGTAGTGACTTTTCTCATTATCCTTCGTATGATGATGCAGAAAAGGTGGATCACCGGACAGGAGATGCAATTGCAACAGGTAGTCTGGAAAAATTTGTCAAGACTTTGTCGGATAATCATTTCCTGGGTTTTCACAATCTTGCTACCAGTGCTTGCGGACAATGTGGTATTGCTGTACTTCTGATGATGAGTGATAACAATCCGAAGTTAAACCTTCACAAACTCATTTATTTGAATTCCGGTGATTCCCCATACGGAGAGAAAAAGGAGGTCGTAGGATATTATGCGCTTTGCCAGACATTATCGCAGGATAAATCTAGTGGTATTTTCTCGAATAGTAGAGATTGTGTACAGTCAGAGAAAGATTCTGACCATACAGCATTGTTCTCCGGACAACAGGTTCCTTCTTCTGGAGAATTTCTGACTTCAGAGGAGGAGAAAGCGTTGCTTGTTCTTGCCAGAGAAAGCATTTCTTCGGATTCAGGAACCACTCCCAAACCTTTTTCAGCGCGTCTCATGCGCAAATGTGGCGCTTTCGTAACCTTGAATGAAAACGGCCGTCTCCGTGGCTGTATAGGTCATTTTGGAGCAGATATTCCATTGACTGATGTAGTCAGAGAGATGGCGAGGGCGGCTGCTTTTGAAGATCCACGTTTTACTCCGGTCAGTAAAGAGGAACTCCCAAAGATTGATATAGAAATTTCTGTTCTTACGCCACTTCATAGAATTACAGATATCAGTGAATTCCACTATGGGAAACAGGGTATTTATATGCGGAAAGGTCTTCGTAGCGGAACATTCCTGCCACAGGTAGCAGATGAAGTCAACTGGACCAAAGAAGAGTTTCTGGGGCATTGTGCCCAGGATAAGACAGGAATAGGTTGGGACGGTTGGAAAAACGCTGAACTTTATACTTATGAAGCTATTATTTTCAGTGAGAAATCGATGGGAATAAAGGTTGGGAAGGAGAATTAATAATGTTGTATGAAGCGAAATTTTATGAAAAGGTAACAGAATCCGTTTCAGACCAGACCCATGTCGTAGAGAAAATATCTGGAGTTCAAACCTGCCAGGATATTCCCGAGATGAATAGCATAAAAAATGATGTCCGCTGTCTGCTCTGTCCTCATGAATGCCTGATAAAAGTAGGGCATACCGGTATTTGCCGAAGCCGGAAAAATATCGGAGGGAAGCTTTATTCTATGGTATATGGCAGACCTTGTGCTTTAGCAGATGATCCGATAGAGAAGAAACCGTTATTGCATTTTCATCCCGGTAGCAGATGTCTATCCCTTGCTTGTGCAGGGTGTAATCTGCGTTGCAAAAACTGTCAGAATTTTGATATTTCCCAAACTTCTCCAAAAGATGTTCCTAATCAGGAATATGCTCCTGAAGATATTGTCAATATGGCTTTGCAAAACCATATTCCAACCATAGCTTACACCTATACAGAACCGCTTACTTATATTGAGTATGTATATGATATAGCTGTATTGGCGCATCGTCATCATCTCTATAATGTCCTTGTGTCTGCTGGTTATATCAATCCGGAGCCTCTTCACTGGTTGATTCCTTATATAGATGCTGCCAATATCGATCTGAAGTCTTTCAGTGATGAGATATACCGGAAATGGAACGGAGCAACATTGGAACCGGTTCTCAAGACTTTGAAGATCTTCCTGAAAGCAGGGGTACATCTGGAGATTACGAACCTTCTTGTACCCGGGGTTAATACAGATAAGAAGTTAGTTTCACAACTGTGTGAATGGCTTGTCGGAAATGGTTTTGCAGACTGTCCTCTTCATTTCAGTCGTTGCTTTCCGATGTTTAAGATGGAGAATCATGGGCCTACATTGCTGGAAGACATGTATGCAGCCAGGGATATAGCCTTGAAAGCTGGCATAAGATATGTTCATTTGGGTAATGTGTGACGGATTGGATTTGACGAAAAAAGAGGTATGAAAAGGGGGTATGATCAGATATACTATTCTTCGTCGTAATCAGTCATCATATCATCGTCCCACTCATCCAGATTATCCTTGTATCTGACGGTATCATATCCGTGGGCAGTAATCTGATAGATGATATGAGCTGCTGCTTCTGCAGATGTAAAATGGTCTTCTTTTCTGATTTTTACAGTTCTGCCAGCAAGGTCACTGATGGAGCCGAGATGTGTATTGGTAACCATAACATGCCCGTTTAATCTTTTTACATTGATAATCATGTCAAAATAGTCAAAGGTGGGCTTGATATTTCGTAATACATTGAAGGTCTTTTCGTACTCTTTTAATTCTTTCAATTTGAAGTCAGATTCCTTCAAAGTATTTTTAACATCGTCGAAACGGACGGTTTTCATTAATTCCTGTATTCTCATATCTTCTTATAACAGTATATCAGTTTGTTTAGAATATATTCTAAACAAACTGATATACTAAAGGCTTTGTCATGAGTGTTCTTCTTTGTCTTTCCTGATCAGTGCCAGCAGATGGTCTACGGCTTCTTCCTCAGGGATATTCTTCTCTACGCAAACTTGTTTGCGATAGAGGGAGATTCTATTGAAACCGGCTCCGACATATCCATAATCGGCATCGTGCATTTCTCCAGGACCATTGACGATACAGCCCATAATACCTATTTTAAGGCCTTTCATATCCTTGGTGGCTTTTTTGATTTTTGATATTGTGCCTTGAAGATCATACAAGGTACGGCCACAACCTGGACAACTGATGTATTCTGTCTTGGATGTCCTGAGGCGACCGGCTTGAAGAATATCAAAAGCTGTTGACACGATATCCTCATCTGATAAATCGCCGTCATTCATCAGCCAGATACCGTCAGTGAGACCATCCATCATCAATGCTCCCATATCTGATGCTGATTTAATCTGGAAGTCTTCTTTTTCCGTTTGTGAATGACTGTACATTTGGGAAAAGATAACAGGATTTTTCAAGCCTGCTGACCACATTTCATGCACAAGGGCACGCTGATCACCCAGACGGTTCTTATGGTGGCTCATACAGATAACGACTGCTTCCGGATGATATTTCAGGCAGGTCAGATATTCAGCAGCAGGAGTACCAAACTGAAGGACGATAAATTTCAATGGTGACTGAATCATAGCCATGAAGGGCATGGCATTAACCGGGAAGATCGGATAGAATCTCGTACCATCCTTCTCCAACTCTGTCAGTTTGCTTTCTCCCTGTAGTTCTCCGAATTTATTGTAGTCAATGATATATTTCTGTTGAGGGACGGGATGTTCCGGAATAGTAGAACCTGTATACCAATAGTCTGCCTTTGTGCTCTTGCCAATTACGACAGGTACTTGGTCTCCCCCGATATTTTCAACAGCTTTTGTCTCGCGCCGTTTAGGATTGATCCAATTGAATTTCTTTGCCTGTGTTGCCGGAATCAATACATGTCCGGCACGCATTGTGATATAATTGACGAGATGGCGTGCTACAGGGATTTCTGCTTCCGGTTCTTCACTTAAACTGACCCGGACGGTATCTCCGATGCCGTCAGCCAGTAATGCACCTATGCCTACGGCACTTTTTATCCGTCCGTCTTCGCCATCTCCTGCTTCCGTCACTCCCAGATGGAGTGGGTATTTCATGTGCTCCTTTTCCATTTCAGCGACCAAAAGGCGTACAGAGTGTACCATGACGACGGTATTGGAAGCTTTGATGGAAATGACGACATCATTGAAATGTTGTTTCTTACAGATGCGAAGAAATTCCATGCAACTCTCGACGATACCTTCCGGTGTATCACCATAACGATTACGGATACGGTCTGAAAGAGAACCGTTGTTGACCCCGATGCGTATAGCTGTATGATTCTTCCTGCAGATATTAAGAAAGGGGATGAAGCGATCCTCAATCTTCAGGAGTTCCCGAGTATACTCTTCGTCAGTATATTCTTTTTTAATGAATCTACGTGCAGGATCCACATAATTTCCCGGGTTAATGCGTACACCTTCGGCGTATTGAGCAGCTGTATCAGCTACATCAGCTACGAAGTGGACATCTGCCACGAGAGGTGTACTGTATCCATCAGCACGTAGTTCAGCTTTGATATTTTTCAAATTCTCAGCCTCACGTTTACCCTGGGTTGTCAGTCGAACCAGTTCTCCGCCTGCCTTGATAATCCGTTCAGCTTGAGCTACAGAGCCTTTTGTATCATCAGTACTGGTAGTTGTCATAGACTGAATACGGATAAGATTATTTCCACCCATATCCAGTACGCCGACATGTATGACATTTGTTTCCCGACGATTATAATTGAATAAATCCAAACTCATGAATGATATTTTAGAGTTGGTTAATTAAAATTAGTTTGACTTGTATGACTTTTAAATCATACTTACTTTTGTTATTTTAAAGAGAAACAGAATTAATTGCATTTAAACTTATAAGTCTTAATTTCTGCCAGATCTTGATTTGCTTTTTCTATTTTTAAGCCTAATCCGGCTTTCCATTCATCTACTTTTTTCGCTATATTCTCATCACCTAGGGCGATCATCTCTGCTGCAAGGATAGCCGCATTCTTAGAACCATTTATGCCCACTGTTGCTACAGGAATACCAGGAGGCATCTGGATGATCGAAAGCATTGCGTCTAGTCCGTCAAGCATTCCTTTGATGGGCACACCGATCACAGGTAGTGGAGTAGATGCCGCAATGACTCCCGGTAGGGCAGCAGCCATACCGGCTCCGGCAATGATCACTTTTATACCACGGGCTTTGGCTCCCTTGGCAAAAGACTCCACGGCATCTGGTGTACGGTGAGCAGAAAGTGCATTTACTTCAAATGGAATCTGATAAGTTTCCAACCACTGGCAAGCTTTTTCCATAACAGGAAGGTCGCTTGTAGAACCCATGATAATACTGATTAATGGTTTCATATCGTTTGGATATTATTATTTATCGTTTTATGAATGATCTCAGATAACTATTTGTTTTATATTTTTATTTGTTGATAGCCAAAACCTTCATTGAGGTTTCTCTGGTTGTCTTTTTCTTTTTTGATAATGATGTTCATTATAGACATCAGATGATGATCAGGGCGCAGAAAAAACCGATCAGGAATCCCGCTGTAACTTGTGACAAACTGTGCTGTCTCAGTATCATCCTACTTGAACACACTATCCCTGCGAGAATGAGAGCCAGGCAAAGCCACCAGGTAGGATCATAGGAGAATATTTCTGCGAAGGCCAGTATCGCCCCTGCCACTCCTCCTATAGCTGCAGAATGTGTGGAGATCTTCCACCAGACATTGATCAAGGCACATGCCATCTGCACGATTAAAGCGGCAACAACGATAATACTGATGTATCTTGGAAATTGACGCCGGTTCATGATATAGATGCAGATGAAATAGCAGAGGATAGAAATGATATATGGGACAATACGCCGTTCTTTTCTTCCAAGATCGATAGGTTTCCATCCTTGATATTTTCTATAAAGATGAATAAGAAGGGTAGGGAGTAGAATGGTCAACAAGTATACAAACAGGAGTACAGACAATTTATAGGATAGAGGTAATAAACTCATATAGCTGAATAAAAAGAGGATGACAAGTCCTAATAACGGTAGATAAAATGGGGTGAAAATCATGCTCATAACACGTGCAGCCTTGATGATTTGTCGATCTTTCAAGACATTTGTATTCATTCCATTTCCTGATTCCATCTTTAAAGTCATTTGAAGTTCCTTTCTCTTGATAATCTCTCTGTTTCTAAAACTTTGAATTCTCTTTTTGACTTTGAATATCCTAAAATAATATTTCTCGTCATAATTCCCGACGAAGTCGGGCAACGGGTATACCGAGTTGTTCACGGTATTTGGCCACTGTCCTGCGAGCTATCGGGAACCCCTTTTCTTTCATAGAAGCAGCTAAGATGTCGTCACTCATTGGCTTTCTCTTATCTTCTTTCTCAACAAGGCCCTTTAGCGCCAGTTTTATCTTACGTGTAGACATTTCCTCACCATCTTGTGTCGTATAACTGTCACTAAAGAAGAATTTAAGAGGAAACGTACCCCATCTGGTCTGAGCATATTTCATGCTTGCTATTCTGGAAACGGTAGAAATATCCAATTTGGTCTGATCGGCAATATCTTTTAAGATCATAGGGCGTAGATCAGCTTCATCACCGTCTTCAAAAAATTTCTTTTGCCAATTGATAATCGATTTCATGACGATAAACATGGTATGCCGACGTTGCTTTACAGCATCAATGAATCCTCTGGCTTTTTCTACCTTTTCTTTTGCATAGAGCAGAGCTTCTTTTTCCTGGCGGTTCATGTTCGCCTTATTATTCTTATAATTGTCAATCATGTCCTGAAAAGATGACGAGACAGTGAGGTCAGGAATATTACCACGGTTGATGTAGAAAGAAATACAACCATCATCAGTAGTGTCAATGATATAGTCAGGTGTGATCTGTTGAGTATTTCTACTTTCAGCTTCTCCAAGGGAAGAACCGGGTTTAGGATTCAACTTTCTGATTTCTTTTTGGAGTTCTTGTATTTGCAGATCATTCAGAGACATTCCTTCCTGAATTTTATCCCAATGCTTTTTGGTAAATTCGTCAAAATAATTCTTGATGACTTTGTATATTACGGTCTTCAACTTATTTTCTTTCATTCTTTCAATTTGAAGAAGAAGGCATTCTTGAAGATTCTGGGCACCAATACCTGCCGGGTCAAATTGTTGGAGAAGATGCAGAACGTCTTTGATTTCCTTTTCTGAGGCATCTATATTATGATAAATGGCAAGTTCGTCACTGATGGTACCTATATCTTTTCTGAGCAGCCCATCGTCATCCATGGAGCCGATGAGATATTCCATGATATCATGCTCTTTATCAGTAAGATGGAGCATATCCATTTGCTCTTTTAACCGATCATAAAAAGAAAGAGTGTCTCCGTAAACCATATTCTGGTAGTCAACATTGTTGGATGGTCCGCTTCTATTGATATTATAGGCCGGTTCGGGCATCTCATCATCAGCTCCCATATCCTTCAGTGCCGAATCAAGTGCATCCTCACGTTCTTCGCGTTCATTATTCTCCGTGTAATCAACATCTTCGGTATCATTACTATCCTGAGGGTCGTCATCATCATTTCTTACTTCACTATCCTCATCCGAAGACCTTTCCAGAGCCGGATTATCATCTAATTCTGCGTTGACATTCTCTTCAAGTTCATTCAGAGGCATCTCAAACAATTTTACCTGGAGCATCTGCTGGGCAGAAAGCCTCTGGACTTGTTGCATCTTTTGTGTCTGTGTCTGAATTAATTTCTGAGTCATTTCTTTCTATTTAAATCTTCTCTTTAAAACGTAATTATACTCTTAAATTTTAAAATAGCGATCTTAAATATCTGTCAGTTTAGAAAAAATAGAACATGAGTTCTTTGGATAAGTCAGAGAGAGTCTTTATATCTCCATTACCATAGTGTTGCCATGTTTCCTGGCAGTGTCCCATCAAGGGATTGATGATGATGCCCTCATGTTTGAGGCATGGATCACAATATTGGTAAATATCCATGATTTCCACAATCAATTCAGGCTTTACCTGTATAAGTTTACCAAGATCGATAATTTCCGGTGTATCCGTTACCATGGTAAATGGAGTGAGACGAAAATAAAGATTGAGGATAAGGATCAGTTTGACAGGTGTGAGCGTTGGACTTTCCTCAAAAGGTTTGAAAAGTTTCTCGAATGATTCGCGTATTTCAACGCCTTCATAGAATTTTTCAGCATGGTTGAACCCGTCCATCTTCTTAAGAAGTTTTACTTCGTGTAAAAGTTTTCTGGGATTTTTCCCATAAGTTTCCCATAACTGTTTGATACGAGGTGTCTCCAACAGTTGTAAACGTGTCATTTGCTCATGAAGGTAACGAGGAGGGATGTGTAGCTCTAAACTTATATCTACTAATCCTTTTGAATACAGAGGTTTTATGCCAACTGGCTTATTCAGATAGAGTTGCATAAGCAACAACCAGTATTCATCCGACCACAATGGATTCTTTGCCATATTTTTCCAATTAACGTTCTACCTGAATCGTTTTAAATGACGATTTGAGTCTATTGCAAAAATAGTAAAAAGGCAATGAATAACAAAATAAATCAGGCTTTTTCATGTTGAAAAAGTGATTAAACCAAAAATAGTTTAAAGGATAAGCCTGATCCCTAAGGTTTACCTCATTTATTGTAGATATACAGATACGAAAAACGCGCGGCCAAAGTCGCGCGTTACCTATTTAATTCTCAAATTTTTCATAACCTAAGGATGGCCAGAACTATTACTTGAAGTTCTCCATCACGTAGCCTGTAGTTGCTATAGCTGCAACCCAGGCAATCATTACTGTCATACTCATTATCCTGTTCCTTTTTAACCTATTGAGATTTCTTTTATCTTTTTACCTTTTTCTATCGACCGTCTCTCCGACGCCCCTGTTACCTTACTCACAACCTTTATCTTTTACCTTACTAATACCATTACCTTACTTTACTTTACAATCTTTCTTTACCTTTAACTAATACTTGTCGTCCTTCTATTCAATCTCTCTTACCTTAGTCAATTATCCTTTTTGCAATCCTTTATTACCTTACGAATACCTATTTATCTTTTGTATTCTTGTTTCTTAACGACACTGCAAAGATAGTGCGATTTCATCTCTCCGGCAAGAGTAATCAGGTAAAAAAGTAGGTTTTATTGTTCTTTCTTGACCTATATCAAATACTGTGTGTCCGCACACAGCGCGCTTTCTGGTATTATATTGATAGAAATCAAACAACTGAACCAGAGTTTTGAGAAGAAAATGCTAACTTTGCTATTGGATATAGATATTGGGGTTCTATTCATTATTTTCATGAGCCAGGAAAAGGTTAATATCAGAATGGGTAAGATACTTGTGGTAAAGAGATGGAAGAAAGTAGTGTAAGGTAACAAAAAGTTCATTTTAATTTCAGAAAAGTTTTTTAGACTATAGAGTAATAATAATTATTTATATTGTATGAAGAAGTTTACATCATTTATGATTGTCCTTTGCTTTGCTTTGACGCTGAGCGCGCAGCAGGCAAGGAAGGATTTTAAGATTAACCAGTGTATGTCAGCCAGTAACTATTATGCCTATCCCGGACCACAGCAGAAGGTATACACTCAAGCACCAGCAGGTTATGCTCCATTTTATATCAGTCATTATGGTCGTCATGGGAGTCGTTATCTGATAGGAAATGATGTTTATGATTGGCCTTATTTTACGCTTTTAAAAGCTGACAGCCTGAATGAACTTACTCCGAAGGGGAAGATATTACTGAGAAAACTTCGTGTTATTCGTGATGAAGCCAGGAATCGTGAAGGTGAGCTTACTTTGTTGGGTGCCCAACAGCATAAGGCCATAGCCTTGAGAATGTATAAGAATTTTCCACAGGTATTTGTCGGTAAGACAAATGTTGATGCAAAAAGTACGACGGTTATCCGTTGTATTCTCTCGATGGAGAATGCACTTCAGCAGTTATTGCTTGAGAATCCACGTTTGCAAATCCGTCATGATGCCAGTGTTCATGATATGTATTATATGCACTATGATGACAAAGCTTTGCGCAAACAGAGATATTCCGGAGATACGAAATCTGTCTGGGACGCTTTTCGTAAGAAGCATGACCATTATGAACGAGTCATGGACGAAATATTCAAGGATGAAGGCTACTGGCGGAATCATGTGCAGGGCTCACTTCTGAACCGTGATCTTTTCTCACTTGCCGGAGATATGCAGAGTACGGACTTACGGAATAGCATTTCTTTGTATGATCTCTTCAATGATGATGAGATATACAATAACTGGTTAATGAATAATGCTTATTATTATATTAAATGTGGAGCTTGCCCATTGAATGGAGGCAATCAGCCTTATTCCCAGCGTAATCTTTTGCGTAATATCATTCATCAGGCTGACAGTTGCATTGTACTGAAGCATCCGGGAGTGACCTTACGTTTTGGTCACGATACCATGGTGATGCCATTGACTTGCCTTCTGGATCTGGATGGGTTAGGACTTCAGGAACCTGATCTGGAAAAACTTCCACAAGATGGTTGGTGTGATTATAAAATATTTCCAATGGCTTGTAATATCCAATTTATTTTCTATCGTCGTTATGTTGGAGACAAGGATATCTTGTTCAAGGTGCTTCGTAATGAAAATGAGGCAACGCTGCCGATTAAGACAGATCGTGCACCCTATTACCACTGGAAAGATTTTAAAACTTATTTTCTTAAGAAATTAAATAATTATGATCAGAAGTGTTCAAAAGACTGACTGATACAGAAACCAAAAAGGCGGATCGTGAAGGTCTGCCTTTTTGGTTTTCTAGTATGCCATCTTGCTCATGGTCACAGCCATCGTATAGCGATAGAGATAGTTCCTACTCAGATAGATGGGCCTGGAATTAGGATACGGGCTTTGAGGATTGCGGGCTATAAAGTATTCGTGGTGTGCTGAGTCATGTGCAATGCCGATAAGTTCAAAAGCTTGATCGTCCGTCAGGAAAAGTTGTTCAAATAGCCTTTGTCGCTTTTGTGGCGTACATGTTGCTTTTGGTATGTTTTGTCCTAAAATGTTCTTGTTTTCATTAAAATCAGTATTCGTAATATCTCCTTCCCAACAAACGGGATGACCATGTCGGAGAGCCCTTTCTATGCAAGAGAGCAAATGATCAATCGGAAGATTATAGAATCTGTCATTCATTATATTATTTGGGATTTCAAGGACGAAGTATTTACCGTAAGGATGATGTGTAAAACTGGTTAGGCAGAGATACTCACCCGGTGCACAGACACTTCGCGCAAATTCTCCTTTTGTATATTCGGCTCCAAGAAGAAATACGTCTTTTCCTGGAAGGAATCCCATATATCGATCAAGGCATTCACCGGAAGACTGGTGAAAATAATCCAGACCCGTATGGCGTCCTGCACATTCCTTGGCATTTTTTTCTAAAGACCGGCAGATAACGTTATAGTTAAGGTTAGGTGAATCTGGATAGGAATCGTATGGTACGGTTCCATATTTTTCTATCAGGGGAATAACAGTCGGAGCCATACCTTGTACGGAAGGAACGAGCCTGCCCTCATTGAAATAGCATTTTTGGGCTTCTTCAGTGAGTAACATTCGCAAAGGAAAGGATATGGATAGATTGACAGAATCTCCTTCAATAAGATGTTCTGATTCGATAGTTGCCAGCATAGCGTATGCCCAGGAAGGGCTTCCTTCACAAGTCGTTTTTGCTTGGGTGGTCGGGAGAAGTATTTCTGTCTGAAGGTATTCAGCAGAAGATGTTGACCGCTGGTTATGGCAGTCTGTCAGGATAAGACTTGTGACAAGTATAATGATAAAAGTGATTTTCTTCATATATACTGGCAAAAATACTAAAATTCAGACATAATACAATATAAGTCTGACCATAAAAATAAAGAAATCTTTCTAGCAGAATAAAAAACTGTAACTTTGGCTATTTCCAAAGGTTAGTAGAATCGTAAATTAGAGCTTTCTTTTATATATATAGAGAGACGAGAAAATAGTTTCCCCTTTTCTTTTAGTTTCTAAATTTTAACCTTCTCGCAATGAGTTCCAAGGATATTTCGTATCTTTGTAAGCATGAACGCAAAAGTAGAAGATTTTGAAATTATGGCACCCGTGGGATCACGGGAAAGCCTGGCTGCAGCTATTCAGGCAGGAGCAGATTCTGTATACTTTGGCATTGGTAAATTGAATATGCGGTCACATTCAGCCAATCATTTTGATATCAGTGATCTGAGAGATATTGCTGCTACTTGCCGGATGCATGGGATGAAGACTTATCTTACTGTCAATACAGTTATCTATGATGAAGATGTAGAGACGATGAAGTCAATCATTGATGCGGCGAAGACAGCCGGCGTCAGTGCGGTTATAGCCAGTGATGTGGCTGTAATGAACTATTGCAATAAAGTGGGTGAGGAAGTTCATCTGTCAACCCAACTGAATATTTCAAACACTGAAGCATTACTGTTTTACAGTCAGTTTGCTGATGTTGCCGTATTAGCCCGGGAGTTGAAACTCAGTCAGGTAAAACACATTCATGATGAAATCATCAAGCGCAATATCTGTGGTCCAAATGGAAAGCTAGTCCGTATCGAGATGTTCTGTCATGGGGCTTTGTGTATGGCTGTGAGCGGGAAATGCTATATGAGTCTGGGGCTTGCCAACCGTAGTGCCAACCGTGGGGAATGTGTACAGATTTGCCGGCATTCTTATACGGTAACAGATGACCAGACCGGTAACCAACTGAATATTGACAATAAGTATGTCATGAGTCCGAAAGACTTGAAGACGATCCGTTTCATTGATCAAATGATGGATGCGGGGGTAAAAGTCTTTAAGATTGAGGGACGTGCACGTGGTCCTGAATATGTCTATACGGTAGTGAAATGTTACAAAGAAGCGATCCAGAGTGTACTTGATGGTACTTTTACAGAAGAGAAGAAGGATGATCTGGATAAACGGCTTGGAACAGTTTTCAACCGTGGATTCTGGGACGGATATTATCTGGGTCAGAAGTTAGGGGAATGGAACAAGCATTATGGATCCGTAGCTACGGAGAAAAAAGTGCTTGTAGGCAAGATTACAAAATTCTTTTCAAAACTCAAGGTTGCAGAAGTAGCCGTTGAAGCTTCTGAAATAGAGTTGGGCGATCGGTTACTTATCACCGGGCCTACAACCGGTGTGATGTATGTAGACTGTGAAGAGATCCGTTATGATCTCAAACCCGTACGTAAAGCAGAAAAAGGTTGGAAAATATCTATTCCCGTCAAAGATAAGGTACGTCCGCATGATAAAATATTTAAATTGGTCAAAGTACAAGAAATAAAGGAGATAAAATCATGACGATTAATGAAGCCCAGGATGAGGTTGTAGATGAATTTGCTGACTTTACAGACTGGATGGACAAATATCAAATGCTTATTGACATGGGTAATGATTTGGAGTCGTTAAATGACCAGTATAAGAATGACTCTAATCTGATAGACGGATGTCAAAGCCGGGTGTGGCTGCAATGTGACTATAAAAACGGGCAACTCGTCTTTACTGCTGATAGTGATGCACTCATTGTAAAAGGTATTATAGCGTTGCTGATTCGTGTTCTCAGTGGTCATACCCCTAAGGAAATCATAGATGCCAAACTCTATTTTATTGATAAACTCGGGTTGAAAGAACATCTTTCTCCGACGCGTAGTAACGGACTTCTGGCTATGATCAAGCAGATACGGATGTATGCTTTAGCTTATGCTGCTAAGGAAAAAGAGGCTTAAAGATGGATGATAAAAGTTTTTCTCTTTGATTATGCGAAAGTTAAAAACGATAGAAATGCACCGGTTATCAGTGGGGGAGTTTAAAGAAGCCGATAAGCTGCCCTTGATAGTTGTTCTTGATGATATACGGTCTCTTTATAATGTAGGAAGTGTGTTTCGTTCTTCAGATGCTTTCCGTGTAGAAGCTATTTATCTATGTGGTATTACAGCCTGTCCTCCGGATCCACAGATTCATAAAACGGCATTGGGAGGTGAGGATAGTGTCAACTGGAAGTACTTTAAGAATACGGAGGATGCAGTGAAGGAGCTGCATGATAAAAACTATTTCGTTTATAGTATTGAGCAAGTAGAAGGATCTACAAAGCTCCAGAACCTGCAACTAGCCAAAGACAGGAAATATGCGGTTATCTTCGGAAATGAAGTTAAGGGTGTCAAGCAGAATGTCGTTGATGCCTCTGACGGATGTCTGGAAATACCGCAGTTTGGAACCAAGCATTCTCTGAATGTATCAGTAACTGCAGGAATAGTCGTGTGGGAATTTGCGAAAAACTTGGCGCTGATGCGCTAAGTTTTCTGCTGTTATTTCAAATATTCTCCAAAATCGACCAGTCTCATATCGCCCTTTTTGATCAAGGTATCGTGCATGGCAAAAGCAGCACGCAAACTCTGGGGCTCATGACCATGGTCAGAAATTTTCAGATATTCACGGAGAATGGGTTTATAGTCAGGATGTACACAATGTTCTATGATCTCATGTGCACGATGTAAGGGCCCTTTACCCCGTAAGTCTGCTACTCCTTGCTCAGTAATGATGACATCTACATCGTGTTCTGTAGAATCTATGTGAGTACACATAGGAACAATAGAAGAGATGCGTCCGTCTTTAGCTGTACTGGCAGTAGTGAAAATACTGATATAGCCATTTCTTTCATAATCGCATGAGCCTCCTATACCGTTCATCAATTTGGATCCACAGATATGACTGGAATTTTCGTTTCCGTAAAGGTCACACTCGATGGCCGTATTGATGGCAATTACACCCAGCCGGCGGATTATTTCCGGAGAATTGGCGATCTCACTTTGACGGATTACCAGATGCTTCTTGAAGAAATCCATATTGTCATAGATCTTCTGCAAGCATTCATTGGTGACTGTCATGGCAGTAGCTGATGCTTCTGTGATAATACCCTTCTGGATAAGATCAATGGCAGATTCCTGTACAACTTCTGAATAAACTTTAAAGTGAGGGATATGCGAATTCTGCCCTAAGGCCTGTAATACTGCATTTCCTGTAGCTCCTACACCACTTTGCAGAGGCAGGAACTGGGGAGGGATATGTCCCTTCTTCATGTCATTTACCAGAAATTCTGCTACATTATATCCCATCTGTCTGGTTTCAGGGGTCAATGGTTTAAATACCCTGGCTTCCTCTGGAATGTTGCATTCTACAACACCAGCGATTTTCTTCGGATCAATGGAAACATAATTCTTTCCAACTTTGTCTATGACATGTATAATAGGAATCGGCTGACGCTCGAATCCACATTCTCCTGGTTCATAAGTATCCTGCAGACATTTTGAATTCGGATTATGGAAGTGATTATATTCTATAATCACTTTCTTGGCTAATCGGGCAATCGTAGTCGATATTCCTCCAGCTGAAGAAAGATAGGCTTTGCATTCGTTTTCTCCTTCTTCCAGATCACTGACTTCTATAATGGCCCAGTTGACAGTTCCATAAAAACCATGACGAAGTCGTTCCGCCATATTCCCTAGGTGAGTATCTTCGTAATCAATCTCACCAAGGTTTACATGGGTACGGAAATCTTTGTTTGTAGAGAAGGGTGCTCTGAACTTAATAGCATGTGCATTGGCCATGTCCCCTTCAACACTCTGTAAAGATGAAGCACCGGTCAGGATACCTACCTGAAATGGCCTTCCTTCTGCATGATCTTTAACAGCGCGTTTGGACAGTTCACGAAAGACTGCTTTCGGAACTCCATTCGGGGTAAATCCACTTAATGCGATATAGTCGCCATCTTTAATCATTGCTGCACCTTCGGCAGCTGTTATTCTATTGTAAGCCATGCTCTGATATATTCGTTTCAGGGCACAAAGTTACATAAAATTTCATAAATCGGGCCATTTTGTGGATAAAAATTGCAAAAAAGCCGTAATAATGAATATTTATAAATTATCCTTTCACTATTCCTCGCATCGAGAGTGATATTCTATGACGTATGGTATCTAAATCTATGACTCGTACAGTCACATGCTGATGGAGTTTTACCACCTCATTTGGATTTTTCACGAAATGGTCAGCAAGTTGTGAGATATGGACCAGTCCATCCTGATGTACGCCGATATCTACAAAAGCTCCGAACTGTGTAATATTTGTAACAATTCCAGGAAGAACCATTCCCGGTTGTAAATCTTCCGGAGTTTTTACATTCGGGTCAAATTCGAAGACTTCTATCTGACTTCTCGGATCAAGTCCGGGTTTTTCCAGTTCCTTCATGATGTCAGAGAGTGTAGGAAGTCCAATCGTATCTGTAATATAATTTTTGATTTGGATCATTTTGCGTTTTTCTGGTTGGTGAATCAAGTCATTGACTGTACAGTTACAATCTTCGGCCATTTTCCCGACAACAGGGTAACTTTCGGGATGTACAGCACTATTATCAAGGGGATTTTTGGCATCAGGTATGCGGAGAAAAGCGGCACATTGCCTATAGGCAGCAGGACCGAGACGAGGAACCTTGAGCAGTTGGGAGCGAGAAGCGAAGGCACCGTTTTTCTTACGGTAATCCACGATATTCTGGGAAAGGACAGGTCCTAGTCCACTGACGTAAGAGAGCAGGTGTTTACTGGCTGTATTCAGGTTGACACCTACCGCATTGACACAAGAAATGACAGTCTGGTCAAGTCTGTTTTTCAGTTGGCTCTGGTCGACATCATGCTGATATTGTCCTACTCCTATACTCTTTGGATCAATTTTTACGAGTTCTGCCAAAGGATCCATCAATCGCCTTCCGATGCTGACAGCTCCACGCACGGTAACATCCTCATGAGGAAACTCCTCCCTGGCTGTTTCTGATGCAGAATAGACAGAGGCCCCATCCTCACTGACCACGAATGTCTGTACAGGATGGTCGAATTTTAATTTATGGATAAAGTCTGATGTTTCCCTGCTGGCTGTTCCGTTTCCGATGGCAATAGCTTCAATTTGATAATCTCTGACCATTCTTTCAACCTGTTTGGCGGCTCCAGACCAGTCGTTAACGGGGGGATGAGGTTTGATCACATCATGGTGCAGAAGATTACCCTGTGCGTCGAGGCATACGACCTTGCAACCGGTGCGGAATCCTGGGTCAACTCCCAGTACGCGTTTGGGACCCAGTGGAGGAGCAAGGAGCAACTGGCGAAGGTTTTCTGCAAAAACATCAATGGCTTCTTCACAAGCCTGATCTTTGCTCAGAGTACTGAATTCTGTTTCCATTGAAGGTTTGATGAGTCGTTTGAATCCATCTTCTACAGCTTCTCGGACAAGTTTCTGGCATGCTCCCTGACCTTGAATGAATCGACGGTTTAAACGGTGTACACATTCTTCATCATCTGCGGAAACAGAAACTCTCAATATTCCTTCTGATTCCCCTCTCCGCATAGCTAAAAGCCGAAAACTGCTACAGTGTTTCAGGGGTTCAGAGAAATCGAAATAATCGGCATATTTCTGTGCCTTCTCTTCCTTCTTTATCTTGGTTACAACTTTAGAAGTGATAATTGCTCCGTGTTTGTAAATGTTTCTGATTTCTTTTCTGGTTTGTTCGTCCTCACTTATCTTTTCGGCGATAATATCCTGCGCACCCTTTATCGCTGTGTCAGTATCTGTTATAATACCCTTGACAAAAGCACGGGCTTTCTCTTTAGGATGCGACTCCTGTTGCAGGAGGATCAAAGAGGCCAGAGGCTCAAGACCTTGTTCGCGGGCAATCTGAGCCTTGGTACGGCGTTTGGGTTTAAAAGGCAGATAGAGGTCTTCAAGTTCTGCAATTTCTACGCATTGTCCAATGCGCGATTTCAGTTGTGTAGTCAGTTTCCCCTGACTGTCGATAGATTTTAGGATGCTTTCCTTACGTTTTTGAAAACCTTCAAGCCATTGACATCTTTCCTGAATGTGGCCGATAGCCACTTCATCAAGATTGCCTGTACGCTCTTTCCTGTAACGACTGATAAAAGGTATGGTACATCCAGTATTCAGGAGTTGTAATGTATTCTCTACGCCTTGGACTGGCAAACTCAGTTCTTGAGCTATTTGTTGGGTGAATGTGTTCATTATATCTTGTAATTAAGTGTTTGCAAACTTACAAAAAAATCCTGGGATAGAATGATAAATCGGGTCTTTGTCAATAAGCAATTATAATGACCTTATATGTCCTTTTCAGTACGAGCAGTAAGGACTTAAATAGCTAGATTGAATGAAAGGTATATTTTTCGGACAAAATGATATTTTTCGGAAAGGGTTAAGTTTTTATCTTTGCGCTCAAATCTATCAATAAAAGTAGTTATAGTAAGGAATCTACGTCTTAAAAATTAATAATCAAATGAACAAACTAAACAGAATCTATGTAATATTGTTAGTAACAATCGCAGAATTTTTATTCTTATCCTGTAGTAGCAGTAGTGATGTTCCTAATCCCAATCCGAAACCAGTTACTCCACCAACGAATACCAGTCCATCGAAGTTCTGGAAGACTCCTGTCTCAGAAATGGAGAAATTAGATCGTGGCCTGGTAGCATTACCGGCTCAGAACGGAAAGGGGATTTTTCTAAGTTGGCGATTATTGGGTACAGATGATGCGCAGGTAACTTTTGATATTTATCGCAATGGAACTTTATTTAAAAAAGATCAAGTTCTTACTAATTTAGTAGATCCTCAAGGTACGACGTCTAATCAATATCAAGTCGTTGCAAAGTTGAATGGAAAGGAGCTAGACCGAAGTGATCAGGTACGACCTTGGAGGAATATCTATCAGTCCTTTTTACTTGATCGTCCTGCCGATGGTGTAACACCAACAGGAGAGCACTATAGTTACACTCCTAATGACTGTTCTGTAGGAGATGTTGATGGAGATGGCAAATATGAATTGATAGTGAAATGTGATCCGTCCAATTCTCATGATAATTCCCAAAGCGGATATACCGGGAATGTCTATCTGGATGCTTACAAACTGGATAATAACCAGGGAACAGCAACAAAACTTTGGAGAATCGACTTGGGAAAGAATATCCGGGCCGGTGCTCACTATACCCAGTTTCTCGTCTATGATTTTGATGGTGATGGGAAAGCGGAGGTGATCTGCAAGACAGCTCCCGGAACGATAGACGGGACCGGGAAATATGTCTCGGAAGCAGCTGATGATCCTTCTATTCTGAAGGTGGATAATACAACGGACTGGCGTAATTCCAATGGGAAAGTGATAGGCGGGCAAGAGTATCTTACGGTCTTTAACGGTGAAACAGGTGCAGCCATTAACACAATTTTTTATAATCCGAATCGTGCTCGTACCTATGGTGGGGCTCCGGGGTGGGCAAATTGGGATGATCGTTCAGGGAAGGTTGATGCGGACTATGCAAATCGGGGTCAGCGCTATCTGGCATGTGTCGCTTATCTTGACGGACCCGATAAAAAACCATCGGCGGTCATGTGCCGTGGTTATTATACCTATGCGTATCTTTGGGCTGTAGATTTTGACGGCCGGCATTTGAAGACCAAATGGTTGCATGCCTCTGTCTCTAGATCCCAGGTACAGGTAACGGATGCACAAGGTAAGGTGACAACCACCAATTACATACATAATACGAGTGGAATTAATTCAAGCAATACCGTCTATAGTGAAGGAAATCATAATCTTTCCGTTGCAGATGTGAACGGAGATGGCTGTGATGAGATTATCTATGGTTCTTCAGCCGTGAACCATGACGGTTCTTTACTTTATGCTACAGGTTTCTGCCATGGCGATGCAATCCATCTGGCAGATATTGACCCGGATCGAAAGGGACTTGAAGTTTTTGAAGTTCATGAGACTCAACCAGCAGGTTATGGATGGGATGTTCACGATGCAGCAACAGGAAAGATTCTCTATAGAGGTCTTGGAAATGATGATAATGGTCGTGGGATGGCAGCTGATCTGATCAGTTCTGAGCGTGGGTACCAGTTTTGGTCTGCCAATGATGGGCAGATTCGGAATCGTTCCAATCAGGTCGTTTCTACAAAAAGGGCCAGCATTAATTTCAGGATGTATTGGAATGGTGGTCTTCAGGATCAGCTCCTGGATGGTACAAAACTTGATCAGTGGAATGGAGATGGTACTTCACGGTTGATGACTTTCTATGAGTATGGTAATTCTTCTGCTTGCAACGGTTCGAAATCTACTCCATGTCTGATGGCTGATCTCTTTGGAGACTGGCGGGAAGAAGTGATATTCAGGGATGCATCTAATCCTGCTTCAATCAATGTGTTCTCTACAAATATACCGACAAACTATCGTGTTCCTACTTTGATGCATGATCATGTTTACCGTATGGGGGTAGCCTGGCAGAATGTAGGATACAATCAACCGCCACATCTGGGATTCTATCTTCCCGACTATGTCAAATCAGTTCCGTCCAGTACATTAACTAAAAATATGGATAACTAGTTTTGAGAGTCTTTAGAAAAGATGTTTATTTCGTCAGATTTGTTTATAGGAAAGGGACAGCCGGAATGGTTGTCCTTTTTTATAGTTTGTCTGGCTTAATGTTTTTTGTTATCTTTGCATGATATTTAAACGCGGAGGAAATCATGACAAATAATAAGGCTTTAACCCCAATGATGAAGCAGTTTTTTTCGCTGAAGGCTAAGCATCCAGATGCACTGATGCTGTTTCGCTGCGGAGACTTTTATGAGACTTATTGCGATGATGCCATTGAGGCTTCGAAAATTTTGGGAATTACGTTGACCAGGCGCAATAATGGAGGGAATCATGGCTCGGCTGAGATGGCCGGATTTCCCCATCATGCTCTTGACACTTATCTGCCGAAATTGATTCGGGCAGGTAAGCGTGTGGCTATCTGTGACCAGTTGGAAGATCCTAAGAAGAAGTGTGAAGAAATAAAAGGCAAGAAAGGGCTTACTGCGGCAGATAAGATGGTAAAACGGGGGATTACCGAACTTGTCACCCCTGGTGTAGCCATGAGCGATAATGTACTTAACTATAAAGAAAACAACTTTCTGGCTGCTGTGCATTTCGGGAAAAAGTCCTGTGGGGTGAGTTTCCTGGATATTTCTACCGGTGAATTTCTGACCGGTGAGGGCTCTTATGATTATGTAGAGAAACTATTGGGTAATTTTTCTCCAAAAGAGGTTCTTTTTGATCGCGCCAGAAAAACAGATTTTGAGAAGTACTTCGGCACAAGGTGCTGTACATACGAACTGGATGACTGGGTTTTTACTGAACAGAATGCCCGTGAACGGCTTCTCAAGCATTTTGGCACCCAAAACCTGAAAGGTTTCGGTGTTGAGCACTTGAAGAATGGTATTATCGCCAGTGGAGCTATCATGCAGTATCTGGTTCTTACACAGCATACGCATATCTCGCATATCACTTCATTAGCCCGTATCGAAACTGACCGCTATGTACGTCTTGATAATTTTACGATCCGAAGTCTTGAACTTCTGCAACCGATGCAAGAAGGGGGAAGCTCGTTATTGGATGTAATCGATCATACGGTTACTCCTATGGGAGGGCGCATGCTTCGTCGTTGGATTATCTTTCCCCTGAAAGAATTGAAACCGATTCAGGAAAGACTGGATATTGTAGAGCATTTCTTTAAAGACCCGGAGTTTGAACAGACTATCGATGACCAGTTGCAGACCATGGGAGATGTGGAGCGGATTATCTCTAAGGTTGCTGTCGGCCGTGTCTCTCCACGTGAGATCGTACAATTGAAGATTGCTTTACAGGCTTTGGTATCTGTAAAAAAAGTTTGTCTTGAAGCAGATGAGCCCACATTGAATCATATAGGGGAGAAGATAGATTGTTGTGAAGAGCTTCGTGATCGGATTGAGAAAGAGATTCAGCCTGATCCGCCCCAACTGTTAAGCAGGGGAGGAGTGATCGCACCTGGATATTCCCAAGAGTTGGATGATCTGCGTAATATCCGCGATAACGGTAAGGATTATCTGTTGAAGATACAGGAGAGAGAAATAGAGAAAACCGGTATCAGTTCCCTGAAAGTGGGATATAATAACGTTTTCGGTTATTACCTTGAGGTACGTAATACGTTTAAGGACAAGGTACCGGAAGACTGGATACGGAAGCAGACCCTGGTCAGTGCAGAGCGCTATATCACACAGGAGTTAAAAGAATATGAGGAAAAGATCCTCGGAGCAGATGAACGGATACAGGTCATGGAAAATGACTTGTATACTCAACTGATCGTCTATATGCAGGATTATATTTCCGGGATTCAATTGGATGCTAATCTTATCGCATATCTCGACTGTCTGCTGTCTTTTGCAAAGGTTTCGAATGAGAACCGTTATGTGCGTCCTGTTGTCGATGACACGGACGTAATAGATATTAAAAGTGGCCGTCATGCAGTCATAGAAACCCAATTGCCTTTAGGAGAGAAGTATGTTCCGAATGATGTCTATCTGGATACAGAGAAGCAACAGATCATGATGATTACTGGTCCGAATATGGCTGGTAAATCTGCTCTGTTGCGTCAAACTGCCTTGATAGTGCTGTTGTCTCAGATGGGGTGCTTCGTGCCCGCAGAGGGCGCGAGAATCGGTATGGTAGACAAGGTTTTTACTCGTGTAGGAGCTTCTGATAATATTTCGCTTGGGGAATCAACTTTTATGGTAGAAATGACGGAAGCGGCTAATATTCTTAATAATGTTACACCTCGTTCCTTGGTCCTTTTTGATGAGTTAGGGCGTGGAACTTCTACTTATGATGGTATTTCCATAGCCTGGGCTATCGTAGAGTATCTGCATGAGCAACCGAAAGCCAGGGCACGTACTCTCTTTGCGACACATTATCATGAACTCAATGAGATGGAGAAATATTTTCCTCGCATCAAGAATTATAATGTGAGTGTAAAAGAAGTGGACGGAAAAGTAATCTTTCTCCGAAAACTTATTCCCGGAGGTGCTGAACATTCTTTTGGTATTCACGTGGCAGAAATTGCCGGTATGCCGAGAAGTATCGTCAATCGGGCAGAGGAGGTGTTGAAACAGTTGGAGGAAGACAATTCTACCGTTGGCTCAGAGACGGTTTCCTTGAATGGTAAGAAGATGAGTGAGACACAACAGAAAAAAGATGATGGAATGCAACTGAGTTTCTTTCAGTTGGATGATCCTGTATTGTGTCAGATCAGGGATGAAATATTAGGACTTGATATCAATCATCTGACGCCTGTTGAAGCGCTTAATAAACTCAGTGATATAAAGAAGATAGTAACTGGAAAATAGGAAGGAAAAACTCCGATTTTCAGGTAATAAACTATATAAAATGAGCTTTCAAATTTCCTTGATTGGAAAAATCTGAAAGCTCATTTTGTTTATTTCCGATTTGATTTCTTCTTGCCAATAGAAGATGTTTCTTTTTCCTGAGACATTTTCCTTTCCTCATTGATGGAGAGCTTTGCATTGCGTTTCTTACTGGTGCAAATGCTCCATATCCCAATAGCAACGAGTGGGATGGAGAGAACTTGGCCCATATCCAGTGGCAGACCGGCTTCGAAAGGTTCTTGTATTTCCTTGGTATATTCAATCAGAAAACGGAAAGTAAATATGAGTGCCAGACATAGTCCGAAATAGAATCCTGATCCAATAGTCTTTGGACCCTTTTTACGATAGAAGGTATAGATAATCAGGAAAATTATCCCATAAGCTATAGCTTCATAGAGTTGTCCTGGATGTCGTGGATAATTATCGTCTTGAACGAAGATGAAAGCCCAAGGCACATCTGTGACACGGCCGATAATTTCGGAGTTCATCAAATTTCCCAGACGAATGAACATGGCTGTGATTCCTGAGCAGATACCCATATTGTCAAGGACTATCCACCAGCCGACATGATTCCTGCGGCAGTAGAGATAGATTCCAATGAACATTCCTATAACTCCTCCGTGTGAGGCCAGTCCTTCATATCCAGTGAGTTTCCAGCCTCCGTCTGGCATGTGGCGGATAGGCAGGATCATTTCAATAATATGATCCCAACTGGTCAGGAAATAATCAGGTTGGTAGAACAGGCAGTGGCCTAAGCGTGCGCCGACCAGTACTCCGACAAAAATGTAAATGATCAAGGGATCGAATTTTTCTTCCGGGATATGCTGTTGCTGATACAGTTTCTTCATAAGAAGATAACCTAAAATGAGTCCTACCAGCCAGCACATAGAATACCATCGAAGTGTTACGGGCCCGATATGCCCTATAATAGGGTTAGGATTCCAAACGATATAGTTCAATAAATTCATATATCAGAATGTTTGATTTGAAATAAAAGACCTTGGATATGTGTTAGCAGGATAACTCTTATACTATGGAAAAATACTGTATCCTCCTACGATGATTTTAACTTTCTGAGGAATATTTATATAAGGGTGAACTTTGAGAATCGATTAGTTTTTTGATACATTGAATCGAAAGTGCATGATATCTCCATCCTGAACGATATAGTCTTTTCCTTCAATACCCATTTTACCTGCATCACGTATGGCTGTCTCGGAACCATATTTCAGATAATCCTCATATTTTATGACCTCAGCACGAATGAATCCTTTTTCAAAGTCAGTGTGGATGACACCAGCACATTGCGGGGCTTTCCAACCCTTGTGGAATGTCCAGGCTTTTACTTCCATTTCGCCTGCGGTAATGAAGGTTTGCAGATTGAGCAGATTGTATGCTTTCTTGATCAAGCGGTCAACTCCACTTTCTTTCAATCCCAGTTCATCCAGGAACATCTTCTTGTCTTCATAAGTATCCAATGCAGCAATGTCCTCTTCCGTCTTGGCAGCAATAATCATGGATTCAGCACCTTCGGCAGCTGCCATTTCTTCTACTTTCTTGCTGTATGCATTCCCGTTTTTAGCAGCTGACTCGTCAACATTTGCGACATAAAGTACAGGTTTTGTTGTCAGGAGAAATAAATCATGGGCTATTTTTTGAAGTTCCTTATCATCAAAAGTTACCATACGTGCATTTTTGCCTTGCTCCAAAGCAGTTTTATAAGCATTAAGAACTTCCATAGATTCTTTTGCTTCCTTATTGCCATTACTGGCAATTTTCTCCTGCTTTTTGAGTTGTGACTCGATCGTTTCAAGATCCTTTAGTTGGAGTTCGGTGTCAATGATACTTTTATCCTCTTCTGGATCAATAGGAGCACCTCCTTCACGAATGATATTGTCATCATCAAAGCAACGGATGACATGAATGATTGCGTCACATTCACGAATATTTCCGAGGAATTTATTCCCAAGTCCTTCTCCCTTGCTGGCACCTTTTACCAATCCTGCAATGTCTACAATCTCACAGGTAGCAGGAACGATGCGTCCCGGGTGTACAATTTCAGCCAGTTTATTGAGGCGATTATCTGGTACAGTAATCACTCCCAGATTTGGTTCGATGGTGCAAAAAGGAAAATTTGCCGCCTGCGCTTTAGCACTTGACAGGCAGTTGAAAAGAGTAGACTTTCCCACATTTGGAAGGCCTACAATGCCACATTTTAATGCCATTTCTTAATTTTTAAATCTATACTATGCAAAGGTAGCATAACTTGAACGAAAATCAAAAAAAATAGCTTTTTTTATTGAGCTATTGTCAATTATTGCATTTCTTTTTAATACCTATCAGGGTATGCTTTTCGGGCAATATCGCTATAATGCTTTACAAAGTCGGTTTTCTTTTCAGTATAAGCATCTCTGTTGTGTTCGTAAGGCTTCCATAAAGACAGTTTAAGCCGTTCGTATTTTTTTGCAATATCTGCATGGTCCCTTAAATAGTCCCGGAAATAGAGTTCATCATTATCGCCTTCATAATGGACATGCAGATGGAAAACTTTTTTTGAAAATCCTTGTATGGTGTATCCCTTGTTGAATGATAATCTTTTTTTCATCTTTCCCTGTTTCAATGGGCTTCCAACCAATTCCTTCCCCATCCTGCATCTGCAATGAGAGGCACTTTCAAAGTGTAGGCGCTTTGCATTTCTCCAAGGACTATTTCTTCTACTTTTTCCTTTTCATCAGGATAAACAGAAAAGTTGAGTTCGTCATGTACCTGGAGAATCATTTTCGAGCGGATTCCTTCTTTCCTGAAACGCTGCCAGATACGAACCATTGCCACTTTTATAATATCAGCTTCGCTACCTTGTATTGGGGCATTGATGGCATTGCGTTCCGCGAATCCACGGACCGTAGCGTTATGGCTTTTGATATCTGGCAAATAACGACGGCGATGGAAGAGAGTCTCGACATAACCTTTCTGGCGAGCAATTTCCTTGGCTTTTTCCATGTAATCCTTTACTTTTGGAAACGTCATGAAATAGTCTTTAATCAGATCACGGGCTTCTCCATTGGGAATATCCATTCTCTGAGCAAGTCCGTATGCGGTAATACCATATATAATACCGAAATTAGCCTGTTTGGCTTTTTTCCTTTCCTGAGGTGTGACATCTTTCATGTCTCTGTGCCAGATTTTTGCTGCAGTTGCTGCATGGATGTCAAGACCATCTTTAAAAGCATTGATCATATTCTCATCTTCGGAGAGATGAGCCATGATGCGGAGTTCGATTTGACTGTAGTCAGCCGAGAAGAATAAACTTCCGGGTTCGGGGATGAAGCACCTCCGAATCTCTTTACCGTCATCATTCCTGACCGGAATATTCTGCAGGTTTGGATCACTGGAACTGAGCCGCCCAGTTGCTGTAATGGTCTGATTAAAAGAAGTATGGATGTGTCCGGTGCGTGGGTTGATCAGCTTTGGCAGAGAATCAATATATGTGTTTAATAATTTCCTCAAACCTCGGTATTTTAGAATTTCTTCAACAATGGGATTTTTGGAACGCAACTGTTGGAGAACTTCCTCACTGGTGACAAACTGTCCTGTTCTTGTCTTTTTCGGTTTATCAATAATCTTCATTTTATTGAAGAGTATTTCACCGACTTGTTTGGGAGAGGAAATATTGAAAGTTTCTCCAGCCAGTTCATAGATATGCTTTTCTACTTCTTGCATCCGATGTGTAAAACTGTCTGATGCCTCTTGGAGTGCCTTCGTATCCAATCTTACGCCTGTCATTTCCATATCAGCAAGAACTGGGACCAATGGCATCTCTATTTTCTCGAACAGTTCTTCTAAATTCAGTTCTTTGAGTTTGGGTGCAAGGACATTTTTTAGTTTTAGAGTAACATCAGCATCTTCTGCTGCATATTCATATATATCTTCCGGTTTCAGGTCGCGCATGTTTTTCTGGTTCTTTCCCTTTGGACCGATCAACTCTTCAATATGTACAGTTTCGTAATGCAGATAAATTTCTGCCATGTAATCCATATTATGTCTTAATTCCGGTTGGATAAGGTAATGGGCGATCATATCATCGAACATCTTACCTTTAATCTCTATACCGTAATTTTTCAGAACTTCATAATCGTATTTAATATTTTGTCCGATTTTTTGGATTTCAGGGTTTTCGTATATGGGTTTAAATATATTAACTATTTTTTGTGCTTCTTCACGATTGCTTGGAATCGGGATGTAAAAGGCCTGATTTTCTTCTACAGAGAAGCTTAAACCAACCAATTCTGCATCAATAGCATGAGTAGAGGTTGTTTCTGTGTCTAAACTGAGAATCTTTTTTGTCCTAAAAAAATCACATATTTCTTCCATCTTGTCTTGATTATCAATAAGTTGATAATCGTGTGTTATCGTTTTTAGGCTCTCTAAATCGGATCTCTCAAAATTTTCTTTCCGATCATCCGATTCATCTGCAAAAAGATCTAGTTGCTTGTTTACATTTTTTTTCTTGTTTTCACCTTTATTTAAGGTCTTGCTCTTTAGTGAATTAAATTCAAGGTGAGTGAATATCTCATCGAGTTTTTTCTCATCCGGAGTTACGATCTTCAAATCTTCAAGTTTCAAGTCTATTGGGATGTCAGTTCTGATGGTAGCCAGATATTTTGACATCTTAATATTATCGATGGCATTTTCCACTTTCTCCTTCATCTTACCTTTGAGTTGATTTGTGTTGGCAAGGAGTTCATCAACACTACCAAACTGACTGATAAGTTTTACTGCCGTTTTTTCTCCGACACCTGGGCACCCTGGAAAATTATCTGCGGTATCACCCATCAAGGCAAGGAGGTCGATGATTTGCTTGGTAGAAGAAATGCCATATTTAGTTTCTACTTCTTTTTCGCCCATTTTGTCATATCCCCCTCCATGTCGTGGACGGAACATATAGACATTTGTGGCAACGATTTGTCCGTAGTCCTTATCAGGAGTCAACATATAAGTTTCTATATCCATCTTACCTGTATGGGTAGCAATGGTTCCGATTACGTCATCTGCCTCATATCCTTCTTCCTGCAAGATCGGGATGTGATAAGCGTTGAGTATTTCCTTGATGATGGGTATGGACCGTTTGATATCTTCGGGTGTCTCCTCACGTTGTGCTTTGTAGTCTGGGAATACCTCATTACGAAAGGTTTTGCCATGATCGAAAGCTACACCGATATAATCTGGTTTTTCTTTAGTAAGTACTTCGTTAAGAGTGTTACAGAACCCCAATATTGCAGATGTGTTCAGCCCTTTTGAGTTGATTCTCGGATTCTTAATAAAAGCATAATATGATCTATATATAAGTGCGTATGCATCTAAAAGGAACAATTTCTTCATAATATTTTCTGTTTAATGGCGTAAATTTACAAAAAAATTACTGTAAATGCGATAAAATCACTATTTTTGTAGCAGATTTAGATTTCCATGGACTATCTTTCGATTATCAGACAACCGATACAAAAAGAGTTGGATGACTTTATTGTATTGTTCAATAAGGCCCTTTCACATAGTAACGGCTTACTTTCTCAAGTGCTGGACCACATCCGTCAGCGAGAAGGTAAACGGATGAGGCCTATGCTAATTCTGTTGATAGCGCGTAATTTCGGTAACATCAATGATGTTACATTGAACGCAGCTGTAGGACTGGAGTTGTTGCATACAGCCTCACTTGTGCATGATGATGTCGTCGATGAGAGTTTGGTACGTAGAGGGCAGGCATCTGTAAATGCGGTATATGATAACAAAGTAGCTATTCTTGTAGGTGATTACATACTTTCTACGGCGTTACTTCATGTTTCTTATACTCATTCTGAAGTGATTGTCCGCTATCTTTCTGAGTTGGGACAAACACTTTCAAATGGTGAAATCCTTCAGTTGACCAATATTCAGAATGAAGATATATCAGAAGAGGTATATTATCAAGTCATTAAACAAAAGACGGCAACTCTATTTGCTGCCTGTGCTGCAATTGGGGCAGAATCTGTTAAAGCTACACCAGATCAGGTTATGGCAGCGCGTCTATTTGGGGAGAACCTTGGTATTATCTTTCAGATTAAGGATGATATTTTTGATTATTCAGATTCGAAAGTTATCGGGAAACCTACAGGGAATGATCTTTCTGAAGGTAAATTGACATTGCCGGTTATTTATGCTTTGAATTCTACTCAGAACGAGGAAATGATGATTTTGGCAAAAAAGGTGAAAGCTCATACGATTCAGCCTGATGAGATAGCTGCATTGGTGAATTTTACAAAAGCAAATGGTGGCATTGAATATGCTGAAAAACGAATGTGGGAATTTCATGATGCCTGTGTCAAATTCTTGAATGATTATGTAAAGGATCTGGATGTCAGGACTTCTTTAAAAGCTTATCTGGATTTTATTATTAAGAGAGATAATTGATTTCTTATTAGTTACTTTACAAATATCTGTTTGATTGTTCTTGATAAATATAAATCGGGTATTTGCTTCTCATTTTCTTTGAGATGATAAATTATTAGAGTTGGAAGTTATAAAAATCCGGAGAAAAGTTTCTCCGGATTTATACATTTTACCCCATCTGATAGGAATGATTTGTCCAAAAGTTTGTGTGATTTCTTTATCATTCAGTTCTCAGTTTGAAGTTAATAGGGGATAGTACCATTTTTTGTTTAAAAGTACTTGATATCCTTTTCAATAATCTCACAGAGCAGCAGATTTGCCAAACTGCTGGTACCTAATCGTAACCACTCGTTTGTAAGCCATTTATCGCCAAGTACTTCCTTGACAATGGTATAATAAATAACAGCATCCATGACTGTTTTCATGCCGCCTGCCGGTTTTAGACCAATTTGTATACCAGTTTGATCATAGTATTCTTTGATAGCCTGGCACATGATATATACGCTTACTGGTGTGGCTCCTTCCTTCTCCTTGCCAGTAGAGGTTTTGATATAATTAGCCCCGGAATACATTGCAAGAATGGCTGCCTTCTTGATGTTACTATAACTGCCTAAATCACCTGTTTCCAAAATAACCTTTAGGGGAATATCTTTACAGACTTCTTTAAGTTCACAGATATCATCGCATACCCCTTCGTAATCGCCGCTAAGAAACTTTCCTACAGGCATAACGATGTCGATATTGGTGGCACCGTCTGCAATAGCCAAGGAAGTTTCCGCAATCTTTACTTCCATGCGGGCTTGTGATGAAGGGAAATTACCACATACATTCGTAATTTCGACACCATCAACTTCCAAACTTTTGGCTACAAGTTCTGTGAATACCGGATAAACGCAGATGGCTGCTACATGTGGAAGTTCAGGATAATCTTCGTAGAATCTGTTGATTCTTTCCGTCATGGCAAGGATTTTTTCTTCGGTGTCTGTGGTATGGAGTGAGGTCAACTCTACACTTCCCAGAAGAAATTTCTTGACTTCTTTGGTGTCATTTTCCGGTACCTTTTCCGCAATGATCTTTTTTATTGCCTCGTTGATTTCTGTTTCATTGAGATGGGTATTATACTTCTCTAGAGCCTGATCATATTTACTTTTCTCGGGCTCTTCTTGTTTATTCTTTTCCTGTTCATTCAACTTCTTCGGGTCAACGGTGGGTTGAATCTTACTTCTGTATGCCATAATCTGCTTAATTTATGATAGTTTTATTTGTATGATTACCTTTTGGTAATTGATTTCTTTATTTTGGACTTTCCCTTAATTTTGGGTTATTGAGATGACGTGTTTTGTCCCTTTTCGTCTTTTTGTCGAAACTTTTATTGAGTTCATCTGTTAAATCTGTACCAGTTTGGTTTGCTAAACACAAGAGAACCCAGAGAACATCTGCTATTTCTTCACCTAAGTTGGCTTTTTCACCTTTTTTGAAGCTTTGGTCTCCGTAAGTACGAGCTATTACCTTGGCTAATTCGCCTACTTCCTCGGTCAGGCAAGCCATATTAGTAAGTTCACTGAAGTACCTTACTCCGTAGGTTTTAATCCATTTATCTACTTGCTCTTGTGCTTCTTTTATAGTCATCTCGTTACACTTCATTTTCGTGATCATGTTTTCTGTCCTTTTGGCTTAAAAACAATTCATTTGACTCTATACCTTTTAAATATATTGTTGATATGTTCCTTTAAATCATTCCTTGTTATGGGTATCCATAACGATTGTGACCGGGCCATCATTGATTAATTCAACTTGCATATCTGCTCCGAATTCCCCTGTGCCTATTGGTTTCCCTAATGCTGTAGAGAGTTGTTTGCAGAAGGTTTCATAGAGTGGTATCGATATCTCGTGTTTAGCGGCTCTGATCCAACTGGGCCTGTTTCCTTTTTTATAGCTAGCGAAAAGAGTGAACTGACTAATGACTAGAATCTCTCCGTCGACTTCTAATATTGAGCGGTTCATAATGCCATTTTCATCATCGAAGATCCTCAATCCGATAATTTTCCTGACTAACCAGTTTATGTCTTCCAGGCAGTCCTTTTCTTCTATTCCTATCAATATCAGATAACCGTTTCCGATTGTTGATTTTATAGTCCCCTTGATAGTTACAGAGGCCCTTCTGACTCTTTGTATTACGACTCTCATGTTACAAATATACAAATTTTATTTTATTTCTCGAACCGTTCTTTTTTCTTTAATTTTAGAGTAGACAAGTTCGTTTAGCAAGACAAGTTTTCTTTTATTAATTGAAATCCGGTTTGTCACAATTTATTTACTATAAGGAGTTAGGCTCGCTGTGAAAATAGCCATAGACAATTTTAGCTTTGCTAGGGCCTAATACATGTATAAGTGATTGCAAATCAGTGCTTTTTATTGTTTTTACGCTTTTGAATTCTTTATAAAGAATGTCCTTGCTTTTTCCACCAATCCCTTTAATATCATCCAGTTCACTATGCAATGCGTGTTTGGATCGTTTATCACGGTGAAATGTTATAGCAAATCGGTGGACCTCGTCTTGGATTTGAGTCAGTACTTTGAAGAGTTCACTTTTTATATCTAAGCCTATGGTTTGAGGAGGGAAACCAAAAAGAAGTTCATTAGTTCTGTGATGATTATCTTTTGCCAGTCCTGCAATCGGTATATCTAAATGTAATTCTCCTTCTACAACATTTCTTACTACGTCCATTTGTCCTTTACCACCATCAGTGATAATCAAATCGGGTAGAGGATGGTTTTCTTCTGTCATTCTTGTATATCTGCGGCGGACGACCTCTTGCATAGAACCATAATCGTCTGGTCCTATGACCGTCTTGATGTTGTATTTACGATAATCTTTTCGTGATGGTTTCATTCCCTTGTAAACAATGCATCCTGCTACAGCATCTGACCCTGAAATATTAGAGTTATCAAAACATTCGATTGTATAAGGGAGTTTTGGCAATTTGAGAATGTCTTGCAGCTCTTTCATCAGACGAGTATGTTTCTGTTCGGGGTTTAACTTTTCGACTTGTTTTAATCGGTCAAAACGGTATTCTTTTCCATTCATTTCAGAAAGGTCCAAAAGGTGTTTCTTATCACCTCTTAGTGGGATGGTAAATTCTGCTTCTTTTATTTTCCAGTCCATCTTAAAAGGGACTATAATTTCTTTAGCATGACTCTCGAATCTGTTTCTTATTTCAGGTATGGCTGTATTCAGCAGATCTTCGTCACTTTCATCCAGTTTACGTTTATATTCATACGTAAAACTTTGATTGATTGCCCCGTTTTTAACATGAATATAGTTGATATATGCGTTTTTCTTATTTTCATCATCTGTAATAGTAAAGACGTCTACATCAGTTATGGTATGACTGACAACCTCACTTTTTGATACGAAATCTTGTAGTAAGAGGTAACGTTTCTTTAGTTCTTCAGCTTCTTCAAATTTTAATATTTTCGCATTTTGCATCATCAGTTTGTAAAGAAGCTCGCTGACTTTACGTGTATTTCCCTTTAATATCTCTTCAGCCTGTTTTATGTTTTCTATGTATTTATCATGACTAATTTTGTTGATACATGGAGCATAACAGTTGTGAATGTGGTATTCCAAGCATGGTTTGTATTTTCCTTCACGTATTCCGGCTTCCGTGATCGGTTGTCTGCAAGTACGCGGTTTATACAATTTATGAATAAGCCCGAGCACATTATACATGCCAGATATATTGGGGTATGGGCCATAGTAGGTTCCATAGTTCCTGTTGATGCGTCTCGTTTTAAAAATCCTGGGGAGATATTCGTGTGTGATAACAATACTTGGGTAAGTCTTGCCATCTTTTAGTAATACATTATACCGTGGATTATATTTTTTTATCAGGGAGTTCTCGAGTAGCAGGGCATCTTCTTCTGTGTTTACTACGGTATAAGTAATGTCACGTATCTTAGTTACCAATACCTTCGTTTTAAAACGGTCTACTTCTTTGTGGAAATAGGATGAGACTCTTCGTTTTAAATGCTTGGCTTTTCCTACATAGATAATCTTATGTTGATCATCATAGAATTGATAGCTGCCTGGTTTCTCGGGCATATTCAAAACAATATTCTTTAGGTAGGCTAAACGCTCTTCATTTTCTTTCTTGGTCACTTTGTATCTCCTTTATTTTCAGTTGGTTTGAATGCATTTGTTTCACGTGAAACTTTATGCCTGTACTCTGCTTCGTGGTCTTGTTATCTTAATTCCTTATCTTTTTTATCGAATACAAATATAGTATTTTTTCTTTTTTGCCGCAAATTTATATACTTCTTAATTGTAATAGAAATAATATGGTCCTGATCAATCTGACTGCTACGGGAGATGCTGGTTCTCTACCTCTTGGTTTATGCTTGGAGTTTCTTGAAATTTAAAGAAACCCGTTGGCCAAATCAATTTACATCTAATATTACCGAAAGGTGGTAACCACATTACCATAGTACGGTAAGCATATAACCGAAAATTGGTAACCACATTACCGCTAATAGGTAACCTCATTACCATAGTACTGGTAATCACATTACCGCAGTATTGGTAATATTGGATCATGTATCAGTTTAATGGGGAATGGCGTAAGTGATTGAAAATTAGATATATAGGCGACTTTTTGTTTCTGCTTCTTCCGTCATTTTGATTCTGCTAATGAATAAAGAACCTTTCTGACTTTTTAACTTCATCAGAAAGGTTCTTTATAATATGATTTGTGTGTAAAAGGTTTTTCCTTTGATTATAATTTGAGGAGAGAAGTGATTTCGACATCGTTGTCAAACTTTTTTCTACCTTCTAATCCTTCGTGAATCAGTTCAATAATGAAATTGCAATATATTTTCTTCGGATGAAACTTTTTAACTAGTTTGTATGCAGCCTGCATAGTTCCCCCTGTAGCTAAAAGATCATCATGTAAAAGAACTACATCATCTGAGGTAATAGCGTCCTTATGGATCTCTATAGTATCAATGCCATATTCCTTTGCATAACTTTGTTGAACGGTCTGGCAAGGAAGTTTGCCGGGCTTTCTGCAAAGTACCACACCTGCTCCGATACGAATAGCCAGGGCAGAGGCCATGATAAAACCACGGCTTTCTATTCCGGCAATCTTTGTTATCCCTTTGTCTTTATAGAGGTCATACATTTCGTCGCTGATTTCTTTCAAGCATTCAGGATCTTTTAATAAGGTGGTAATGTCTCTGAAATTTACTCCTTTTATCGGCCAGTCCGGAACTGTCCGTAACTTGTCGATTAGCATTTGATTGTCCATTTTTTTATGTTTATTTATTATTTAGAGTTTGCAATAGAGAAATCTAATATTTCCCTCAACAACTACTCTTCAAAATTGATAGTAGTTTATCGGCTTATATTTTGATTATTTCCTTTGTTGATTTTTCTAACTTCTAAGTTCCTGTTGGATGGTGTCATTTTAAATTTTATTATTATATCTTTGAATTATATCTTCATGCTTCTCGTTTTACTTTAATATCTAAGTTTCAGGATAACAGGATGTTATGTGTGCCGTTGTTTCACGTGAAACATATATTTAAAAAGAAGTGAGCAGCCGCTTTGTGAATTGATATAGATGTATAGATGCCTGTCAGGGCATTAAAAAGAAGTAGAATCATTCTCATTACAAATCATTTCCTGGTAGGAATAATTATCTTCCCATAAGGATGAGGAGAACATTTATATCACTTGGTGAGACTCCTGGAATTCTGCTTGCTTGTGCTAGAGTCTCTGGATCTATAGTTGTCAACTTCTGTCTTCCTTCTGTTGAAATTTCTTGCAAATTATTATAGTTGAAATGTCCACGGATTTTAATGTTCTCAAGTCGATGCATCTTATCGGCTATAATGTTTTCGCGGTCGATATAACCTTTATACTTCATTCTGATTTCTGCCGCTTCAGCAATTTCTTCTTTTCGATCAGATGGGGATTCAAGAGCATTTTTAAGACCCGGTACAACTTCAGCGAGCTTTTTCAGGTTGAGTTGAGGGCGAGCAATAAGATCGATTAATTTACAACCGGTTCGTAATGGGGTGGAGCCCCAGGATTCCATGTACGAGTTGATTTCCTTTGGCTTTATCGGAGTATTCTCGCAAAAATGAAGGAGTTGATTGATTGCTTCCTTCTTTTTTAACCACCAATCGTAGCGGTCGCGTTTGGCGATTCCGAGTTGATAAGCTTTTTCTGTTAATCTTGCATCAGCATCATCTTGTCGGAGAAGGATGCGGTATTCAGCACGCGATGTGAACATCCTGTATGGCTCATCTACTCCCTTTGTGGTCAAGTCATCGATGAGGACACCAATATAACTTTCATCTCTTCCCATTATAAAAGGCTTGCCGCCACCACAATGAATAGCTGCATTTATTCCGGCTACAGTTCCTTGTCCGCCCGCTTCTTCATAGCCAGTTGTTCCATTTACTTGTCCGGCCAGAAACAGTCCTTTCAAAATTTTCGATTCCAACGAATGATAAAGTTGAGTAGGATCGAAATAATCATATTCAATAGCATAACCGGGACGATAGATCTTCGCATCCCTTAAGGCTGGTATGTGATGAATAGCTTCGAGTTGGATTTCCATTGGCATGCTTGAAGAAAATCCATTTAAGTACATTTCGTTAGTATCAGTTCCTTCCGGTTCAAGAAATAAAGGATGCTGATCTTTATCAGGAAAAGTGACAAGTTTGGTTTCGATGGAAGGGCAGTAACGTGGCCCTTTACTTTTTATCTGTCCATCAAAAAGAGGAGAATCTTTCAGTCCGCTTCTCAAAATATCATGAACAGTTTTATTCGTATAAGTGGTCCAGCACGGTAACTGCTGTAATACTTTATGCGAACCCATATATGAAAACTGATGGAAGTCAGATTCTCCTTTTTGTTCCGTCATTTCATCAAAGTGGATACTGCGTTTATCAATACGTGGAGGTGTTCCTGTTTTCATCCGGTCAGAGTGAATACCCCAGCGTGAGATGCTTTCCGAGAAATGATGTACCGTTGGCTCAGCAATACGACCGCCTTCTAACATGTGTCGTCCGATATGCATAAGTCCATTGAGGAATGTGCCTGCAGTGACAATGACGCTTTTGGCATGAAACTCTACTCCCCAGACAGTACGTACGCCGGCGACCTCTTGATTCTCGACAAGTAGAATGTCTGCCTGATCCTGCCAGATGTCAAGATTCGGAGTGTTGTCAAGTGTGTGCCTCCATTCCCAAATGAATTTACCACGGTCACATTGAGCCCGAGGACTCCAGACGGCAGGGCCCTTTCCTACGTTGAGCATCCGAAATTGGATTGCTGTATGATCCGTGACTTGAGCCATCTGGCCTCCCAAGGCGTCAATTTCGCGGACGATCTGTCCTTTGGCAATTCCTCCGACAGCAGGGTTGCAACTCATCTGACCGATCTTGTTCATATCCATTGTTATCAGGCAAGTTCTTGCTCCCATATTGGCAGAAGCTGTCGCAGCTTCGCATCCTGCATGCCCACCACCTATAACAATGACATCATAATTGAAACTCATTTCAGTATCTCCTTTTTCCGCAAAAGTAAGAAATTAAATTGAAATTTTATAGGAATTACTTTGTTTAATCGTCGAAAAATGGTAAATTTGCAGCAAACATGCTTTAGCGTATACCTTATATTAAGGAGTAGAAAACTCTTTAAAGGTGATGTTCGTTCAAGCACGTTCAATGTGAGTAATGACCAGTGGGTACTGTCAGGCTTTTAAGGCAATTGAAGATGGACCTTTTAAAATTATGAAACATTTTCAAACAGTTAAATAATTAAATTATAATCATTTATGTGGTTAATCAATTCACCTATCGGTAGAAAGGTGGTAATGGCCGTAACAGGCGTTTGCCTTATTCTATTTTTGACATTCCACGTATGCATGAACATGGTAGCCTTTTTCTCTGGAAATGGTTACAATGAAGTTTGTGCATTCTTGGGTTCTAATTGGTATGCTATTCTTGGTACTATCATTTTGGCTGCATTGGCCTGCTTCCACATCGTGTATGCCTTTATTCTGACCATTCAGAATCGTCGTGCACGTGGTAGTGAGCGTTATTCCGTGACAGCCCGTCGTCCTGAGGTTAGTTGGGCTTCCCAGAATATGCTGGTACTCGGACTGATCATTCTTTGTGGTCTTATCCTTCATCTGTTCAACTTCTGGTCGCACATGATGCTTGCCGATATTGCCGGTATACCTTCTTCAATTGCTGGTTCTACAGACGGTTTTGGCTGGATTAAGCATACTTTTGCCAATCCATTACTTGTCGTTCTTTATCTTGTATGGTTCTGTGCCATTTGGTTTCATCTTTCTCATGGTTTCTGGAGTTCGATGCAAACTTTTGGCTGGAGTGGTAAGATTTGGCTGAAACGCTGGCAGACCATTGGCATTATCTACGTGACCATCCTGATGGCTGTCTTTGCTATTATCGTCTTGTCCTTCGCTTTCGGTTTCGCACCCAGCCTTCGCTAATTCCTGATTAATATTATCATTTTAAGAATATCAGATTATGTCAGATATAAAGATTGATTCCAAAATTCCAGAAGGCCCTTTGGCTGAAAAATGGACTAATTATAAAGCTCATCAGAGACTGGTTAATCCAGCTAATAAGCGTAAGTTAGATATCATTGTTGTTGGTACTGGATTGGCTGGAGCTTCAGCAGCAGCCTCTTTGGGTGAGCAGGGTTTTCATGTTATAAATTTCTGTATTCAAGATTCTCCTCGTCGCGCACACTCAATCGCAGCGCAGGGAGGTATCAATGCAGCCAAGAACTATCAAAATGATGCAGATTCGACTTACCGTCTGTTCTATGATACGATCAAAGGTGGAGACTATCGTTCACGTGAGGCTAATGTCTATCGCCTGGCTGAGGTGAGTGCAGATATTATTGACCAGTGTGTTGCCGAAGGTGTTCCTTTTGCACGTGAGTATGGTGGGCTCTTGGCTAACCGTTCTTTTGGTGGTGTGCAAGTGAGCCGTACTTTTTATGCAAAGGGCCAGACAGGACAGCAGTTGCTGTTAGGAGCCTATTCTGCTTTAATGAAGGAAGTGCACAATGGTACAGTAGAGCTCCATACTCGTACAGAGATGGAAGATGTTGTCATCATTGACGGGCGTGCTCGTGGTATCATAGCCAAGAATCTTGTTACAGGAAAGCTTGAGCGCTATGCTGCTCATGCTGTTTGTATTGCAACTGGTGGTTATGGAAATACCTATTTTTTGTCTACCAATGCTATGGGATGTAACTGTACTGCTGCTATGCAGTGCTATAGGAAGGGTGCTTGGTTTGCAAATCCTTGTTTCGTACAGATTCACCCAACTTGTATTCCTGTACATGGAGACAAGCAATCGAAGTTGACTTTGATGTCCGAGTCTCTTCGTAATGATGGTCGTATCTGGGTTCCTAAGAAGCTTGAGGATGCTAAGAAACTCCAGAGTGGTGAACTCCAGGGTAAGGATATACCAGAAGAGGATCGGGATTATTATCTGGAACGTCGGTATCCAGCTTTCGGTAATTTAGTACCTCGTGATGTTGCATCTCGTGCAGCTAAGGAACGTACAGATAAGGGCTTTGGTGTCAACTCGACCGGATTGGCAGTATTCTTGGATTTCAAAGAGGCTATCGGACGCTTGGGAAAGGACGTCGTTACGCAACGATATGGCAACTTGTTTGATATGTATAAGAGAATTGTCAATGTGGATCCATATAAAAACCCGATGATGATATATCCGGCCATTCACTATACTATGGGTGGTCTTTGGGTAGATTACGAATTGCAGACTTCTATCAAGGGCTTGTTTGCTCTAGGAGAGTGCAATTTCTCTGATCATGGCGCCAACCGTTTGGGTGCATCCGCTTTGATGCAAGGATTGAGTGATGGTTATTTTGTCATTCCTTATACAATGCAGAATTATCTGAGTGATCAGATTTCTGTTCCTCGTTTTAAAACAGATGCTCCAGAGTTTGACGAGGCTGAGAAGAATGTCAAAGCTGAGATAGACCGTATCTACAATATAAAGGGTGACGAGAGCGTTGATTTTATCCACAGAAAATTGTATAATATTATGTGGAACTACGTAGGAATGGCCCGTAATGAAGAAGGTTTGAAGAAAGCCCTTTCGATGCTGAAAGACGTGCGTCAGGAATTCTATTCACATGTTCGTGTACCTGGATCGGAAGAAGGATTGAATGTGGAACTTGATAAGGCTATTCATCTTCGTGATTTTATTACCATGGGTGAGTTGATAGCATACGATGCCTTGAACCGGAATGAGAGTTGTGGCGGACATTTCCGTGAAGAGTCTCAGACTGAAGAAGGTGAGGCTAAGCGTGATGATGAACATTACATGTATGTAGGCTGCTGGAAATATGAAGGCTCTGATGATGTTGCTCCTACACTTCTCAAGGAGCCATTGGACTATAAGTACATTAAGGTTCAAGTTCGTAATTATAAGAAGTAATCCTTCATACAGGATTGTTGATGTATCAATTAAATCAGATTAAAAAATGGACAAGAATATAAATTTCACGCTGAAGGTCTGGCGTCAGAACGGACCTCAGGCAGAAGGTCATTTTGATACCTTCGAGATGAAGGATATCCCTACTGATACTTCTTTCCTCGAGATGTTGGATATCTTAAACGAACAGTTGATAGAGGACAATAAGGAACCGTTCGTATTCGATCACGACTGTCGGGAAGGTATATGTGGTATGTGCTCACTCTATGTTAATGGTCATCCACATGGACCTGAACAAGGAGGTACGACCTGCCAACTTTACATGCGTAGTTTTAATGATGGAGATACAATTACGGTAGAGCCTTGGCGTTCTGCTGCATTTCCTGTCATTAAGGATTGCATGGTGGACCGTACTGCATTTGATGAGATCATGTCAGCAGGTGGTTATATCACTGTTAGAACGGGAGCTGCCCAAGATGCGAATGCTATTCCTATTCCTAAGGATAAGGCTGACGAGGCTATGGACTGTGCTTCTTGTATCGGTTGTGGTGCTTGTGTAGCAGCTTGTAAGAATGGGTCAGCTATGTTGTTCGTAAGTTCCAAGGTGAGCCAGTTTGCCTTACTTCCCCAAGGTCGTGTTGAAGCAGCGCGTCGTGCAAAATCGATGGTTGCAAAGATGGAAGAGTTAGGCTTTGGCAACTGTACCAACACTCGTGCCTGTGAAGCAGAGTGCCCTAAGAATGAGTCTGTAGCTAACATCGCTCGTCTGAATCGTGAGTTTATCAAGGCGAAATTGAATGATTGATATTCTTTTCTTATAAGGAATATCTTACTTATAATACTCTCACGAACTTGAGCTTATCTCTTCGTGAGAGTTTTTTTTGTCTTTATGTTTATACCTTTCACGTTTTTATATTGAAAAAATCGTGCATTTTATATTTTATCAGTCATACTTTTGCACAGATTAACAAATAGTGCGCATAAACGAGCTCTGTTCTGTATAAAACTCTCTAATAATCCCCAAAAAAATCCATGCTCTTTGCTTGTTTCCTTTTATTTTCTTAACTTTGTAGGTTTAAAGCAATATTTATATTAAATTATATGTCTGCAATAGAAATCAAAAAGGTCGAAACTAAAAAAGATCTCAAGCATTTTATCGATTTTCATTACGATTTGTATAAGGGAAGTCCCTACGATGTGCCTAATCTGTTTAGTGACGAATTCAATACGCTGGATAAGAATCATAATGCTGCTTTCGAATTTTGTGAGGCCGAATATTATATGGCTTATGAAAATGGAAAACTTGTGGGACGTATTGCAGCGATTATCAATCATAAAGCAAATAAAAAATGGAATTGTAAATCTATTCGTTTTGGCTGGCTTGATTTTATTGATGAGAAGGAGGTTTTATATTCTTTGTTGAGTGCCGTAGAGGCTTTCGGAAAGAGTAAGGGTATGACGGAAATAGTAGGGCCTTTAGGCTTTACTGATATGGATCCTGAGGGAATGCTCACCTGGGGATTTGATAAACTTGGTACTATGCCGACGCTTTACAACTATTCATATTATCCAAAATATATGGAAGAGATGGATGGTTTTGTAAAAGATAATGATTATGTGGAATATTATTTAAAAGTTCCTGATAAAATACCCGAGAAGTATAGCAAGATTGCGAAAGTAGTAGAGGAGCGTTACCATCTCCATGTGAAAAAACCTACTAAGAATGATATATTCAAAGGTGGATATGGTCACAAGATTTTTGAACTCATCAATGAAACCTATGCTGATCTTTATGGTTATTCTGAATTGAGCGAAGCTCAGATTAACCAGTTGATTAAAGAATATCTGCCTTTTATTGATTTAAATTTAGTCACACTTATAGAAGATACTAGTGCAGATAACAAATTGGCTGGTATTGGTGTTACAATGCCTTCTCTTTCAAAGGCTATGCAAAAATGTCATCGAGGACGCTTACTTCCGTTTGGTTGGTGGTATGCTCTTCGGGCTATCAAGTGCCATAAGACAGAAGGTGTAGACCTTCTTCTGTTAGGTTTCTTGCCTGAATACCGTAAAAAAGGTGCAAATTCCTTACTTTTTGCAGATCTGATACCCAGATATCAGGCTTATGGTTTTAAATGGGGAGAAAGTCAGGTAGAGATGGAAAGTAATGAAGGTGTTCAAAGTCAGTGGGGACCATTGAATCCCATCAATCACAAGCGCCGACGTTGCTTTAAGAAAATACTTGTTCCTTCGGAGGATACTGAGAACAACGGAGTAGAAGTTAAATGATTATTATATTATGTGAACAAAAATATTATGAGACAAAATCATGATATAATGTTAAAGTATAGATCACATTATGGTTTATCTGTTATTATGGATAGACATAAACTTTAGGAGATACTTATGCAGAAGTGCTGAAATAAAGATATTCTTAGATTTTACTATTTATAGTCCGGAAAACACAAATGCAAGAAAGGTATAGATGTCAGAAGAAAATGAGCATAATTTGAATCATCAACCGGCAATAACACCGGCATATACAGATGCGAATATTCGTCATTTGAATGATATGGAACATGTCCGTACGCGTCCTGGAATGTATATAGGGCGTTTGGGGGATGGTTCTTTACCAGAGGATGGGATTTATGTACTTCTCAAAGAGGTTATGGATAATTCCATTGATGAGTTTAAAATGAATGCAGGTGACTGTATTGAGGTGAATATTAAGGATAATCAGGAGGTGTCTGTACGCGATTATGGGCGTGGAATCCCACAGGGGAAACTGGAAGAAGCTGTAGCAAAGTTGAATACTGGTGGTAAATATGATACCCGTGCTTTTAAGAAAAGTGTAGGACTGAATGGCGTGGGCATAAAAGCGGTTAATGCTTTGAGTTCAAAGTTTGCCGTACGTAGTTTCAGAGATGGGAAAGTCCGTGAGCTGATATTTGAAAGGGGAGCGAAAAAGAGTGATAAGACAGAATCTTCATCAGATGAAACGGGTACTTATATCTTTTTTAAACCAGATGATACCATGTTCAAGAATTATGCCTTCCATGATGATATTGTCGAAACGATGCTCCGCAATTATACGTATCTGAACTCTGGTCTTAGCATTATGTATAATGAAAGACGTATTCACAGCCGTAATGGATTGCAGGATTTGCTAACTGATAATATGACAGTAGATGGGTTATATCCGATTGTTCACATGAAAGGTGAGGATATAGAAATCGCTTTTACTCATACAAATCAGTATGGTGAAGAATATTACAGTTTCGTAAATGGACAGCATACTACTCAGGGTGGTACCCATCAGAGTGCTTTTAAAGAACATATTGCAAAGACAATCAAGGAATTCTTTAACAAGAACTATGATTATACGGATATTCGTAATGGGATAGTAGCTGCTATTGCCATTAACGTTGAGGAACCTGTATTTGAAAGTCAGACTAAGATCAAATTAGGCAGTACACAGATGTCCCCTGGCGGGGAGTCTATTAATAAATATGTTGGTGATTTTATCAAACAAAATGTAGATAACTATCTGCACATTCATCAGGATGTAACGGAAGTGATCGAGAATAAGATTAAGGAGAGCGAGCATGAGCGTAAGTCAATGGCAGGAATCACAAAACTTGCCCGTGAACGTGCGAAAAAAGCGAGTCTCCATAATCGTAAGTTAAGAGACTGCCGTATTCATTATTGCGATTTGAGAAATCCTCGTAAGGAAGAGAGTTGTATCTTTATTACAGAGGGAGATTCTGCCAGTGGAAGTATTACGAAAAGTCGCGATGTAAATACTCAAGCTGTATTTTCTCTTCGTGGTAAACCTTTGAATTGCTTTGGACTAACTAAAAAAGTAGTATATGAAAATGAGGAGTTTAATCTTCTTCAGGCTGCTTTGGATATAGAAGATGGACTGGATGATCTGAGGTATAACAAGGTGATTGTCGCTACGGATGCTGATGTAGATGGTATGCATATCCGTTTGCTGATGATAACTTTTTTTCTTCAGTTCTACCCTGAATTGATTAAGAAGGGGCATGTTTATGTGCTTCAGACACCACTTTTCCGCGTACGAAACAGGAAGACCAAGATCAAGGATAAGAGGACGATCACTGATTATGAGAAAAAATATGGGAAGAAGAGTGATTTTATAACTTCTTATTGTTATACAGATGAGGAACGCCGTAAAGCTATCGGAGAACTTGGGCCAGATCCTGAGATAACCAGATTCAAAGGACTTGGTGAGATTTCTCCGGATGAATTTGCTCATTTTATAGGTCCGGATATGAGGCTGGAACAGGTTACACTTCATAAAAATGACCAGGTTCAGAAATTGTTGACTTATTATATGGGTAAGAATACGATGGAAAGGCAGAATTTTATCATTGATAATCTGGTTATAGAAGAAGACCTTCCTGAAGAGGAAATACAAACCGAGAATCTGACCACTGATAAAGTAGATAAAGGGCAAGGACTTGAAGAGATGTAAGGGTTAGGCAGTGGCTGGAAAAGTGAGCGGAGAATATGATTTTGAATCATCTTGAGAATAGGGAAATGGTAATGATAAATATAGCATTAAATTATGTCTTATAGAAAAAAAACCGTTCTGTTAGTTGTATTTCTAAGCTGTGCATTTTCTTTGTCAGCACAGTTTCGTATCCATTTAGAAAAGGGTTCTCCACTGGCGAAACTCAGTGCCGCTGAATTAGCTATAGATAATCTTTATGTCGATTCTGTGGATGAGAATAAACTGGTAGAGGATGCCATTCGCGGTATGTTGGATAAACTAGATCCTCATTCTGCTTATACTACTCCGTCTGAAACTAAAGAGTTGAATGAACCTTTGAATGGTGATTTTGATGGCATTGGAGTTCAATTTAATATGATGAATGATACATTGGTAGTTATCCAACCTGTTGTTAATGGCCCTTCTGAGAAGGTTGGCATTATTGCCGGTGATCGTATCGTAAACGTGAATGATACAGCCATAGCGGGCGTTAAAATGCCTCGAGAACAGATTATGAAGCGTTTACGCGGACCTAAAGGCACAAAGGTAAACCTGACAATTGTCCGGCGTGGTGCACCGGCTAAACTCCATTTTATGGTAATTAGAGATAGGATTCCTTTAAAAACCGTTGATGCCTCATATCTGATACGTCCTGGAATCGGTTATATACGTTTGGAGAGTTTTGGTATCCATAGTCCGCAAGAAATCTCTCAATCTATTGATTCTTTACAGCATGAAGGGATGAAGGACCTTATATTGGACCTTCAGGAGAATGGTGGAGGATATCTCCAGTCTGCTGTTGAAATTGCTCAGCAATTTCTTCCTGATCATGCTTTGATTGTATATACAAAAGGCCGCCGTTCTCCTAGGGAAGAATTTCATTCTAATGGAAAAGGCAAGATGCTTAAAGGGAAAGTCATAGTTCTTATTGATGAGTTTTCCGCTTCTGCAGCAGAGATTGTAACCGGAGCGTTGCAAGATCAGGATCGTGCCATCGTTGTCGGCCGTCGATCATTTGGAAAAGGTCTTGTACAGCGTCCTGTTCCTTTTCCAGATGGTAGTATGATCCGACTTACGGTAGCTCACTATTATACCCCTAGTGGCCGTTGCATACAGAAACCATATAAAAAGGGTGATCTGAAAGATTATGAAATGGATCTTGACCATCGTTATAAACATGGTGAATTCACTAATCGTGATAGCATTCATTTTGATCCCTCTCAGAAGTATTATACGCTTCGTAAACACCGTCTTGTCTATGGTGGTGGTGGCATCATGCCAGACTATTTCGTACCGTTGGATACCTTACAATATACAGCATTTCATCGGAAACTTCTTGTCGGTAATTCTATCTATACACAAACACTTTCTTATATAGACAATTATCGTAAGGAATTAAAGGCTAAATATCCTTCTTTCTCCAGCTTCCGCAAGAATTTCATGGTTCCTCAAGCGCTTATTGATAGTATTGTGGCTGAAGGAGCTAGACAAAAGGTCAAGCCTGCAGATGATAAGGAACTTCAAAAAACAATTCCAACACTATCTATTCAGTTGAAAGCCCTAATTGCACGTGACCTGTGGGGTATGAATGAATATTTTGAAATTATAAATGAAAAGAATCACACTGTTCAAAAGGCGTTGCAGTTACTCGCTGGAAAGAAATAAGGAAGTGATGATTCAGAATATTCTGACCTTATCAGTCAGGTCTTAAATAGAATAATACCGTCTCAGTTTTTAGTTAGACTGAGACGGTATTGTTCATTATAGTCTGGTTGTTAAAATCAAGGGACTAGACTTTCCTGAAGATAAAGAATATAATTTGTGTTGGTTATCTTGATAGAAGTGAAAGTTTTAGTCTTTAAAGCATCTTTAAAGCTTCATTTTCATTAGCTTCCATAATCTCTCGTTCTCCAGGGCCTTTATCATTGATTCCGCAAAGATGCAAGATGCCATGGATGATTACACGGTGGAGTTCATCGTCATAAGTTTTATTGAACTTCTTGGCATTTGACTTGACCGTATCTAGGGAAATTACAATATCACCATTGAGTACATCTCCCTCATCATCATCAAAAGTGATGATGTCCGTATAATAATCATGCCCCAGATACTGTTTGTTCGTTTCCAGTATCTTTTCATCATTGACAAACATATAGCCGATTTCACCGACCTTTCGTCCATGTGCGGCTGCTACCTTCTTTATCCATGAGGTAGTATCTCTTTTCTTGATCTTTGGCATTTCTATGCCTTCTGCTTGATAGCTAATCATATTCTTTCTTTTGAATATTCATTTAAAAATGGAATGATTCTGTCATTTGTCTTTTTGAGGAAGGAATTCATGTGCATCATGACCGAAATGCCGAAGTTCACGAACCAGTGAAGAACTGACGATTCCTAACTGTGGTTCAGAAAAAAGCAGGATTGTCTCAACGCCACCAAGTTTTTTGTTGATATCTGCCTGTTCCCGTTCGTACTCAAAGTCGCGCAAGTTCCGAACTCCGCGGACAATGTATTTGGCATGTTCACGATGCGCCAGATCAACGGTAAGGTCACTATAAGGTACTACCTTAATCCGTGGTTCATTTGCATAGAGGAGTTGAATGTCTTTTACCCTTTGGTTTATTTCCTCTTCTGTGTGTTTGCGTTCATTTACGGCTACAGCGATGACTAGTCGGTCAAAGAGCGGCATAGTACGCTCTACGATATTTTGGTGTCCTGTCGTAAATGGATCAAAAGTTCCGGTATATAGTCCTGTTTTCATCGCTTTATGATTACTGTTTTATTACTTATACAACTTTCGGATTTCAATCTGTTTTTTTATTATTAATTTTATCTGTTAAAAGAGATTTTGTTCCATGGAATTACTGCTTTGGTAATTCCTGCCTAAATGTTCGTAGGCCAATAAAGTGGCGATTCGTCCGCGAGGTGTCCGCTTAATAAAGCCCTCCATGATAAGGTAAGGCTCGTAAACATCTTCTATTGTTCCGGAATCTTCTCCAATAGCTGTCGCTATGGTTGAGACTCCAACAGGACCACCCCGGAATTTATCAATGATTGTCGTAAGTATCTTATTGTCGATTTCATCGAGACCATATTGGTCTATATTTAATGCTTTTAGACCTATTTGTGCAATACCGCCTGTTATGGTTCCATTGCCTTTTACCTGAGCAAAATCACGGATACGACGTAACAAACTATTAGCTATACGTGGCGTACCTCGTGATCGGCGGCTTATTTCCTCTGCTGCATCATCGTCGATTTTTACTTTCAGAAGTTTTGCAGAACGCATAATGATCTTCTTGAGAGTTTTTGGTTGATAATATTCTAGATGCAGATTAATTCCAAAACGTGCCCGTAGGGGAGCTGATAGCAAGCCACTTCGTGTTGTAGCACCAATAAGCGTGAAAGGATTTAAATCTATTTGTATGCTTCTTGCTGAAGGACCCTTGTCAATCATAATATCGATTCGATAATCCTCCATAGCTGAATATAAGTATTCTTCTACAACTGGAGAGAGACGATGGATTTCATCAATGAACAGGACATCCTTTGGCTCCAAAGAAGTTAAAATACCCGCAAGATCTCCAGGTTTATCTAATACCGGTCCGCTTGTGATCTTAAATCCTACACCGAGTTCATTGGCGATAATATTGCTTAGTGTAGTTTTTCCTAAACCTGGTGGTCCATGAAGCAAGGTATGGTCAAGTGGCTCTCCTCGGAATTTCGCGGCTTCGACAAAGATTCTAAGATTCTCTACAACTTTATTTTCTCCGCTGAAATCATCAAATCTCAAGGGTCGTAGTGCTTTCTCAAATTCTTTTTCTGCCGAAGACTCGTTTTCTTGATGGATATTAAAATCTTCGTCCATGTTTTATGATTGATTTTCTTTGTATGCAAAGATACGAAAAAGAATTGATACTAGATCTGTGGGTACATCTTTTTGGTTTTATAAGGAGTTTCTAATAGTTTAGAATAATCTTTGCTATGGAGTTTGGCAATTAAAGTTGTATTCTTATATTGATTGGCAACGTTGCTAGGCCATAATAGAAGATTTTAAAAAACAATTGATAACTTTCATTAAAAAAGCAAAGATTTTCTTATCTTTGTGGCTGAAAATTTAAAACTGACAGAATAATGGAAAATGAAAAGATAAGTGATCAGAAAAGAGCTAAAGATTTTGACGATTGGTTGTTTGAATATATTGAAAGTCATTTTTAGGAATTCATTATATTCAATCTTCTTGATATGAGATCGTAAGTGTTTCGTCTTTTATCTGGAAGTTTACTGAAACTCTGATTCTATGGACAGAGATTTCAATCTTTATGTAATAGATCACTGGTATTACATAAAATTTCTTTTTTAAAGTTACTAACGACTAAGCTTGTTCTTGTATTTTTCACCTGGATAGGCCTCAATATATTTTGGCTCTTCGTATCATTATAAGTAGGTAAAGATAAGGTAGAGACTAACTTTGCAACTCAGTTGCACTTCTATTTGTCTACCTTTGCAACAGAAAATAAAAGTTGTAAAGTTATGGATGAACAAAAAAGTAGTGATCAGCGGAGTGCCTGGGTTCGCCTTGTCCTTTCTTCCGTGATGTTGATAGCTGGGTTGGTCCTCTCGATAAGTCATGTAGCCTGGATGCAGAATCACCTCCTTCAACTTGTCTGGTATGTCATTGCTTTCCTGCCAGTTGGTCTTCCAGTGATGAAGGAGGCTGTTGAAAGTATCGCACATGGTGATTTTTCCAGTGAATTTATGTTGATGAGTATTGCGGCCATTGGGGCTTTTGCCATCGGAGAATATCCGGAGGCGGTAGCTGTAATGCTGCTTTATTCTATTGGCGAAGAGTTGCAGGATCGTGCTGTCGATAAGGCGAAGAATAACATTAAGAGTCTGGTTGCTTTCCGCCCTGATCATGCCCGGGTAGTTAATGGAAATAAAAATGTTGAGATGACTCCTGAGCAGGTACAAGTAGGAGATGTTATAGAAGTAAGGCCAGGTGAGCGAGTTCCTCTTGATGGAATTCTTGTAGATTCATCGGCAGCTTTTAATACAGCTGCATTAACTGGAGAATCTGTACCTCGTCAGATTTCGGTGGGGAAAGAAGTTCTTGCGGGTATGATTTCTTCCTATACAGTTGTTCGTTTAAAAGTGATTCGCCCCGCTGTCGATTCGGCAATAAGCAGAGTTTTGAGAATGGTAGAGGATGCTACGGAGCGTAAGGCGCCTACAGAACTCTTTATTCATAAATTTGCTCATGTCTATACGCCCGTTGTAATGGGTTTAGCTCTTTTGACCATATTGTTACCTTGGATAATCAGTTTGATTTTTCCTTTCTCATACGTTTTCAGTGACTGGTTCCGCCGTGCACTGATTTTCTTGGTGATCAGTTGCCCTTGTGCTCTGGTAATTAGCATTCCACTGGGTTATTTCGCAGGAATAGGGGCTGCTTCTAAACGTGGTATTCTCTTTAAGGGAAGCAATTATATGGATGCTGTCGCAAGACTTGATACGGTGATTTTTGATAAAACCGGAACGATTACCACTGGCCAGTTTGAGGTTCAGAAAAATGAGGGGCTTCTGAAGGAGGATCTGGACCAGATCGCAGCAATGGAGAAAATCAGTAATCATCCGATAGCTCAAGCTATCTTAAGATATCATCCTGTGTCTGTAGCTGTAGATGCAAAGAATCTGGCAGGATATGGTTTGGAATACCAGAATTGGTTGGTGGGAAATACAAAACTTCTGGATTATTATCATATTGATTATCCGAAAGAATTACAATCAGTTCCCGAGACGATTGTCATAGCGGCTAAGGGCGGAAAGTATAAGGGCCATCTCCTCTTGGCTGATATGCTGAAAGAAGATGCGTTTGAGGCTGTTAATAGATTGCGTTCAGAAAGAATAAGTGATATAGAGATGCTTTCTGGAGATAAACAGGAATTGGTCACTAAAGTGGTCGGGCAGTTGAACATGACCAGTGGGTATGGCGATTTACTTCCGAAAGGAAAGGTCTCTCACATTAGTACTTTGCAACAACAGGGGAAGAAGGTCGCATTTATCGGTGATGGCATCAATGATGCTCCTGTAATCGCGTTAAGTGATGTTGGAATGGCAATGGGAGCACTGGGCAGTGATATGGCGATTGAAACAGCAGATATTGTCATTCAAGATGACAGACCTTCAAAAGTGGCTGAAGCCATACATATTGGCAGACGTACACATCGTATCGTCTATGAGAATATTGTCTTGGCGATTGGAATTAAAATACTTGTGATGATTCTTGGTCTCTTCGGAGTAGCTAATCTCTGGGAAGCTGTTTTTGCTGATTCAGGAGTGGCATTATTAGCTGTGCTGAATGCTACACGTATTTTCTTTGACAGAAAGTATAAATATTCTGCTCAAGTGATCAATATTTCACAAGATAAAGATCAATTGAGTAATTCTACAGAATCGGACAGAAATATTTATGAAAAAGCGAATATTTAACGAGTAATTGATGATGGGAGCAGATTTAAGGTAGATTTTGGATCTACTTTAAATACTTTCTGTCTTTTCATCTTCAGTTGTATTATCAGATGCCATTTCTTTCAGTCGCGTCCTACAATCCTCAAGTATGGCAAGCAGGTCTTCCATCTTGTCTGTTCGTAGCATTGCAATGCGAGTCTGCCGGAAATCCGGAATGCCCTTGAATAGTGGACTGGCTGCCAGATGGCGCCGGGTATGCAAGATGCCACGGTATTCATCTATTCGGCTTACGTTGATGTGGAGTTGCTCTTCCAGTATATCAATCTTATCATCCAATGTTAGGGGCTGATGTCCATTTGTGATGCCTCCGTCCATAAAGTCATGAATCTCTTTGAATATCCAAGGACGTCCGAATGTGGCACGGCCAATCATGACAGCATCCACTCCATATTTCTCAAAAGCTTCCTGTGCCTTTTCCGGGCCTGTAATGTCTCCGTTTCCAATAATTGGAATATGAATATGAGGATTGTCCTTTACCGCTTTGATCAGAGTCCAGTCGGCCTCCCCTGTATACATCTGACTGCGTGTGCGACCGTGGATCGTCAGTGCCTGGATACCACAGTCCTGTAACTGTTCTGCCAGTTCGGTAATGATGAGATTGTTTTGGTCCCATCCTAAACGTGTTTTAGCCGTAACCGGAGTATGTACAGCCTTGACGACCTCTCTCGTGATTTCTAACATCAGGGGGATATTTCTCAATAACCCTGCTCCTGCTCCTTTTCCTGCGACTTTTTTTACAGGGCATCCGAAATTAAGATCAATCACATCCGGATGAGCTTGCTCTACGATTTTGGCAGCTTCTACCATAGAATCTACATCTTTTCCATAGATTTGAATACCTACCGGTCGTTCGTCATCATCAATCTGCATTTTCTTAAGAGTTGGTTTGATAGAACGGACGAGAGCATCAGCAGAAATGAATTCTGTATAAACCATTGCTGCGCCGTAACGCTTACAGAGTTTGCGAAAGCCAATAT
>DAIPMC010000001.1:47036-50402 GCA_036768895.1 Prevotella sp. | reverse complement strand
CATCTGTTCGAAAATGATTAATTTTGCAATGAATTATGAAAAGAGGACGGGAACCTAATTCGATATTTCCTATTTTCATAATTCATTGCAAAATTAATCATTTTCGAACAGATGTCATAAGAATATCGTCAGATAAATGAATCCTGATTTGTTTTTTCCTTAGGTTTTGGCTAACTTTGCCGTTCATAATCACTTGCAAATAAAATGGAAAATACGGAAAAAGAAAAGGTTGAATTGTCTGAGAACGCATTCAGAGAATTGAAAAAGGGGGAAGAATATACCCCTATTATGAAATCGGATAAAGCCTATCCTGAGGTTAATGCATGGTCAGTGACTTGGGGTATTTTGATGGCAATCCTGTTTTCTGCAGCGGCTGCTTATCTGGGATTGAAGGTTGGACAGGTATTTGAAGCGGCTATTCCTATTGCGATTATTGCCGTCGGTGTTTCAACGGCTGCAAAGCGTAAGAACTCCTTAGGTGAGAATGTGATTATACAGAGTATTGGAGCTTGTTCTGGTGCCGTGGTTGCCGGTGCTATTTTTACATTGCCGGCCATTTATATTTTACAGGCCAAATATCCCGCTATGACGACTTCCTTTCTTAAAGTATTTATGGCTTCTGCTTTAGGAGGAATATTGGGCATTTTGTTCTTGATTCCATTTCGTAAATATTTTGTCAGTGATATGCATGGGAAATATCCTTTTCCGGAAGCTACAGCTACGACCCAAGTTCTGGTAAGTGGTGCAAAGGGGGGCGGACAAGCCAAGCCATTACTGCAGGCCGGTATTATCGGAGGACTCTATGATTTTATTGTTTCTACTTTCGGATGGTGGAATGAGAATTTTACCAGTCGTGTTATCGGTATCGGACAGACGATTGCAGATAAGGCAAAATTAGTCTTCAAAGTGAATACAGGAGCGGCAGTATTAGGATTGGGCTATATTGTCGGATTACGTTATGCACTGTTTATCTGTTTAGGTTCAGTAGCTGTTTGGTGGCTGATTGTTCCGGGAATGGGCGTTATTTTCCATAATACAGTATTGAATATGTGGGATCCCTCAATTACGATTCCTGTAGGAGCGATGAGCCCAGAGGAAATTTTTCGTGATTATGGGCGTAGTATAGGTATTGGTGGTATTGCTATGGCTGGTATCTTGGGGATTATCAAGAGTTGGAGTATCATCAAAGGTGCTGTTTCCCTTGCAGGACGAGAGCTGAAAGGGAAAAATAGTGGTAATGTAAAAGTCAAACGTACACAACGGGATATTTCCTTTAAGATTATTATAATTGGTACTGTCGTGACTCTTTTGGTTACCTTTGGGTTCTTCCTGTTTGGTGTAATGCATGGTAATCTCCTGTTTGCTGTTGTGGGTATTTTGCTTGTGGCTATTATAGCCTTCTTGTTTACAACTGTAGCTGCAAATGCCATTGCTATTGTTGGGAGTAATCCTGTGTCGGGTATGACCTTGATGACCCTTATCCTGGCTTCAGTAGTTATGGTGGCTGTAGGACTTAAAGGACCGGCCGGGATGCTGGCTGCTCTTTTGATGGGTGGTGTCGTGTGCACGGCTTTGTCTATGGCTGGAAGTTTTATTACGGACCTAAAAATAGGCTATTGGATGGGTACAACTCCTAAGAAACAGGAGACATGGAAGTTTCTTGGGACATTGGTCAGTGCTGCTACTGTTGGAGGAGTAATGATGCTGCTTAATCAGACTTATGGCTTTACAAGTGGTAAATTAGCTGCACCTCAGGCAAATGCGATGGCAGCTGTCATTGATCCGCTGATGAATGGAGTAGGCGCTCCCTGGCTTTTATATGCAATTGGAGCCGTTATTGCAATAATCCTTGATCGTTGTCATATACCAGCGCTTGCTTTCGCTTTAGGAATGTTCATCCCGCTAGAGTTAAACCTTCCCTTATTGGTTGGAGGAACATTGAACTGGTATGTTACTTCCCGTTCAAAGGATAAAGCTATAAATAAAGCACGTGGAGAAAGAGGTACTCTACTGGCTAGTGGTTTCATTGCCGGTGGCGCTTTGATGGGAGTTGTCAGCGCGTTGCTCACCTTCTTCGGGGCGAAATGGTCGATAGCAAATACATGGTGGACAAATCCATTGTCAGAATTTGCTTCATTGGTTGCTTATATTTTATTGATGATTTACTTTGTGAAAGCTGCAAAAAAGGGATCAAAAGATTTGGAAGAGTGATTCATAAATCGTAATTGAACTTTTAGGTAATGCTTTTAGAAAGCATTCTCCTTTTTTCAATTAGTGGGCATTCTCCATATAATAGGTTAGTAGAATTCTTGTGTTCTCCTGATTATGAAGTAACTTCATAGATTATGCATCAGAAAAGGGCTCTTTGTAAGAATAGAAGAGGAGAATGAAAAGAAGTAGTTCCGAATGGTGATATTCCTAATAAATTAAGAAGTATTACTTCTTATTGGCCTATAATAAAATAAATTCATGCTTTAACTAATGATGAGAATATCTGGTATTTTTGTTAAGTCTTTGATGGTTCTCTGTAGTTTAATTCCCATTGGTAGCAGGGCACAGCATCTTGATTTTGGTGATCAAGGCAATGGTACGTACAAGAATCCTATTCTCATGGCAGATTATTCTGATCCTGATGCCATTCGTGTAGGTAACCATTATTACATGGTAGCAAGCGACTTTCATTTTGTCGGCATGCAAGTTTTGGAATCAGATGATCTTGTTAATTGGCGTATTATCAGCCAGATATATCACCAATTTGATTTCCCGGGATGGGATAAGAATATTCATTATGGGGGCGGCTCATGGGCACCAAGTATTAGATATCATTATGGCAAATTCTGGGTGTATTTCTGCACGCCTGATGAGGGCTTAATGATGAGTAATGCCAGTAATCCTCATGGCCCTTGGTCACCATTATGGTGTGTTAAGAAGATTGCCAAGTGGGAAGATCCTTGCCCTTTTTGGGATGAGGATGGTAAAGCGTATATGGGTCATAGTGTTTACGGAGCCGGGCCAATTATTCTCCATAGAATGTCTGCTGACGGGGAAAAACTTTTAGACAAAGGTGATACTATCTATAAAGGTCCTGTTGCAGAAGGTACAAAATTCTTAAAGCGTCATGGCTATTATTACCTGATTATACCAGAAGGAGGTGTGGAGAAAGGCTGGCAGACCTGTCTTCGTGCAAGAAATATCTATGGCCCGTATGAGCGTCAAATTGTATTAGAGCAGGGCACGACAAATGTAAACGGTCCTCATCAAGGGGCTCTCGTGGATACTCCAGATGGACAATGGTGGTTTCTTCACTTCCAATCTCTTTCTCCTATAGGCAGAGTGGTCCATTTAGAGCCCGCGCATTGGGAAAAT
>DAIPMC010000001.1:7416-47020 GCA_036768895.1 Prevotella sp. | reverse complement strand
GATTGGTTGAGGATTGGTATTGATAAAGATGGTAATGGAATTGGGGAACCTGTATCTGTTTATCAAAAGCCTAATCTCCTTTCGAATCCTACTCTTCCTCAAACGTCAGATGAGTTTAATTCCACTTTGGGCCTGCAATGGCAGTGGTGTCATAATCCACATGATTCCTATTGGAATTTGACTTCACGTGAAGGATGGCTTACCCTCCTTGCCCAGCCGAGTGAGAATCTTAAGATGAGCCATAATATGCTTACGCAGAAAGTTATGGGCTACAAGAGTTTGGTAACCGTAAAAATCGATGCCAGCAAGATAGGAAATGCCTATGCTGGATTGTTAAGTATCGGTAAGGAGTTCAGAGGTATTGGCTTGTGTAAGGAAGGTCTTTATCTTGAAGATAACGGGATAATAAAAGTAGTCGTAAGTGGCAAATTCCGGGAACTCTTTTTACGTCAAAAGATTGATTGCCGTAATAATATCTTTCAATTCTTCTATAGCATCAATGGCAAAGACTTTATTCCAGTTGGTGATATTTTCTCTATGAAAGAATATTACTGGAAGGGAGTACGCACAGGTCTCTATTGTTATGGTGAGAAGGGCATGGCTCAATTTGACTGGTTCCATTATGTTATTCTCCGGTAATGCTCATTCCACATCTTTATAAACATCTTCCGGTCTGGCATCAGAACGAATGGTGCGGATTTCTATATTGTTGAATTTTACATTCCGGGCATGTCTGACGAAGAATCCTTTGGCAGGTAAAGGCCCCCACATTGTAGCCTCAGGATATGCTTTTTCTTTCTCATCTTCAGGAATGTTTATCTTTGAGCATCCACCCTCTTGAGAGATTAGGATATTGCTGAGTGTGATGTCTTCTACAGGATGATGAGGTAGGCCAGTGATAGAACATCCATAGTTGCCTGCATCAGTTACCCTGATATTGTTAAGAAGTACATCTCTGATAGTTCCTGTATTTTCGATTTTCTGCCCTTCATAATATCCGCGTGCACGGTTACCCAAACGGATAAAAATGGGTGATTCTGTACCTGTAACAGTAACCCCATCAATCATAACATTTTCCATTCTCCCGCCATCTACTATCTCTAAAGCAATGGCGCAGATTCCTTTTTTCTTTCCGAAATATAGAGTGCCCTGATCAAAACTTGGTTTTACTATAATGCCATGTATATTAATATTTTGAAAACCACCATTGCTTTCTGTACCTAGTTTGATAGCATTGCAATGACTGCTGACGATACAGTTACTGATATCTATATTTTCACAGAGTCGTGGAGAAGTGCTTTTCAGGGTTATACCATCATCATCACTGTCGGCTATGATATCAGAAACTACAACATCGTGACAACCATCAAGGTCAAGAGCATCATTGTTGAAATTATTACGATTATAAATTTTTATACCATTGATTCTAACATGATCACATGCAAGATAGTGCTGCATCCAGCAACCGGAATTGCGTAGTGTGATACCTTCTATGGTTATATCCTTGCTTTCGATGAATCTTAATAGATGTGGACGGGTGATGCCTTCATCATTCAATGACAGTTTCTTAAAGTCTTTGCCTCTTCCATCAATAGTTCCGCTACCACTTATCATTACATCTTCGACATGATCCGCATAAATGAGTTGTATGGTTTTATCCTGAGTTCGTAGTGAAAGGTATTTTGGTTTCATCTTAATATAATCCTTAAGATCAGTGCTTCCATATAATGTAGCACCTTGTTCCAAATATAAATTCACGTGGTTTTTTAGAATAAGAGTACCCGTCTTAAATGTTCCTGTAGGAATAATGACTGTACCGCCTCCATTCATGCTACAAGTATTAATTGCCTTTTGAATGGCATTTGTACTTAATTGTGATGTGTCATTAATTGCCCCAAAGTCAATGATATTATAAGTCCTTGCGTTTAAAGAAAATGATATTAAAAGACCTAAGATGGATAGAAATGTTTGTTTCATAATGAGACTAGATTTTTGAGATTATTTTGTAAGTAAAGTTACTAAAATAAATTGATTAAAATCTGCAAGTAAATACCAAGAGGTATAATTTAACTTAAATTTCGAATAAAAGGACGTTAATTGTTGTTTGTTTAAGTTTAAATAAAGATGGACTTATAGAGGTTAATTCCTGATGAACGTGAGTTCGGCGAAGTAAGGGAATACCGTTTATCTTAATGAAGGAGGGTAGAAGATTAAAGATTCCTAAATTTAATAGCTGATGTTAATGTTAATGTATTGACACAGCGTGAAGTGGATTCATTATATAGTAATGTTGAAGGAATAAATTATAGGGTAGTATCTTCTGATTCTTATTCTTTTGACTCAGGTAGAGAACTCATCTTTGGCAAAGGTGAACAGGGTAAGTTTCTCCCTGTAACCATTAATCCTATAAAGATTTATCAGCAGATTAAGGCGACTCCGGATGCAAAGTTCGTACTTCCATTACGACTGAAAAGTAAAAAGGACAGTATTAATTCAACCTTAGATCAAACTTTTATTATTTTTGATGTAAAAAGTCCACTTGTTGGTTTTATAAACCAGAACCAGGATGCAATGATGATTTATAAATCGCTGGATATAAATGTTCCATTAAGTTTAACTAATAGTGATGTTAGCAAATGGAATATTAGTTGTATCTTGGATAAAACAAAAAATGCACAATTTGTATCCGCTTACAATACATTACATAATACAGATTTTGAATTGTTACCAGAAAATTCATACAAAATAAAGAATTTGAGTATAACACAGGGAACTTTTCAAGATAATGCAACGATATCTGTAGATAGGACTCATTTACAGAACGATCATACTTATCTTTTACCGTTAAAACTTGCTGGAACTTCTGTTGGTGATCAGATGGAGGTGGATTCTACGGTTACGTATATTGTTCTTTCTAATCCAACTTATGCTATTGTCAGCCCGGATCGAAGTTTATGGAAAGTACTCTTCTGCAACAATGACAACAAAATGTCTGGAAGTAGCTCTGATAAATCAGGTCCATACGCGCTTCTTGATGGTGATATAAATACATATTTGCATTCAAATTACAATACAGAATATGCTTCAAATTATCAAGCTCCAGGGCGCAAAAAGGGTGATGATTATGTATATAGTTTCAAGGATTATAATGCTTTTTATGCGAAGAGAAATACTGATCAAACTGTAATCGTTTTAGATATGCAAATAGCAAAACACTTGGTTGGGGTAGGAATTACCCAGCGGCAAAATACGAGTTATAGTGACTTTAAATCGTGTGATGTCTATGTTTCTAATGATAAAGCCTTTGAATTTTTAAGCCTTTAGATCAGGGAGGATCATTAGATGACTATAATAAGGTTGAATCGAATAACTGGATTAAACTTTGTTCGGTTAATGATGTGCCTCATCAGAATGAAACTTATTGGCAGAAGATAGATTTGCAAACCATACAAAAAGGAGGCGTAAAGGGTATGTATTTATATCACCATCAAGAAGCGCGTAAAGGGTAGATTCATAAAAATCAAATTTACAGATTCATGGCGTTCTGACGTATTAAATATGGCCGAATTTCAGGTACAGGAATTACTGAGTATAGATGGAAATCCGGTGAATTAAGTGTGGAAAAAAGTTGATAAACCGTGATTATCTTTACGTCTTATCTGGGATCACGGCTTGTCATCTGGATGTAGTCATACTCAGGAATCATCGATCAAACTGGTAAATGATCTCTTTTCTGATTCGAAAGCACTGGCTATTTCGCATTCCGGATATGAGAGAACTTATCATGGCTTTGATCTGACTAAAATCTCGCTGGCTTTGATTGACTATATCTTCATAACGAAAGATATTACAGTCGGCCCTTACCGGGTTGTGGATGAAGGGTTGCAAACGGGAGAGTTCGGATCAGAGCATTTACCGGTAATTGCAGATATTAAACTTCCATAAAGTGATACATACTATAAATTTCATAAAAAATAGCTTTTATTCTATTGCACCACACGTAAAAAAATAGTATTTTTGCAGAAATGAAAAACAACAGGTTAGATAAACAAAACTTTTATGTATCTATCTTAACGTATAATATATAGAAATGAAAAAATTTTTTGCTTTAGTTAGTTTTTTTTGCTGCCTTACAATGACAGCAATGGGACAGACACCGGAAAAGTTAGGTGCAACCCCAGCTATGGGATGGAATAGTTGGAACAAATTTAATTGCCAGATTAACCAGCAATTGATTCACGAAGTAATTGATGCTATGGTTTCTACAGGTTTGAAAGATGCCGGTTATCAGTATGTCAATCTCGATGACGCATGGCATGGTCCGCGTGATAGTGACGGATTCATTCAGGCAGATTCCAAAAGATTCAGTTCGGGCATCAAGGCTCTTTCAGACTACGCCCATTCAAAAGGACTGAAGTTAGGTATTTATACCTGTGCTGGAAGCAGGACCTGTGCCAATTATCCTGCCAGTCTCGGACATGAATATCAGGATGCTTTGCAATATTCCAGATGGGGTATCGACTATATTAAGGAAGATTGGTGCAATACAGAGAATGTCAATGCTAAGGGAGCTTACAAGCTTATGGCAGATGCTATCAAGCAAACAGGAAGACCGATGTATTTCAGTCTGTGTGAATGGGGTACGAACAAACCCTGGCTTTGGGCAGGCAAATTTGCACAGTCCTGGAGAACCACGGGTGATATCCAGAATAACTTCGGAAGTGTTCTGAGTATTCTTGACCAACAGGAAGGTTTGAGAAAATATGCAGGGCCTGGTCATTGGAATGATCCTGATATGCTGGAAGTAGGTAATGGAATGCCTGTCAATGAAGACCGTGCACATTTCTCCATGTGGTGTATGCTTGCAGCGCCCCTTATTCTTGGTAATGATATCCGTCACATGAGCAAGGAAACCGCAGGAATCATCATGAATAAGGATGTGATTGCAGTAGATCAGGATAAACTGGGCATTGAAGGACTGAAATATTCCAAGGAGAATAATCTGGAATTCTGGTTCAAACCATTGGTCGATGGTGACTGGGCTTTCTGTATTCTGAACAGAGGCACGGAACCGGCAAAATATGTGATCAACTGGCAGAAATTTAATTTTACGGATGACTTGAGTAAGCGTGCTACCAATTTTGACCAGATGGTTTATTCTATCCGGAATCTGTGGACCAAGAAGAAAGAGGGAACTTCGAAAAGAACAAAGAAGGTGATCATTCCTGGGCATGATGTGGTGATGTACAGGCTTACACCTAAGAAATAAATAACAGGAAAATGGAAGAGAGACTTTCTGATAGGATCTCTTCCATTTTTTGTTTCTGATAGGGACTAGAAGAAATTGTGTGATCTTAAGGTTTCGTATATCCTGTGGACCTTATCAGTGAACCTTGTTCAGATATATGGAATAGATGATAAGAAAGAGCAGAATCAGTTTCTTTAGGTAACAGAGCGTATGGTAAATATGATTTTCCACTGTACGTTTACTGATATGTAGCTTACGAGCGATTTCTTCATTGGACAGTCCGTCTCTGCGACTCATTAAGAATATTTCTTTCTGTTTTTCAGGCATCTTGTCTATTGCATTTCTTATATATTCCAGGAGGCTCTCTGCCATAATCTCATCTTCAGATGAATAGTCTTCCTGAGATTGGACATTGTCGATAGATTCTGTACTATGGTATACTTCTTTTCTCAAATAATGGAAGGCAGCATGTTTGGCCATCGTGAAAAGATAGGAATCAAAATTCTGAATATGAGCCAGAGATGTCCGACTTCTCCATAGTTGTACGAATAGGTCTTGAGAGATATTTTCGGAGTCTTCCTTCTGATGAATAATTCCATTAATAAATAATTGGACCTTAGGGTAATAATGCAAGAACACTTGATCAAAAGATTTCTGATCACCTTCCTGGATTTTAGTTATGAGAATCTGATCTATTATCATATAGGGGAAATCTTGTAAAGAAGACATTAGGTTGTTTCTGGTAACTCGTGTTATTTCTTGACCGATTGGTCTTCAGAGTCGGATATGAGCGTTTATCGGATAACAAAGGAGTCCACGATATCAGTAGTTGATAATCAATGACACGTATGAAAGAGACAATTTTTATTCTACAAAAATAATCAATTTTCATGAAAAGAAGAAGTTCTTGATGGTTAAAACTGACAAATACGTATCTTATTTTATCAATGTATCAGGTTTGTGATGTAAATGAATTTATTTTGCAATAACAGAGGGAGTTCTGGGCTTTCAGAGGATCAAACGATATGGTGTTTATATAGACAAAAACACAAAGAGAGTTCTCGTAAAACTTCTTTGTGTTCTTGCCGGATGATAGAGGATTTAAATATCAACCTTTCTTGTCAGGATATTCATCTTATCTGGTAGCAGTGCTGCCGGGATGAAGAAAGATGGAGTTTCCTGTTTGTTGTTTTATAGCCATCTGTGGAGATGCTGTATATACAACTTTTTAGCAAATTGTATGGCCATACAGTAAGCTAGTAGGATTCCGAAAAGCCAAGGGAAATAGTTCATTGGCATTGGCGCGAAGCCCAGGGAGTGCCCGATAGAAGTATAGGGGATGCCGATTCCGACAGCCATGATGATAATTGTCAAAAGTATGACCGGCCAGGTTGCACGACTTTGAAGGAAAGGAATCTTCGGAGTACGTATCATGTGCACAATTAAAGTCTGTGAGAGCAAGCCTTCAATGAACCATCCACTTTGGAAAAGATTTTGTTGGCCTTGGCTCTGGTATCCGAATATGTACCAAAGAACCAGAAATGTCGTGATATCGAATATAGAACTGATAGGACCTATACAAATCATAAACCGACTTAGATCAGAAGCATCCCAGATTCGAGGTTTACGTAAATATTCTGAATCCATCCGATCGAATGGAATGGCAGTTTGTGAAATGTCATATAGGAAGTTCTGAATGAGTACCTGAACTGGCAGCATCGGTAGGAATGGCAGGAAGGCACTGGCGGCCATCACACTGAACATATTGCCGAAATTGGAACTTGCTGTCATTTTGATATATTTGATGATATTCCCGAAAGTCTTTCTGCCTTCGAGTACACCGGATTCCAATACCAGTAAGTCTTTCTTAAGAAGGATGATGTCAGCACTTTCCTTAGCAATGTCGACAGCAGAATCAACTGATATGCCGATATCTGCTTGCCGCAGGGCTGATGCATCGTTGATGCCATCTCCCAGGAATCCCACAGTGTTTCCTTGGTTCTGCAGAAGACTGATGATTCGAGTTTTTTGTAAAGGTGTTAACTTGGAAAATAATTTGTATTCTTTCACTATTGGTTTTAGCTCTCGGTCTTCCATCTGCTCAATTTCCATTCCTGTGATAGAGAGTCGAGTATCAAGACCGACTTGTCTGCCTATATTTTTTACGATAACATCGTTGTCACCAGAAAGGATTTTTACCTCCACACCATTTTCGTGAAGTTGCTTGATGGCTGCTGCTGCTGAGGGCTTGAGAGGGTCCAGAAAGGCAAGAAATCCAATTAGTACCATCTTGTTCTCGTCTTCGACAGCAAAATCATGATCCTTAGTGAAAAAACTTCTTTGAGCAACGGCAAGCACACGCATTCCTTCCTGATTGAGGGTCCGGCTGATCTTCTCTGCTTTTTCTTTTCGATCAAGTTCGAGAGGAAGAATCTTTCCTTTAATCTCTTCGTAAGAACAGATAGACAGCATCTCCTCAACAGCACCTTTTGTTATGATTTGTCGCTTACCTTTCCGATTCTCAATGACTACAGACATACGCCGACGCTGGAAATCGAAAGGAATTTCATCTACTTTGGTGTATTCATCCTTGACGTTTTCCATTCCCAATTCCTTTACGTGAGAAAGAATGGCTTGGTCCATCAGATTCTTTAATCCGGTCTGAAAGTAACTGTTGTAATAAGCGTGCCGTAAGACGCGTTTGTCTCCATCATCTTGTCCGTCAGCTTTTAGATAACGTTCCAGAACGATATGATCACAGGTAAGAGTTCCGGTTTTATCTGTACATAAGATATGCATGGCACCGAAATTCTGTATGGCGTTCAGATCTTTGACAATCGTTTTTTTCTTTGACATGGCAATGGCCCCTTTTGCCAGATTGCCCGTAACAATCATTGGCAGCATGGCTGGGGTCAATCCTACAGCTACGGAAACAGCGAACAGAAAAGCTTGAAGCCAATCTCCCTTTGTGAAACCATTGATGATGAATACAAATGGGATCATAAACAGCATAAAACGGATAAGTAGATAACTTACTTTGCTAATGCCTTTGTCAAACGCTGTCGCTACTCGTGTACCTGTAATCGTCTTGGCAATGGTTCCCATATAACTGTGGTTCCCTGTTTCAAACACAATTCCTATGGCTGTCCCGCTGATGACATTTGAACCCATAAAGCAGATATTTCTCAGATCCAATACATTCATGGATTGAGAGTCTGTCTCGTCAGGGACAGAAACTTTCTCTACGGGTTCTGATTCTCCTGTCAGAGAGGACTGACCGACAAACAAATCTTTTGATTCGATGATACGCATATCGGCCGGTATCATATCTCCTGCTGCTACGCGGACAAGGTCTCCGGGTACAAGTTCGCAGATGTCAATTTCCTTTTCTTTTTCTCCTGAACGAAGTACACTGCAGGTATTTGTTACCATCTTCATCAGTCCGTTAGTGGCGAGTCTGGCTTTGGTTTCCTGCCAGAATCTCAGAATGGCACTGATGATGATGATTCCGGATATGATAATAACTGAAGTCCAGTTTTTCTTTCCAGGAGCAGCCAGTAGAACATCAAGGATGAAAGATACTATAGTCAGACCAACTAGAATGCCTGTAAAAGGATTGACGAAAGATGAGAGAAATAGTATGATGGGATTTTTATGATGTTCATGAGCGATATCGTTGAGGCCATATTGTCGATTTCTATCCTTGACCTCATCAGAATCCAGACCATTGGGGGTAGTCTTGAAATAAAGATAAATGTTTTCAAGTGGTTGCTTTGCAGCCTCAAAAGCTCTACCGGTATCGAATACATACCGGGATGTCATTTTTTTTCTCCACATAATCTTCTCTCCAGTTTAAGTGTTGATAGTTTTCTTTTTACCGCGGCAAAAGTAAGACTATCCCTTAGTAGATTAAGTTAGAGTAGAATTAAACTTCTATTAGAATGTCATTAGAATGATGGGCTTGTTATATGAGGAAGGCTGACAATATAAGTTGTTCCTTCTCCCTTTAAGGAATTGATTTCGATAGTTCCCTTGTGGAGTTGGATGATTTTAAAGCATAAAGCCATGCCAATGCCGTGTCCGGATGTGTAGTCTTGATTTTCTCCCCGATAGAAAGGCTTGAAAATTTCTTTCTGGTCTTTCTCAGAAATGCCGATTCCGTTGTCTGTGAATCGCAGGATTGATTCCTTCTGCCAATAAGATATATGCACGGAAGATATATGGTCAGGGGAAAATTTACAGTTGTTTTCTATTAAATTGATGAAGGCCGTGGTCAATAGATAACTGTTACCGGAAACGGTTAATACAGAATCGTCTTCAGCCTCATTTTCAAAGATAAGTTCGACATTATAATCAGGGTTTGCTTTGAGTACTGTTTCTCTTGCATCAAGAAGCAACTCATCCAATCTGATATCTTTCATCTTGATCTGCTCTGGCAGATAATCTGCTTTTGCAAGATTTAATAGACCGGTAATCAATTTGACGACATGATGTGCATCCTGTAAGGCTCGATTTATTGCCTTCTCATATTCTACGGATGTTCTTTTCTTGAATACGGCAAGTTCCAGTTCTGCAATCAGGGCTGCCATTGGCGTACGGAGTTCATGAGAGACATTGCTTACAAACATTTTTTGAGACTGAAAGGCCTTTTCCAAACGGTCTAATAGCCGGTTGAATGCAATGCTGAGTTCTCCAACTTCATCGTGACTGTCCTTTACCGGAAGTCTCTTGTTGATCTCTTTTGCTGTAATATTTTCTGCTTCTTCAGACAATGCTTTAACAGGAGCGAATGCCAGCCGTGCCAGAATATAACCTGCCAGTGCCAGGAGAGAGATGCCGATGATGGAAAACCAGATAAGCAAAGTCCTTAGTTCATTCATATTCGTTATCCCATATTGGTCATAAGCAGCGGCTGTGACGATATATTGCTTGCCGTGAAACCGGTAAGTGATGCCGACAGCCTGATATTTGCCTACCCGGAAATCAATCCTTTTTTGCCGGAGGATTTTCTGCATCATGCCTGGTGTTTCTTTAATGATATCACTCTGCAATTCATCATGATACAACATGTGGAATAGAGGTCTATATACAACGACCTCAACCTCATTGATGAAATTCTTGTTGTTCATGTAAATAGAGTGCATGATTGACGGGTTGATCTTGCCGCTCAGAAATAAATGGGCCTTTGTGACGGCTTCCTGTTCAAGACTTCTGTAAAATGTGTTGCTGCGTGTTCGTGCACTGACATAATAAACCGAGACCATTGCTGCCAGAAAAAGGAGGGCTGTGATGGCAGTATATTCTAGGGTGAGTTTGATTTTGATCTTCATGCTTTGTCAGTAAAGATAAATCCGAATCCGGTACGGGTATGGATAAGTTTTGTATTGAAGTCGCGGTCAATCTTTTTTCTCAGGTAATTGATATACACATCAATGAAATTGGTACCTGTGTCAAAATGGGTATGCCAAACCTTATCAGCTATTTCGGAACGACTTAATACCCTGTCCGCATTTTCTACCATATATAGAAGTAAATAATATTCCTTGGGTGAAAGTTTGATTTCTGTTCCATTCCGTGTTACACTCTTAGTACTTAAATGAATGGTTAAGTCTGCGTAGTGAAGTTCCTCGAGCTGTCTAGTCCTTTCTTTTGTATCCCGATGTTTTAATAATACTTTGATACGGGCATTCAGTTCTCTGAAATCAAAAGGTTTCACCATGTAGTCATCAGCTCCTACGTCAAACCCTTCAAGTTTATCATCTGTAGATCCTAAAGCAGTCAAGATGAGGATGGGAATTTGTGGCCGAAGAGTACGGATCTGTCGGCAGAGGTCAAATCCACTCATACCAGGAAGGATAATATCGGAAATGACCAGATTGAATTTGTTTTCTCTGAAAAGATGCAACCCTGTCAGTCCATCATAAGCCACCATTACCTGATAGCCACTTTCTTCCAAGCCTTCCTTGAGAAGCCATGCAACTCTTTGTTCATCTTCTATGACTAGTATAGATTCCATAAACCTTGTGTATCAAAAAAACAAATCTATTGCAAAAATACGGTTTTTCGTCTTTTTAAACAATGCTGTAGTATTAGAATCTGATTAGAATTCTTTAGTATCATATTTGATTAATTCAATGAGTACAAATTTAGTGTTTTTTTATGGATATCTATTATTTTATACTTGGATAAATGAGTCTTTTTTCTTGATTTGTTGATTTTTATTAGATAATTAAAAGATTAACTAGAAGAATGAATTGATTATCTGATGGTTTGATTTGATATCTTGAACTCCATTTCTTCAAAATCAAGCATGGAGTTGATCGTACAGAGTTTTTGAAAATTGAATAATTCCTGTGGGGTAATATCTTTTTCTTTTACTATTCCTCGTTGTAACAAAATGGCCCGTTGAGTACCCCTTAAAAGGGGATGTGCCGGCGTATACCACTGAATTCCGTCATAGACAGCAATATTGGCTATGCTGGTGTCTGTAATGAATCCGTTTTTTACGATCAGAATATCATCGCAGTGACAACGTTGATCGTAAAGTAATTGAAGGAGGTTGCGGTTCTTGTATTTATAAGAATAATTGATCGTATTACATTCTGTCAGCCATAAACTGTGGACCTGACGGGGGTGGTAGGGATGATAGCTGACAGAGAGGAGGGCATTGTTGTATTCAATATGACATTTCGTCCGTGTTGTATGTTCCTGGAGCATAATATGTTTCCTCAGGTCAACTCTTGATGCTTGCGGAAAGAAATCCTTTATGGTATCATTCATCCTTTTCTCGTGAGCTTCAAGATTCATGATCCTTTCTTCTTCTATTCTCAATGTTTCAATAAATTGGCACATAAACTTTCTCTTTTAGTTCCTGGTACTCTTTTTTACAATTGCTCTTGGCGGTAATGCCTCCTCCGCTTTTAAAGATGAGGCTGCCGTCCGGTTCTTCTTCTATGAATCGGATTAGAACACCGCTATCAAGGTTGTCTCCGTCAAAATAACCAGCTACACCGGTATAGAATTTCCGGTTATAGTGTTCAGCTTCATTTATAATGCTGATGGTCTTGTCCTTTGGCGCTCCTGTTATTGAGCCTGCCGGAAGAAGAGAAAAAAACAGATCACCAAGCCGTGGATAGAAATGGTCAGGCAGGATACCTGAAATCCGGGAGCTTGTTTCTAGAAGTGTCTTCCCGTTAGTCTGTATCTCTTCTACATAACGGTATTTTTCTACTATTACTTGTTCGGCTATTCTGCTTAGATCATTTCGAATCAAGTCTGTGATGGTTGCATGCTCTGCTTTTTCTTTCGGGTCGTCTAAAAGTTTTTTTGCAGCATTCTCCAGGGTGGTATTAATGGTACCTTTCATCGGAAAAGAATAGATTTTATGTCCTTGGATCCGAACAAAAGTCTCTGGCGAAAAGACGGTAAACTGATTCCTTATCCAAAGTTTGTATCTGGCTTTGGCCATCGTATAGATGTTACGAAGTGTCATATTGGTCTTCAGTCGGGTACAAGCCGTTAAGTTGGTCAGATAAGAATTACCTTTCATTTCAGTTTGCGTAACAAACTGAAATGCCTTTTGGTATTGTTCAAAAGTTGGTGGGTCAATTTCCCAACTTATTTGTTTGGGGCATAACGCTGGTGGTTGCAAAGGTTCATTTGTGAATGGACCAAAATGACAAAGGAGCCTTTGCTGATCAATATCTTCCGGTTTGATAATAATGCATTGGCTCTGATCATAACTGATAATGAATATAAAGGGTTGATGTATTCGTCCCCACTCGTTCATTTGCCGGATAGCAGTGATTTTATCAAGCATATTTACGTTTTCTGAACTTCACGCAATCTTGTTATTTTCCTGCTTTCCTCAGCGCTGTTTCCGGATAGTGGGGTTCTGATTTTTTCGGATAGGCAAAGGTGGTTATTTTTTCTGGACTATGCAAAATAATCGGAAACTATTTGAAGTGTAAGTGCTTCTTTTCCCATGATGAATGCAGAAGGTTAGACCTCATAGACGCTACCGGAATGTAGTGAAAATAATGTAACTGTTAGCTGGAATATTGACTTTAGCATTTTCACCGGATATGTTATAGGTAGTGCCTTTCATGTAATCATACCAGATTCCGTCCGTGGGGAATGGAATGGTATATGTAGCATCAGAATTTGTAAAGTTTCCTGCAACTACTGCCTTCTTTTTTGCAGAGGAAAGGATCAGAAAACGACCGTCATTCCAGTTGGATGCCGTAGTATTTGAGCTGAAGGAGTTAGGGGTCTGGAATAAATCCGGATTATTGTGTCTTAGCGCAATCAGTTTGGCATAGGTGTCATGTAATTCTTTTCGCTGGGTAACATTCAAATCGTCCCATCCTGCTGGCTTTCGACCTGTTCTTCCATTGTCATTGATGGAAATATCGTATCCAAGTTCCTCAAATTGCCAGATCATCTTTGGCCCGGGAACAGTGAAGAAGAATGCGGCATTGGTTTCCAACTGTTTCATGCGAGCAGTGAGGTCAGTTTTAAGTATTCCATTTCCCCACTGAGTTTGTTTGTAAGCGCAACGTTCTTCATCATGACTTTCCATGTATCCGTCAAAACAGTCGCTTTTATCATAAAGAGAGGTGAAATCACTGTTGTCACTCCATCCCATGGCCGACTGTGCAAAAGCATTGTTTAAGTTTCGCCAGAAACAGATGCCATATTTTGAAAGGTCATTCTCCTCTTCACTACAAAAATGTTCCATAACGATGAAGGCATTTGGATCATTGTTTTTTATGGAATCGTAATACTTTTTCAATACGGCCTCACGATCAGGATCTGTTGCTGCCAGATCCTCGTCACCGGTAGTCTTTCTTTGGGTGAATCCTTTGGTGAAATCGAAGCGGAATCCGTCAACATGATAAGTACTAAGCAGAAATTTGAGATTCCTGATCACAAACTTTTGTGTCTGTGGGGATTGATGGTTGAAGTCATCGGGTGAGAATATATATTTTTGATGAGGGGTTACGGCATTCAGCCACGGATTCTGCGTGGATGGACGATTGAAATACGGATCCCAATACTGACGGGCGAAAGCATTGTCGTCGGTAGTATGATTGTATACGACATCAAAGATTACACCTATACCTTTTTTGTGGCAGGCATCTATGAAGGATTTATAGTCGTTGATGGTTCCGTACGAATCATCAAGAGCGAAATAAGCTCCTGTGTTGTATCCCCAACTGTCGTTTCCGGTGAATTCCTCAACCGGCATCAGTTCTATAGCGTCTATACCCAGGTCTTTCAGATAATCCAGTTTCTGCATGGCACCGGCAAGTGTTCCCTGACTGGTAAAGTCGCGCAACAGCATTTCATAAATGACTGGATTCTTTGGATTATTCATCTTAAAGTCGGAAACTTGCCAATAATATTTCTGCGGAGTAGTACTGATTACGGATACGTAATGGCTTTGAGCCTCCTTAGGAAAGTTGTTGTCTACTCCCTTTTCAAGTACTGATTCGCTGTAGGGATCACAGAGGAAGTCTCCTCCGTCCCTTTTACTGTAAAGGAAATATTCAAAGGCCTGTGTTCCCGGAGTCAGGTTGTCTAGTGTAAGCCACCAGCAGTGAGCATTGCTGTCGTATTTCATCTGGTAATGGTTGTCCAGTTTCCAGTTGTTGAAATTACCCAAAACAAATGCGTTGTCCTTGTGTAGCTCACTTTTATCCTGGTCATAAAGCACTAATGTTATTGAGGTAGGGGAGTTGATGTGAAAGCCTTCTGGTTCATCTCCACTTATTGGACAGGTCTCTATATCAGATTTGTTTATGGTGAAGTTGTTTTTCGGATCATTGACGGGTATGGAGTAGTCGTAAGTCTTTTTGGTCCCGTCAGAATTTCGGACAATAAGATTTAAAATCTGAAAAGGAGTGGATGATGATATGCCGTAGAAAGACCTTAATGAATTGGGAATAGTGATACTCCATTCGTCAGGTTTATCGGCAACGGCAGTCATTTTATATTTACTATCGTTATCGTTCCATTGCGGAGCTCCGGTCCAATCTGTTCCGGCTCCGGAGTAGAGGTAGAGATCGCTGCTGTAACCGTAAAGCACTGTTCCGTCTGGAGCCTTGAATGTAATGGTTAGGGGAGCATCAGCACTTATGTTGTCGGAGCTGAAACTAAATCCGTCTTGGACACTGCCCGTGCTTCCTGGATTGGGAGTGTCATTTCCGGTTCTGCTTTCTGTGCAGGACAGGTTGAAAAGCAAAATAATGACGGTGAGTATCGTCAGAATAGAATTCTTTTTCATGCTGATGGTTTCAATTTTTAGGAAATGATGGTGGGATGCGTATATCATAGAATAGTACGTGGAATGTCCTGATAGAAATTTCTGTTAGATTGACAAGTTTGAACCTGTTTTGTAAGAATATTCCAGTTATAAGAAGTCAACTGAATTTAAGTGTGTATATTTCGCTTTAAATAATGTTTCCTATTTTGTTAAAAAGGAAAAGAGGAACGCTACGGCATAGAAATTCTATATCTCGAATACGTTCCTCTGTTTCTTATTAATTATTTAGTTTTATTTCCCATAATCCTTTGAACTTAATTTGTAAGTCATATTATTGGGATTGTTGATGTTTACGTAAATACGGTATTTGCCAGCGGTTACTTTTATGTTGTCGCCACTATCAAGCAAACCATCTGTCTTGGAGCCGAATGCTGTATCCCAGGCATGATCAAGCCGGAATTTAATTTCACCATCGCTTAAATCTACGTCTGCATAGAATTGTTGCGTCTTCGGGTCAAAATTCATGTCTACTTCTTTTGTACCCCAACCGCTGACTTCGCTTCCAGCGTCTCCAGCTATGCTTAGTGTCGTAAAACTAAGGTCTTTTGTCAAGACTAAACTAGAAGTGTTGTAAGTGAAACGATAGAATCTTTTACTATAAGCCTTGATATTTCCTGATCCGCCACTCGCAATAAGTTGGATGCTTGATGCTTCAGATGTCGGAGCCTTTGAATCGATTCCCCAGTTGACAGCGTCAACCCATGCTGCTTGGCCTGAAATCTTGAATCCATTTGCAGCTTTTGTCCCAAAATCAATTATTCCTTGATAAGTTGCATCGCTATTAAAACTGAATAGATGTTGGGTGTTGTCCCAATTCCATCCACAATAATCGCCAATAATGTATATCTTGGGATAATCTTTTTCTGCTGAGTAGGGCGTGACAGTTGTATTAACAACATTGGATACAAGGGTATCTGATGCATTTGAAATAGTAGAGATGACCCTGAAAGCTAATTTTACAGGTGATAGATCCATGTTGTAATTGTCAAGCATACTCAATATTTTGTTATTGAGTTCGCCCACGGTAAGAGTGTATGAGCTGTCTGTTTTTGTGGATGATAATGCAATTGCGTTGGCGAAATCCTTGCCATCAAGATCCATCTGTAGAACACTTGTCACTTCTGCCTGGTAACCTACGTCCGGTTTGTCCCACGTAACGGTGAAGGCACTATCTTGTGTGTTGTCTTGATTCAAGACATAAGAGCTTTGCTTTAATGTCTGCAACACAGCTGGCTTTGCGGTATTGCTGTTATATACAACTTTATCTAAGTTGCTTTCGCATGCCGAGAATAGTAGTGCGGCGCTGCCTAATGCGAATATATAATGGAATAATTTCATGATAATGTACGAATTTAATTTGTATAACCTTCATTCTGGGAGAGATTTCCGTTGACACTTAAATCTGTTTGGGGTATTGGGAACAGATCATATTTATTATCGATACCAACACCTGTGATGACACCACCTTTATCAGGCCATACATAAGAAGATGATGTAAAGAGACCGAAGCGGATTAAATCTGTACGGCGAACGCCTTCCCAATATAACTCACGTCCGCGCTCGTTCAGTATGTTCCTGAAATTGTTGGCTGTGAGCCAAGCTGCGTCTATATCATGGCCCTTATCACCATAACCACGTTCTCTTAGCATGTTGATATATCTTACGGCAGTGTTGATATCTCCTCCCTGTCCGCCACGAGCTACTGCTTCAGCATACATCAGATAAACATCACCAAGTCTGAATAAAGGAAAATCGGTGTCAGGGAATGCCAAATTGCTTCCATTTGCTCCCTTACTCGTTATATTTGTCCATTTGTAGACAGACCATCCTTCTGTAGTAAATGTTCCCTTTACACTGGTTGTAATATTGAGATTTCGTCCTTTACTATAGAAAATTCCTCTTTTATCTAAGATAGTGTTATTGGCTTTGTCTACACCACTTTTGAAATCAAACAAGTTGATTAAGTTCTGAGTGCTTCGAAAACCATCCCACCCACTGTTGATCCCTGAAGGAACTACACTATAGTCACTGGCACTTCGAGATCCGAGAATGATAGCTGCCATGCCATAGGACTGTGTCTTGTTTCCATCGAACATAATTGGATAGATAATCTCTTGTCGTGTATCAGCATTTTCTCCATTATCAGCTTTGAAAAGATCTGCATAGTTTGTTGCTAATGAGTAGGCACCGTCATTGATAATTCTGTTACAAGCGCTGATGCAATCCGTGTAGCGTTCGGTTCCGGTATATACTTTTGCGTTGAGATACATTCGTGCCAACAGGGCATCATCAGCAGCCTGATCAGCACGACCATAGGTAGTGCGAGGTTTAGGCAGATCTGGACGTATAGACGTCAATTCGCTTTCGATCCATTTAAACAGATTAGCTCGGGAGAGCTGACTGGGCGTTGATGAATAGTTCGTCTCAGTAATAAAGGGTGGTCTGCCAAACATATCCATTAATACATAGTAGGCTAATGCCCGATTAAATCTGGCTTCAGCTTTGTATTTCGGGATGTTTACATTACTTGGAGCATTGCTAATATTGCGAAGGAATTCATTGGTTAATGCCACTATGAACATGCAGCGTTGATAAACTCCTTCTATTGGTTCCACTTTTTCAGTCCCCCAGGTCTGTCCATTGATTTCTGCGCACCATGAATCAGGCCATGCATTCTTGCATTCATCTGTGGTTTGTTCTTGTAATGTCCACCAGCTTCTCAATAGCACAGTATTTCCTGGATCAAGTCCACTAATATCCGATGCCCCTGCTCCGTCTTGCCCAGATAAAACCCAAACTGAATATATCTTGTTTAATCCTTCGGCATAACTTAATGAATCGGTATATGCTTTACTTGCCGTAATCTGTGTGGGATCCAGAGGCTGTACGTTCAAGTCATTTACACAACTTGAAGTGAAAACTGCCAGACCAATGATCGCAGACGTGAATATTGTATTTATCTTTTTCATATTTATGCTATTAAAAATTAAGATTGACTCCTATCGTATATGTGCGTGGACGAGGAACTGTATTTTGGTCAATAGAAGCAGTTTCTGGATCCAAGCCACTATATTTTGTGATAGTAAATACATTCTGTATTGAAGCGCTGATACGTCCTGAGATATTTGTAGAGAATAACTTCAAGAAAGAATATCCCAATGTGATATTATCCATTTTCAGGAAAGATGCATTTTCGAGGAATAAATCACTGGCACGTTGTTCTGTACGGCTGATTTGGGTAAATCCAGTTTTGTATATGCTTTTCGGATAATTACTTATCATTCCTTGGTTGGAGAAGTTGTCTGTTGTACTGTTATCAGCTGCAAAAGCGTTATATACGTAATTGCCTATATTAGCACGGAGATTAAATCCGAGGTCCCAGTTTCTGTATTTAAATTCGGAACTGAAACCCATATAAACCTTAGGCATAGGACTCTTTTTGGTCATATAGCGGTCAGCTTCTGTAATCTGCCCGTCACCATTACGATCTACAAATGCGTTTTGGATAGGCTTGCCATTTTTATCATACACTTGTTGGTATAGCCAGAATGTATAAGGTGCATAATCTACTTGGTGTTTCTCAAGTACTGTGGAATTGCTACCATAACTTGCACTACCTGCATCTATTCCTGGATAATTTGGATTATAAGAGGCAGTCAACTTAGTGATTTTACTGGTATTCCATGTAATGTTATAACCTAAATTCCAACTAAAATCCTTAGTTCGTATAGGATATGCGTTGATATTGAACTCAAGTCCTTCATTTTTCATAGATCCAACATTGGCTATGATTTGATTGATGAAATTGGTTCCAGCAGCTGTACTTACTGTGTTTAATAAGTCTTTTGTATGTTTCTGATAATAATCAATGCTGCCATTGATGCGATTATTTAGAAAACCATAATCAATACCTATGTTATATGTAGCAGTCTGTTCCCATTTTAGGTCTGGATTATAACCGTTGGGTTTTAAGAGATAAGTGCCAAGGTATTGCCCATTAGGATTTGTTCCCAGAGAATATGTAGTGAGATAAAGATAATAATTGCTGAATTCTTGTTGTCCCGTTATACCATAACTTATGCGAAGTTTTAGATTGGATAGTATATCGTGTGTGCCATTCATGAATGGCTCATTGATGATCTTCCATGCCAAAGCTGCTGATGGGAATGTCCCCCAACGATGATTTTTATTGAAGCGAGAAGAACCGTCTCGGCGTATCGTAGCTGTTAATAAATAGCGATTCATCAAGTTGTAATTTAAGCGACCGTATAAGGATATGAGATAATTCTCATAAGGATTGGCGTGTTGTCCGTCTTTGATATATCTTTTTTCAGTAGTATCATAATTCCATCCTTCTTTGTTGCCAAAAGTGTTTTCTTCAACGGTGTTTGACTTTGCTATGGAGTAGTCCTTGTAATAGAAATGTTGCCAAGAATATCCTGCCATTACATTGATGTCACTTTTAATTGGGGCTATATTTTTAATATAGTTCAAATAAAAATCCATTACTTCGTTTCTTCTTAGATTATTCCAGGAATTGCCTTGCCCGATGTTTTTGAAATCAGTGTCTTTGGCACTGGAAAAAGACACCGGAGTTACAAAATTATTTCCTGTGGCTTTTGAAACATCATATCCAAGATTTAGATTCGCGTGCAAATCTTCTAATCCGTGGATTTTATAATCCAGTTGAATATTCCCAAGACTTCGTTTAGTTGTCCCTTTGTTATTCCTTTCTTGAAGGAGTGATAATGGGTTTACAGCTGCCAATGTATTTGGATCTCCACTTCCGTTAGTCCAATTCCAGTAACCATTAAATGTGTTATCTGTATTGTATATTGGTTTTGTAGGGTCATAAAAAGCTGCCGAACTGATGGCGTTTGCATCGGCATAACGTGTTGTATTAATGGTTCCTTTTACATTGACATCCACACTTAAATGATCTTGGAAGAATTTGGGACTTAAATTGATGGATCCTGTATAACGGTTATACATTGATGTTTTCAGTGTACCTCGTTCCTTGTTATATCCAAGGGAAGTGTGGAAAGGTAGAAAACCTGCTTTCCCTGCAATGCTTACATTTTGATCTGTGCCTAATCCTGTCTGGAATATCTTATCTTGCCAATTCGTGGATTGATCTGGGTACTCGTTTAATATATTCCTTGCTGCATCACCTAGTGTTGTCCCTGTTGCATATTGATTGAGCACGGTTTGGCGAAAAGAATCTGCATTGAGCACTTTAATTTGTTTATAGGGATCTTGGGCAGAAGAAGTTCCCGAATAACTTATTTTTATTCTTCCGGAAGTTCCCTTTTTCGTAGTAATGATAATGACGCCGTTTGATGCTCGTGAACCGTATATAGCGGTGGCTGAGGCATCTTTTAATACAGTGAACGTAGCAATGTCATTTGGATTAATTGTAGCAAGGGCATTTGGCGTTCCTGGTGCTGCATCATTTGACACAGGGACTCCGTCAATGATAATTAAGGGGTCGTTGGTTGCATTCAGTGAAGCTCCTCCACGGATTCGAATAGTGCTTCCTGAACCGGGAGCTCCATCACCTGGCTGTACAAACAGACCAGGTACTTTTCCTTGTAGTAATTCCTGTGGTGAGGTTATTGCGCCCCGATTGATGTCTTCTGCTTTTATCGCTACGACAGAACCACTCAAATCTGATTTCTTTACTGTTCCGTAACCGATTACGACAACGTCATTCAGCATCTTCTTGTCTTCTTTCAAAATGACTGTCATTTGAGGTGAAGCTTTGATACTGATTTTTTGATAACCAACATAGGTTATTGTCAGGTTTGCACCGACATTTGCTTTAAGAATAAAATCTCCATTCAAATCGGATATTGTGCCACCTTTTTCATCAGCAATACGGATTGTAGCGCCGATAATAGGTTCGCCAGAAGTATCCTTGATGTGTCCGTTGACAGTGATTTGCTGCGCAAAAGTACTGACGGAGAGGAGGAGCCCACATAGTATAGTGAACATCCTAAGAGGCATTATACATTTGACCTGATTCATCATTTTTTTGTTTTTAATGTTAAAGTTATTCCCTGTTTTGTTGTTTCAAGACTTAATAGTTAGCCAATATAAACACATTGATATAAATTAGAGAGGCTATATATGTCGGAGATGTGTTTCTAAGGCTTTAGATATTGACAAAGTGTTCTACACATTTAGTCCATTTCTGAAATTTGTTCTTCATGGAGCTATGATGCAAAGTTAAAATCTTTAACGATGGGCTGTCGTCATTTTTAAGTTAAAAGCGTTGTTTACTCTATGCAAACGTTTACACAGTAAGGTGTATTCATAAAGGCATAATTGATAGTAGATGATAAGGAAACTTATGTCGTTCTCTATCATTTATTTAAAGGGGATTTCTGAGTATTTAATTTCTTTGTGTGTGTAGATGGAAAAGAAATAGTTTTGAATAAGGCAGTTTTGATTCGGCAGATTTGCATAGGCACAAAAAAGATGGACTATTCTTTAATTCGATTAAAGAATGTCCATCATCTTTTAACTTCACAGAAAGTTATGACTAGTGAAGTTTCTTCTTTTTCCCCTTACCAGAGGTGGCATCCATACTGTCAGCAACTTCGTATGCTGGAGTATGTTTTCCTTTTTTTGCCTTTTTCGGTTTTTTATTACCTGCTGCACCCATAATGAATTATTTAATAAATTAGACAACGAATTATGGAGTAGACTGTCGCCAATATACTTTCAACAGTGGCAGTTTGCTCGAAAAACATTGCAAAGTTATATAAAAATTCTGAAATCTGTGCATGGAGTTTTAAAATTGATGGACATTTTTAACTTCATTAGGACTAAGGATATCGATGAAGTGCTTTATTGTCGCTGGACAAATCAAAAAGTAATGTAATTCTCTGTTTCTTTCCTTTTTAGTCCTGATTAGCGCATAAGGTGATATACACCACCGGCGAGTTCTCTTACTACGCCCTTCATCTCTAACTCAAAGAGTAATGCAGTGAGTTTGCTGATAGTTAACCCTGTACGTATAGTCAGAAAATTAATCTGAATATCATTTTCTTCTTTTAAGGCCCTTACGATCGTTTGTTCATCTGGAGACAGAGTTGGAAATATCTGACGTTCTATGCCTTGGCGTTGTGCTTTCTTGAGTTGTGCATCCGTTTCCCAGCCCATAGCTTTTATCAGATCGTCAGCATCGGTGATAAGTCCTGCACCATTATCTCTGATGAGATAATTGCATCCGGCGGAATAGGGTGCTTCTACTGATCCCGGGAAAGCAAAAACATCCCTACCATAACTTTGGGCAATGCCAGTGGTAATCAGTCCGCCTCCTTTCGTAGCACTTTCTATGAGAATCGTGGCATCGGACATACCGGCTATGATGCGGTTACGGCGTACGAAATTGATCTTTTCTACTCGTGTCTGGGTGAGAAACTCCGTGATTAAGCCGCCTTGTGAAATCATTTTGTTGGCTGTATCACGGTGTGCAGAGGGATAAAGTTCATCCAGCCCGTGAGCCAGAACACCGATGGTTTCATATCCGTTCTCCAGAGACTGACGGTGTGCGTTAATGTCTACTCCGTAAGCCAGTCCACTGATGATAAGAATGTGAGGACACATTGTCTTCAAATCTGTGATCAGTTTTCGGATGATATCTTGACCGTAAACAGTACAGTGACGAGTGCCGACAATAGCGATGACACGAGATTGGTTGAAATCAGCAGTACCTTTATAGAATAAGACCAGAGGAGCATCATCTACGTCTTTTAATCGTTGTGGATAATGGGGGTCATTCAAAGTAAAAACTTGGATGCCGTGCTTTTCATCATATTCTAGTTCTGTTTCAGCCCGTTTCAGGGGCTCGTCTAAATTCTGAAGCGCTCTTATCAGATGTTGAGAGGCATCAGGAATGACTTCCTGAATGGTATTCCTATGTTCCACAACTGCTGTAGCTGAACCGAGCTTGCGGTATAATTCCAGAAGTCCTGCTAGAGAGAAATAATTGAGTTGGGTAAGAGCGATGGCATTCAGTTTCTCCTGGTCGTTATTCATTAGGGGCATCTTTCTTAGGAATAAAAGGGCTGAGAGCCTCGTCATATTCTTTACTGTAACCGATTTTCCCATTTACCAGAACGACCAGGTCCGTAACGGCTCTCAGACAGAGTTGCTGGTCACTTTCACGATAGAGATCCTGATGGAAAACGAAGCAAGGCCCCTTCTTTCCCAGCCAGAGTCTTGAAATCATTATATCATCGCAGCGTAATGGCGCCTTATAGCGTAGCTCTATGCGGGCTACTACCGGATCTACTCCCTTTTCATGCATGTCTCTGAAGCTTAAGCCTGCCTTTGTCAAAAGACGATGGCGCGTATGCTCCAGGTAATGCAAATAGTTTGCATTGTTTACTATTCCTTGAATGTCACATTCGTAGTCACGGACTTCCATTTTGGTCTCAAACGTATAATTCATATTATCTATATTATAGGGCAAAGCCCTGTTTCTAAAAGAAAAGAAGAAATTTCTTCTCTATTGCATAAAGTAATACACATTTTTTATGTATTGCAAAAGCGAGTTCTTTATATAGAATTACGGAGAAAAGTTCTTTTTATTATTTTTGATAGATGGAATCTGTTCACTTAATCTTTTTTCTTTAAATATTCGTATCCTATCCTGCAACGCAGGCATTCTTTTCTATCACAGTATTCCTTTTTCAGTTGAATCAGTGCTTGTGAGTCACCGGCATTCTCTACTTTTAGACCTACCTGTTGCCACATTGATACGATACTGTTTTTTTCTGCCTTTAGTTTTTCCAGGATATCAAAGGCTCGCTCACAAAGTACTTCTTTCCCACGATGCCGCCCATAGGCAAAAAGCATTGGTACGGCAGTATTGATCAGCAGCAGGTTAAGGGAGAATGGAGATAGATGCTTTTCATTCTTTGTACTTGTCGATCCAAAAGTATAATGGGTTTCCCAATAGGGCGTAACAGATACTTCAAGGACATCTTCCATAGCTTGAATAGAATCCTTCTCAAGGAGTTGGCTGAGATTCGCTTTATGCTGATAGAACAGATTGGCAAGTTGTGAAATGCGGATGTAAGGAAAGTTTTGTGGTCTTAAATGGAAGAAGTTCCAAAGGCGGTAATCTATAGGCTGAAGATTGAACTTTCTGGCCAGATAAATGTATTCGTTTCTTAACTTTGTGAAATAGCCATCGTTTAATGCATCCTTTTGATAAGGCTTTAATAACGTTTCAGAGTTGAGCAGTCCTGCCTGTCCCATAAATATAGCCTCTATCTGATAAAGTTGGTCTCGATGATGGTCTACATCCTTTAGAGGAATACTGAGAGCCCATTGTTCAAAGGCATCCCCATTCTTTCCAAAACCATAATTGCGGGCAAGGGTAACAAAATAGCCAGCTTCCCAGGAACCATCACATTTTCTTACTCTTTCCAGGATTGCTTCTGTTTTTTGTTCCAGTCTTTCTGTTTGCAAAGCACTCATCCATGAGTGGATCATTAATGGTGTCAGACTGGGTATAATCTGATAGCAGGGTGGATATGTATCTGTGCTGAGTAGTTCTTTGTAATGATGAAGGATATATTCCGGAACATCCAGTTGCATTTGTTTGAGGAAAATACCTTGGCTGTCACATACATCCCGGTCAATAATATTACATACGTGTAAAATAATATTATCATAGTGCGGATCTTTGTCGTGTCCGTGAAGGTACCAATCACTTGATTTTTCATGTATCTCAACATTTCCAGCCCAGAGTGTGCCTCCAATCTTGATTTTTGCATTGAAGAAATCCGGACCTGCATTCATGTTATGTAATCCGGGATCAATTACTTCAACTGCTTGTCCGTCAGTTGTTTCGAGAGGCTTTAGAGGAAACAGCTTATGTTTCCATACATAATGAATTAATTGCTCCATAATAGTATTAGATGAAATGGTGTCTTTATAGAATCGGATCTTGTCAGAAGGCTTGTTCTTATAGTAAAGCAAAGGTACGAAAATATCCGACAGAGTAATAATATATTATGGAAAAGTTGCGGAATGTTTGTTTATTCGTTCAGAAGAGATTTCTTTTAACGAGAGTGACGAGATTGTGCGATTTGTTCAAATAGGTTTCCGAAGATCGCTTCAAAATGATAGTAAAGGCTTTCCGAGATACAAAAAACGAACTGGAATGATTGACTTTTCAGATTTTCTGTTTATCTTTGTCCTGTTTTGCGGATGAACTCAGAAGTAGTTTGTTTCATTTTTTACAGGAATAAAGATGGTTTAAAAATAAAAAGGAATTATGTATAAAGACTTTTTTATCGTCGGTTTCGGAAGTTTTATAGGTGGCGGACTTCGTTTTCTGGTTTCCCGGGCAGTACAGGCAAGTATCATTCTGACTTTTCCTTTAGGTACTTTCATTGTCAATGTCGTTGGATGCATGCTTATTGGATTCTTTTCCGGTCTGTTTGTTAATGGAACATGGATGTCTCCTTCTGCAAAACTTTTTTTGACCACAGGCCTTTGTGGTGGATTTACCACATTTTCGACATTTATGAACGAAAGTGGATCACTCTTGCGAGATAGCAATTACCTTTATACGGCTATCTATGTATCGGCAAGTTTATTCTTTGGATTTCTTGCTTTGGTATTAGGTGCTCAATTAGCAAAGTTATTTTAATATGGAAAAGATTCTTCGTTTTTATTTGAGTAATACAGATACTTATAAACATGATTCTGTCTATGAGTTCATCGCTCGTTCAGCAAAAAAGTTTGGTCTCTCTGGAGCCACTGTCTACAGGTGCTCGATGGGATTTGGAAAAACCAGTCAACTCCGTTCTGATAAATTCTGGGAGTTTAATATCAAGCAGCCTGTTATTGTGGAAATCATAGATGAAGAAAATCGTTTGCGTGATTTCGTCAAGGAATTGACACCAATACTGGATGCGATCCCTAAAGGTTTTCTGATAACTTTCCAGGATGTTGAAATCTTATTCAGGAAACAAGGTGAAAAGAAGAACTGATGACACCATGAAGATAACCTTCTGGTTACTCCCTTTCTCAAAGGTCCTTTGGACATCACAGACGTGATGTTGATGATAAGCTGCTAAATAAAAGTAAAAAGGAGAGGTATCCTTTGTGTTTTCCTCGTTTTTCTTTATCTTTGTGGCAATAATATATTATTTAATTTTTTGTACAAAAATGAAAATCGCTTTAATTGGCTACGGAAGGATGGGACACATGATCGAAGAGATCGCCAGACAACGTGGCCTTGAGATCGTATGCAAAATTGATGTGAACAATCCCGGTGACTTTGATTCACCCGAATTTTCGAGTGCTGATGTGGCTATTGAGTTTACCAATCCTACTGCAGCATACGGAAACTATCTGAAGGCTTTTAAACATCATGTAAAAGTGGTCAGTGGCTCTACTGGGTGGATGAAAGATCATAAAACTGATGTTGAGGCTTTGACAAAAAATGGGGATCAGACTCTTTTCTGGGCCTCAAATTTTTCTGTAGGTGTTGCCATCTTTTCTGCTGTTAACCGTTATTTGGCGAAGATTATGAACGGTTTCCCCCAATATGATGTGAGAATGGAAGAAACGCATCATATACATAAACTTGATGCACCTTCAGGGACAGCGATTACATTGGCTGAGGAGATCATTGATGGCATTGATCGTAAAGATAAGTGGGTCAAGGGTTTTCAACATGCTGCTGATGGAAAAGAGAGTGGAACGAATGATGTGAATCCCGATGAATTGCCTATTGCCAGTATTCGCCGTGGGGAAGTGCCTGGTATTCATAGTATTATCTATAATAGTGATGCAGATTGTATTACGATTACTCATGATGCGCATTCTCGCAGAGGGTTTGCCTTAGGTGCTGTTCTTGCTGCTGAATATACTCTGAATCATAAGGGGTTACTGACAATGTCAAACTTGTTCCAGTTTTAAATTTTAGTGATGTTAACTTGATTTTCATACTTTGAAGATCAACGAGATAGAGTGGTTCTGGAAAAGCGTGCGATCTGTTCTGATTGATAATCGGGTCTGTACAGCTTGACAGAAATTCGAACTTTTTAATTCTTAACTTTATTAATAAAAGTTGCATGATTGATAAGGAAAAACAAAATCTTAATATGAAGAAACAATGGACAAAATTTCTGATTGTCCTAGTGCTTTATCTTCTCTTTCTTTTTTGGGTCAAGAGTTGGTGGGGCTTGATAGTTGTTCCTTTTATTTTTGATGTTTATATTACCAAAAAGATTCATTGGACATGGTGGAAATATTCGGAACGTCCGGTACGTTTCATCATGAGTTGGGTTGATGCCTTGGTTTTTGCCTTGGTAGCTGTATATTTTATCAACCTGTTTGCTTTTCAGAACTATGTGATTCCTTCTTCCTCTTTAGAGAAATCCCTGTTGACCGGTGATTACCTCTTTGTCAGTAAGATCAGTTATGGCCCACGTATTCCTGAGACGCCTCTGACGATGCCTTTGACACAACATACCATGCCACTGGTTCATGTGAAGAGTTATCTGGAATGGCCGCATTGGAAATACCGCAGAGTTACGGGTCTTGGACATGTGAAACTCAATGATATTGTAGTATTCAATTATCCTGCTGGTGATACACTTTGTAATGATGAACAATATGAAAGTGCAGATTACTATCAGATGTGTTATTCCTTTGGTGAGCAACTTTATGAACAGGCTAAGGGCGCCCAGCCGAATCTTGAACGGTTTACGACGCAACAGCAGTATGATTATTTCGCATACGTCTTTGCATTAGGCCGGAGCTATATCAAGAATAATCCGCGTACTTTTGGCAGTGTCATCCATCGTCCGGTGGATCGGCGGGAAAATTATGTCAAGCGCTGTGTCGGATTGCCTGGACAGTTCCTGCAGGTCAAGAACCGTATCGTTTATCTCAATGGTAAACCGAATAAGGAACCGGATAATGTTCAGTACACCTATTATGTGAAGTTGAAGGCTGACCTGCCCGAAGAACTGACACGGCAACTGGGCATCTCCAATGAAGATCTGACAAGTCTGAATCAGAATGGCTATCTGCCTCTGACTTATCATTCTGCTGCTTATCTGAGGTCTCGAAAAGATCTTGTGGCAAGTATCCGGATGAATACAGATGCAGAGACTGGAGATTTGTACCCTTTGAATGCTGTGACAGGTTGGACCCGTGATAATTACGGGCCGGTCTGGATTCCGAAAAAAGGGGTAACACTAAAGTTGACCATGAAGAATATTGCTATTTATGAGCGTCCTATTCGGGTGTATGAAAACAATAATCTGGTGGTTAAGAATAATAAGATTTATATCAATGGCAAGCAGACGCACTACTATACTTTCAAGATGGACTATTACTGGATGATGGGAGACAATCGTCATAATTCCGCTGATAGCCGTTATTGGGGATTTGTGCCTGAAGATCATATCGTGGGTACTCCGATCTTTATCTGGTGGTCGCATGACCCGGATCACTCGGGATTTGATGGTATTCGTTGGAGCCGTCTGTTTAAATTGGTGAGCCATATCAAGTAAATGCTGAAGAATGGTGTCAAATTCTTTTTGGCGCTACTGTTTGCTATATTGGTGATGCTGGCAGTACGTGCCTGGGCCTTCACAATCTTTTTCGTCCCTGATTCTAGTTATACACCGGAATTGAGGGAAGGGGATCGTTGGATTGTGAACCGTCTGGGGTGTACTAATCTTCACAAAGGTGATTATGTGGTTTACTTGCAGGATTCCGTCTCATATCTGGGGCGTATCCTTGCCCTTCCGGGTGATACCATAGTCTGGCATGGCACTCATTATCGTATCCCTGTAAGATGCTTGTGCCCTTGTAAGTGCCCTTATTGTAAGTGCTATTGGGTACGAATCGGGAAGAAAAAGATACTGGTTTACAGACACCAGTTAGTGGGTAAAGCATATTTGCTATTCCATTTAGGTTTTTGATAACTGTTTTATTCATTGTATAGGTTTATTGAACCAGATACAATAGTCAGGAAGTTCTTCGTAATTTTTTATAGAAATGTCAAGCGTCGTTTTATTGTCTTCTGTTTATTTTGGGCCTGTGCAGTGGTATCAGAAATTGAATCACTATAGTGAATGTCAGATTGAGAGATATGATCATTTTATAAAACAGACGTATCGGAACCGTTGCTTGATTGCTACAACCAATGGTATTCAGGCACTCACAGTACCTACAGAGAAGTATGAGGGGGATAAATGCCTGATGAAAGATATTCGAATCAGTGATCATGGTAATTGGCGGCATTTGCATTGGAATGCCCTGTTGTCTGCCTATGGTGAGAGTCCCTTCTTCGAATTCTATCAAGATGAACTTCGTCCTTTCTTCGAAAAGCGTTGGGAGTTCCTTTATGATTTCAATATGGAGATTACAGAGAAGATATGCAGACTCCTTGATATTCATCCGGTGATCATTCCTACGGATGAATATGTAAAGATGGATCAGATAAACCAGGATAGTGGGATTATGGATTATCGCGATAGTATCCGGCCTAAACATCCAGGAAAAGACGAGTTTTTTTTACCAAAAAACTACTATCAGGTTTATAGTCAGAAATTCGGTTTCCTACCGAATCTTAGTATTCTGGATCTGCTTTTCAATGAGGGAAATGAAGCTGTCCTTTTTCTTTGATTCCTCGGGTTTATTTGAATATCATTGTTGTTAGTTTTTCTTTTGGAAAAAGTTCCTGGGCTACTTCTTGTACTTGAGAGGCAGTGATAGAATCAATCTTTTTGAATAGGGTCGAGATTTCTGTTTCTTTATTCTGATGAAGAAAATTCTTGCCAAAGTCCAGGGAAAAATTCTCGCGGTTATCGCTGGAGACACCGATTTGTCCCTTGAGCTGTTTTTGGGCAGCTTTAAGCTGGGCATCCGATAATGGTGTATCTATGACTCGGTCCAGTTCCTTTCTTATCAGTCTGAGGCAGTGTTTTACATCCTTTGGATCGCAACCGAAATAGATGCACCATAAACCGGTATCGCCATAACAGGTCATGGAACTTTCTACTGTATATACCAGACCATAGTGTTCCCGTAAGGCAATGTTCAGACGGGCATTCATGCCAGGACCGCCCAGAATATTATTCAGAAGGTATAGGGGGATGCGCTTTGTGTTTAGGACGCTGTAAGCGCGACAGCCTATCATAACGTGTGCCTGATGAGTTTTTTTATGGATGATAATAGGAGTGTGAGGATTTGGCTCAGGACCTTGGAGGGCTTTATCCAATTTGTTGCGGTTAAAGTTTGATTCAATGGATGTGGCGTCCTGACTGTTTTCGATTGGATCCCCGGTAATCTGTATATTTTCTGTATGAGGCAGATAAGGAGGCTCTATAGGATAGTTGGTGAAAAATTTATTGAGGAGACTGACGAGCTTTTTCAGACTGATGTCTCCTGAAGCAAAGAAGATCGCATGATCAGGCCGGTAATATCTCCTCGTAAAAGTTAAAGCATCAGCCGTATTGAAAGACCGGACAAGGTCTTCCGTTCCTAAGATGTTATGTCCTAAAGGATGGCCATGGAAGATAGTATTCTCAAATTCATCATAGATGAGTTCCGCAGGTGAATCATTATAACTCTCGATTTCCTCACAGATTACTTCTTCTTCCTTGTCTATTTCATGTTGGGGGAACGTACTGTGGAAGACCATGTCTGTCAACAGGTCTACAGCTTTTGGAACGTCTCCTTTCAATACTGTAGCATAATAGGTCGTATCTTCTTTGTTCGTATAGGCATTCAGATCCCCGCCTACACGATCAAGCCCATTAAGTATGTTGCAGGCTTTCCTTCGTTTTGTCCCTTTGAATGATACATGCTCGCAGAAATGGGCGAGTCCTTCCTTTCCCGGTGCCTCATCGCGTGTCCCTGCATCAATCTGGTATCCGCAGTAAACAACTGGCGAGACTGAGGACTGGAGGATGATCCGAAGTCCATTTGGCAGCGTATAAGTTTGATATTTCATAATAGTAGACAAATTTACAAAAAACTCTTGTCATCATGCTTCCAGCCATCATCTTTTTCTTATTATTTATGAAAGAGTAAGATTATGTTTTATTGGAAAAGGGGAGTTCTCTTGTTATATTCCGGATAAAGAAAAGCACCTTGGTAAGCCCAGATCTGCCGCCTTGCTCTCAAAGAGGATTCCCGGTAGATTGAAAGAAACAAATACAACATGAATATAAGGTTCTATAAATTGATTCGGGCAAAATAAAATCTCCGGATATTCGACACAGCTATTAGATTTTTTTATTATATTTGCATCTAGAAACAAATATCAATTATGCGTAAGATTGTTGGAATTGGCGAGACTGTTCTCGACATTATATTCAAAGACGGGCAGCCTGTGAGTGCTGTTCCGGGTGGTTCTACATTCAATGCAGTCATCTCTTTAGGTCGGTCAGGTATTCCTACAATGTTTATCAGTGAAGCAGGGAACGATAGGATTGGGAAGCATATTGTCAGTTTCTTGAATGAGAATCATGTCAACGCTGATAATGTCGTATCTTTTCCTGAAAGTAAATCACCTATTTCTCTGGCTTTCCTGGATCATGAGAATAGTGCAGATTATATCTTCTATAAAGATCATCCCCATGACCGGCTGGAATTCTCTTATCCGGAGATCAATAGTGATGATATTGTCCTTTTCGGCAGCTATTTTGCCGTGAATCCTGTTGTCCGTCCACAGGTGGCTGGTTTTCTTGATTACGCCAGGGAGCGCGGAGCCATCATCTATTACGATGTTAATTTCCGAAGTTCACATAAAGATGACATTATGAGGATTACCCCTAATCTGTTGGAGAATCTGGATGATGCTGATATTGTCCGAGGTAGTTCTATCGATTTTGAAGTCTTGTATAAGATGCCTGATCCGGATAAGGTGTATAATGCGGAAATTAGTTTTTATTGTAAGAACTTTATTTGTACGAATGAAAGTAATCCGGTGGTTGTCAGAGCGGAAAATCATTTTAGAAAGGTTTATCCGTCAATGGCTACAAAGACGGTCAGTACGATTGGCGCCGGTGATAATTTTAATGCAGGATTCCTTTTCGGCCTGTTGAAATATGGTATTACTCGTGATGATATTCTGCATGGACTGACAGAGAAGCAATGGGATCAGATACTTCAATGTGCCCAACTGTATTCTTCGGAGAGTTGCAAGTACATTTCCAACTATATTTCGGAAAAGTTTGGTGAGAAAATGAAATCGGAACTTAAGGAGTGAACGGGGTTGGGACTGATAAAAATCTGAGCACCCTTCAGTGAAAAGTTAAAAGTAGAGTATTGGCGTTTTAAGCTACAAAATTATAACGATAGATAAACAAACTATGATTGAAGTAATAAATAAAATCTATTATGTCGGTGTAAATGATCGTAATAAGGAACGTTTTGAAGGTTTGTGGCCATTGCCCAATGGCATATCTTATAATTCCTTTCTTATTGTTGACAAGAAGGTATGTCTCGTGGATACTGTCGAGGTTGATTTCTTCGTTCAGTTTATGGAGAAACTTCATGACGTCTTAGGCGACCGTAAGATTGACTATCTTGTCATTAATCACATGGAACCGGATCATAGTGGCTCTCTTGCTCTGATCAAAAAGTATTATCCGGATATTCAGATTGTAGGCAATAAGAAAACCTTTGGTATGATGGAGGGATTCTATAATCTGAAGGGTAGTGTAGAAGTGACGACAGGCTCTGTACTTAATCTTGGAGAGCATGTCCTTCGCTTTATCCTGACACCTATGGTTCACTGGCCGGAGACCATGATGACAGTTTGTACCGATCAGAAGGGTACTACTTCTGTCTTCTCAGGAGATGCTTTCGGATCGTATGGGGCTCTCAACGGAGGTATTATCGACTCTGAGATTGATATGGATGCCTTTCACCTTGAGACTACACGCTATTACTCAAATATTGTTGGGAAGTACGGTGTACCGGTACAGTCGGCCTTGAAAAAATTGTCCACTCTGAAGATTGACTATATCTGTTCGACCCATGGCCCTGTCTGGCATGAGCAGATTGCTAGAATCATAACCCTTTATGACAGACTTTCCAGGTACGATACGGATAAGGGTATCGTTATCTGCTATGGCACTATGTATGGCAATACAGAGCGAATGGCTGAGATTATTGCCCGTTCTGCCAGTCAGAATGGGATCAAGAATATTGTGATGTACAATATCTGCAAGACGGATCATTCTTATATTCTCCGTGATGTGTTCCGCTTTAACGGACTTATTGTAGGGGCTCCTACCTATAATGCCGGGCTCTATCATGAAATGGATGTCTTACTTGCAGAACTGGCTAATAAAAACATCAAGAATCATTACTTAGGTTGGTTTGGAAGTCATTGCTGGGCTTCTAAGGCTGTAGCCAGAATCAAGGAATGGAATGACAACCGTTTGCATTTTACGCCGGTTGGTACTCCTGTAGACATGACTCAGGGACTTTCTCCTGAGACGGTGGTCCAATGTGAAGCCTTGGGCAAAGCTATGGCTGATCAACTTAATTCATTGCACTGTTAAAAATAAAAGGCCGGAATCTTTTTTAAGATCCGGCCTTTTATTTTTAATTATCTTACTTCCTTTTTCTGCACTGAGAACTGATGGTTCTGTTTTTATGCAGTTTAGAGGAAAAGTTATTCCTTGTCTTTCTTAGGCTTGCGTCTTGCCCATCCTTCTTCGCTGAAGTCTGGTTCTTTGTCGGAGAACTTAAAGCCTTTAGACTGATTCATCAGGCCGCGCCAATCATCTTTCTTTTCAGAATTACTATTGGAATCCTGGTGCTTGTCTCCAGAGTACTTCTTGTTATCTCTGCTTCTGGAATAGTCTTTCTTTCGGCGGTCTCCATGATCATGTCTGCTTGGTCCATGACTGCTTCCGCTTCCATGCCCGGACTCATCTGCGGCATTACAGCGTACCTCACGACCTTTAAAGGTGGTTCCGTCAAGTGCATGCATGACCTTTCCTGCATCTCCTTGTGGTACTTCTATATAACTGAATTTACTCAACAAGTCAATATGTCCGATCTCTTGACGACCATGAACATTCTTGTTGATATATTGCATTACTTCTCCAGGATAGAATCCGTCTGCCTTTCCCAAATTGATAAAAAGACGTGTATAGCCACTTTCTGTATCATGGCTGCGACGGCCGCGAGAAGTTCTGCTACGACTCCCTTCGTTTCTTCTTTCATCTCTTGATGGTCTGGAAGAACTAGGTTTCTCTATGGCTGGAGCATTCTTGTAATAGTTGAGGAAGCGCCCAAAGGTAATGGTGACCATCTTCTTGATGATATCTTCCTTATCGACAAACTCAAATTGTCGGGTAATCTCATCCATATAAGGAGCGATAAGATCCTCGTCTACATCTGTCTTCATGATGTCATCCATTGTCTTGTAGAGTTGTTTCTGACAGATTTCTTCAGGAGCAGGAAGTGTACCGTCTACAAATTCCTTACCGATTTCCTTCTCTATCTGCCGTACTTTCCCTTTCTCACGGCTATGAATGATGGAGATAGAGGTACCCTTCTTGCCGGCACGTCCGGTACGTCCGCTTCGGTGTGTATAACTTTCGATATCATCTGGCAATCCGAAATTGATGACATGGGTGAGCTCTTCTACATCCAGGCCGCGGGCAGCGACATCCGTAGCTACAAGCAATTGTGTCGTATGCTGACGGAATTTCTGCATCGTGAGGTCTCGTTGGTCTTGTGAAAGATCACCATGCAGGGCTTCTGCATTATAACCATCATGAATTAACTTGTCGGCTATTTCCTGAGTTTCTCTTTTCGTCCGGCAAAATATGATAGCATATATATGCGGATAGAAGTCTACAATACGCTTCAAGGCCAGATATTTGTCTCTGGCGTTGACCATATAATAAATGTGGTTGACATTTTCTGCTCCTTCGTTACGACTTCCTACGACGATCTCCTTGTAGTTATGGAGATAGTTCTTTGCTACCTTTTCTACATCTTTAGTCATAGTAGCAGAAAACATCCATGTGATATGGTTTTCTGGCAATTTCTCGAAGATTGCGTTGATGCTGTCAGCAAATCCCATGTTCAGCATTTCGTCTGCTTCATCCAGAATAATGGTTCTGACATGCTCCAGTTTTAGCGCACCACGGTTCATCAAATCGATCATGCGGCCTGGTGTGGCAGCTACGATAGGGACATTGTGACGCAACTCATGAATTTGGGTCATGATACTGGCACCCCCATAAACGGGAAGTACACGTGCGTGGTCCAGATATTTTGCAAACGAATTCAAGTCATCTGCTATCTGGTTGCAAAGCTCACGTGTAGGACTAAGCACAATAGCTTGAGTACCTACTACTTCAGGGTCTAATTTCTGTAAGAGAGGGAGACCGTAAGCAGCAGTTTTTCCTGTGCCGGTCTGAGCTAATGCGATGACATCATCCTGATTTCCTAGTAAATAAGGGATAACTTCTTCCTGAACGGGCATCGGCTGTTCAAAGCCGAGGTCTTCAATGGCGTGACGAATATTTTCGTTTACGCCTAATTCTTCAAATGTTTTCAATCTAATTACCTATTATGCGAAAGGACAATCGCCCTCCCAGCCATAATTGGGCGCCCATTCCTTTCACTGTTTTTGTCTGACAAACCTTGTGTTTGTCTAAATTGGGTGCAAAGATAGTAAAAAAAAACGATACTTGCCAAGCTTTTTGCCATTTTTTTTGTATTTATGCAATAAATTTCGTATCTTTGAAAACTTTAATTGATTTAAATTAACCCTGTTTGTAGCTCCTAACGGTGTACGATTATGTTTTTAAAACAAGGAGATGTATAGATGAAAATAAGTGTATTTTGTTCCGCGGATTCTAATATAGATCCGGATTTTTTTAAACTGACCAGAGAATTTGGTCATTGGATGGGTAAAGAGAGACATACTTTAGTTTTTGGGGGATGTAATCTTGGACTTATGGAGTGTGTTGCCGATGCAGTGAAAGAAGCCGGCGGACGAACTATTGGCGTTATTCCGACACGTGTTGAGAAAAATGGTACAGTCAGTGATTCGGTGGATATAGATATTCCTTGTGAGAATCTTAGTGACAGGAAGGATCTGATGGTTGCGCAGAGTGATGTCTCTATAGTTTTACCCGGAGGAATAGGGACGTTGGATGAACTTTTTACGGTAGCAGCGGCGCATACAATCGGCTATCATCATAAAAAGGTTATTCTTTATAATATGAAAGGTTTTTGGGCACCATTGATTGCTCTCTTGGATAGCTTGCAGAACCAGGGTTTTATCCGGGGTGATTACCATGATATGATCCAACCAGCTTGTAATTTAAGAGAAGTGCAACAGTTGTTGAGTAAAATAGATGAGAGTGGAACTGACTGAGTTGACCCGTATCTATGAGTCTCCTATCGGATCATTGTGGATTACCGCTGATGAAAAAGGTCTGACGGGATTGAGCTTTTCAAGACCGGAAGACATTGGTCAGGGGTATTCCTCTTGTATGCAATCCATTCTGGATAGAACAGTTGGTGAGTTGGCCGAATATTTTGCTGACAAACGTTCTTTTTTCGATATTCCTTTGCATATCATAAAGGGTACACCTTTTCAGCGCAGGATCTGGCAGGTGTTAAGGCAGGATGTCAATTATGGAGAGACCATATCGTACGTTCAGGAGGCAATTCTGGCAGGTTACCCTCGGGCTTGCAGGGCTGCTGCAAATGCCAATCATGCTAATCCGATAGCTATTATTATTCCTTGCCATCGTGTGATTGCGGCTTCTGGAAAGATCGGGGGATATGGTGCAGGAATAGAGAAGAAACGGTTTCTGCTGGATCTGGAATCTGGATCAGAAAATAAGAATAAATAGATTTTGTGTGGCTCAGGCTGGGCAATAAAAAGAAGGTGTGTCAGAATCCAACGATTATAGTTACTTATAATCATTTTATTTTGATTGCCCAGGTTTAAAATCCCTTTCATGCAAAAACATTTCATCTAATAATTTCTTTCCGGTTGCAGTTCTGAAAATTTTTTCCCGGACAATTTTGGCATGATCAGCTGGGATGTTGTCTTCATAGATGTTGACCAGAAAATCTGCTTCGACCAGAATCTGATAATCCAACCCGTCAATGTCATGATAAGTGTGATGGTGTCCAATGAGATAACATACTCTTTTGATCTGTTCGTCGGTATATCCCCCCAAATGCTCCATCAGAATCCGGGCCTCTTCCGGTCCCTCTGTTTCCTGATATTTGCCATTACTGCTATTGTATTTTTCTTCACTGAGGTGAATACCTATATCATGCAAGACAGCAGCCGTTTCTAAAACAAAAAGTGTTTCCTGGTCAAGTCCTTCAAGTACCCCGATGGCAGAAGCGAAGTCATGAACTTTCATGAAATGCTGTATTCGCATAGGATCACCATGATCGTAAGTCGTCATGGCAACAATAAGTTTTGCGTGTTGTTCTTTCATACCTCGGATATCTTTAGACGTTTATTTAGGATTGATTTCCTGTAACAGGTTTTCTGCATGTCCCCATTGTTCCATGACATAGAGAATATAGCGGATATCTACACAAATGCAACGGGCCAGATTCTTGTCAAACCGGATGTCACTGGAAAGGCTGTCCCAGTTGCCATCAAATGCCAGGCCGATCAGTTCACCTTTACCATTGAATACAGGACTTCCTGAATTTCCACCGGTAATATCATTATTGGTCAGGAAACAGAGATGAAGGTCTTTTGTCGTTTTATCTGTATAGCGGCCGAAATCATTTCGAGCCATCAACTGCTGGAATATTGGTTCAGCCTGATAATCAGTAACACCTTTATTTCCCTTTTCCATCTTTTCTATCATACTTTTGTTAGATGTATAATAGCCGGATGGTTTTCCGCCTAGTTCAAAGCCTCCCACTTGTCCGTAGGAGAGACGCATCGTAAAGTTGGCATCAGAATAATGTGGCATATCTTGTTCCATACGGATCTTGGCAGCACAGAGATATTTCTCTTGTTCTACTATGGAGTCTTCTGTTTTTCCTAATTTTTCTTGTATGTCAGCATAGATGTCCATCACATCAATACCGTATTGGACACCCGGGTCTTTTTTATAGCTCTTGCAGTTAGAGAAGATTTTTTTGCCGCTCTTCATGATGATACTCTTGTCATAAAGGTAGTCAACATATTTCTGATAGTTGCCTCCAAACTTCTCGTCAATGGTCTTGTAGAAAACTGGCCAGTAGGATGCATCGACATGCTCTCGGTAATTCTTGAGGAGTACGGCCATTATCTCTTTGTCTGTTGGTGCATCCCATTCAGCAGAGTTGTCCTCAAACTTCTGGTATTGTTTATTACGATGATTTTTTGGCCCGTATATCGGCATGCCGTGATAGAGTTTTAAGGCCCTGGAATTAAATTCTACATTACTTCGTCTGGTAAAAGTTTCAGACCAGTTGGTAAAGGCGTATTGTAGTTTGGAAGCCTTTTCATACAGATGTCTCAATAGTTCAAAATCAACCTTATGGACGTCAGCATGAGTTGTATCTTGCCAGAGTGCAATACGCTGTTCGTATTGTCTTTTTATGTTGATGATGCCAACAGAATCAATACATTTATTCATCCCTATAGAGTTTTTCCAATAATTGGATGAATTAGCAAATTTGCTGTCATACTTGATTCTCACAGCTTCACTGGCATGCATGTGACGAAGCATGACATCCTGCTTTACGCCTCTTACCTGAGCACGTGGTGTGTTCTCGTCATCACGCATCATCTGAATACCATAGCTTGAGAGATAACGTTCAGTGGAGCCAGGATAACCGATAGTCATTGCATAATCTCCTGGAACATAACCCTGTAGACTCACTCGGGCCCAGCGTTTGGGGTGGTAAGGTACATTGGTCTTGCTGTATTTGGCTGGTCCGTTGGTTTGTGGGTTGGCATAGATACGAAAGACAGAAACGTCGCAGGTCTGGCGAGGCCACATCCAGTTGTCTGTTTCTCCTCC
>DAIPMC010000001.1:0-7406 GCA_036768895.1 Prevotella sp. | reverse complement strand
ACAAATGGTATGCTACTACCTATCAGGATTATCCGGACATCCGACTCGAATTTGCCCATAGAACGTGGGGGAGCATAGACGAGTCGGATGTCCGGATAATCCTGATAGGTAGTAGCATACCATTTGTTTCCTTCGTAGAAAGCATCGATATTGACATGGAGAGTAGAATCCTGTTTCTGAACCTCATGGGTCATGGCGTTCTGTAGAGAATCGATCAACGCTTCCTTACGATCGGATTTGAGTTGGTTGTAACCTAATTTGTTAACCTGGTCCGTAATGTCTTTCTGACTGCGCATGAAACTTACGAACATATTCTCATTCGGAAGTTCATCTGCACGTGTTTTTGCTACAAATCCATTTAACATATAGTCGTGCTGTACAGTGGAATGGCTTCTGATGGATTCGAATCCACAATGGTGGTTCGTAAAGACCAGTCCGTCAGAAGATACTACTACGCCAGAGCAATAACCGGAAAAGTTGACTACTGCATTTTTCAAGGCATTTTCACCTTGGTAGAGATTATTGTATGGGAGTGTGAAGCCTTCGCTCTGCATGGTCTGATAGACAGCTTCTGGCAGGTTATAAAGCGTCCACATTCCCTCGTCTGCCTTCGTCGCTGGTGTTATAGCGATGAGAATGCTGATGATAAAAGTAGATTTCTTCATTTCTTGTTTTTTATAATTCTTTGAGGAATTCTTGTTTCTATTATTCTATCCTCATTATGATTTCCTGAAGTGCTTTCCGATAATGGGCAGAGCCGATAGTGGAAAGTCCCGTTTGATAGTAATCACTATGTATAAGATAATCAAAAGTGTATTGATGATGATGGCGAGCAAAGAATGCAATCGCGCATTGTTCAAGCTGATACAGATGAATAGTACAGTTGCCAGAAGGATATAAAATAAGATATCTTTGATAGGATAGGAGATTGGGTAGTATTTTTGACCAAAAATGTAAGAAAGGATCATGCTGATAGCATAAGAGGCGAATCCCGCCCATGCACAGGCCCAGTATGAGAATCGTGGAATGAGCAGTATATCCATGGCAATCAATACCACTGCTCCTATGCCCGAGAAATAAGCTCCCCAGATGGTACGATCGGTAAGCTTGTACCAGAAACTTAAGTTGAAGAATATTCCAAACATAATTTCGGCTGCCATGGAAATAGGAACAATTTCCAGTCCGTCCCAATAACTTCTTCCTACAATATGACGCAGTATATCCATGTATCCCATTACGCAAAGAAAGGCCAATAGCGTGAAGATAATATAAAATTTCATGGCTTTGGCGTATGTCGCTTTATTGTCTTTTTCCTTTACTTTTCCGAACACAAAAGGCTCATAAGCATAACGGAAGGCTTGTGTGATCATCATCATGATCATGGCAATCTTGATGCAGGCACCATAAATGCCCAGTTGCATACGTGCATCTGCCACGGACCCATTATATACGTATGGAAAGATAATCTGTGATGCACATTGGTTGAGTTGACCTGCAATACCCATGATGAGTAGTGGCCAGGTATAGGATAACATCTTCTTACAGATGTTGCCTTCAAATCCGTATTTGAATCCTTTCAATTCTTTACAGAGCATGAACAGTGTTGCCACGGAACAGATTAGATTAATGTAGAAAACCCAGACGACATGTAAGGTGAAGTTTGCATCGTAAATGCCGAAAAGATTAACCCTGAAGTGGGGTAAAATAACCAGATAAAGAACATTCAGTATGATGTTCAATGAGATATTGAAGATCTTCAGAGATGCAAATTTGATCGGACGATGTGCATATCGCAGATAGGCGAAAGGGATAGCGGTGAAAGCATCGATAGCCACTGTAACAAACATGACTAGAATGTATTCCGGGTGATCCGGATATTTCATCATAGTAGCGATAGGCTCATTGAAAAGTGCAATCAGAATTGCAAAAAGCAGAGACGTGAATCCTACCGTACGAAGAGTTGTTCCGTAAACTTTCTTGGGGTCAACACCATCCTTGTTCATAAATCGGAAGAATGTCGTTTCCATTCCGTATGTGAGGATGATGATGAATAGAGCTACATAAGCGTAGACATTGGTGATGATCCCATATTGGCCACCTGCAGCATTGAACTTTGCTGTTTGTATAGGTACCAAAAGATAGTTAATGAAACGTGCGGCGATACTGCTTAGTCCATAGATAACTGTATCTTGAGCTAATGATTTTAGATTTGCCATATTTTGATAATGATTCTTTTTTGTTTCTTTTTCTCGTGAAAGACAATTAACCTTTTAACTGAAAAATATGTATGCGATGGCAATTGCTGCGATGACTCCTGCCAGATCGGCAAGTAGTCCGCAAGCTACTGCATGACGGGTGTACTTGATACTGACGCTGCCAAAATAGACAGCAAGAATGTAAAATGTAGTGTCTGTAGACCCTTGGAATATACAACTTAACCGGCCGACAAATGAATCTGGACCATAATTTTTCATCGCTTCCAACATTAATCCTCGTGCACCACTTCCTGATAAAGGTTTCATGAAAGCTGTCGGTAATGCTCCTACAAAATTCGTGTTGAATCCTAATTCTTTTACACACCAGGCAATACCGTTAACCAGCATGTCCATGGCTCCTGAAGCACGGAATACGCCTACTCCGACAAGAATGGCAACTAAATAAGGGATAATTCTTACGGCGGTATGGAAACCTTCCTTTGCTCCTTCGATGAAAGCATCGTAAACATTGATTTTTTTGATGAATCCCGCTAGGATAAAGAGGACGATGACTGATATCAGAATCAGATTTGAAGCCACTGATGTGACTTTTGCCATGGTGGTTTTATCCATTTGTCCGAATCCCCAGATGACGATTCCTACAAAAGCAATCAGCCCGAGGAGTGTCGCGAGTAATACGGGTTGGAATATATTAATCTTTTGCCAGATTGAAGTAATAATAATACCGGTAAGAGTTGCTATAGTCGTTGCTAAAAGAATAGGAATAAAAACGTCTGTAGGATTTGCGGCTCCGTATGAAGATCGAAAAGCCAGAATCGTCGTAGGGATGATAGTCAGTCCAGAGGTATTCAATACCAGGAACATGATCATTGGATTTGTAGCTGTATCCTTTTTCGGGTTGAGCTCTTGCATCTGTGCCATAGCTTTCAATCCGGTAGGCGTAGCAGCATTGTCCAACCCGAGCATGTTGCAGGCGATATTCATGAATATGGAGCCGATTACAGGATGGTTCTTGGGTATGTCGGGGAAAAGTTTTGAAAAGACTGGGCTAAGAAAGCGAGCTAAAACTCTGACTACTCCTGCACGCTCACCAATTTTCATAATACCCAACCATAATGCCAGAACGCCTGTCAGACCTAATGAAGTTTCGAAGGCGGTCTTGGAACAATCAAAGGTAGCATCAACAATTCTCTGGAAGATTGTCGCGTCGCCCATGAACAATTGGACTATTCCGAATAGGAAAGCGATGACAAAAAATGCAATCCAAATATAATTCAGTACCATATAGGGCACAAAATTACGAAATTTATTCTACAGTTGTACTTTTTGTATGATATTATTTATCCGCCATCTTTCTTTACGGTTTCATCAAGAAGTTGTATCTTTGCCTGCCGAAAGAGGGCCCCCTGAAAATTTACGATGAAGAAAATGGTTTGATATGAGAGGAATATATACGATTTTACTTTTGGTTTGCAGTAATTTTTTTATGACGCTGGCATGGTATGGACATCTTAAATTGCAACAGATGGGGATAACAAGCAACTGGCCATTGATAGGAGTGATAGCATTGTCTTGGTCGATAGCATTTTTCGAATATTGCTTTCAGGTACCGGCCAATCGTATTGGTTTTGTCGATAATGGCGGTCCCTTCTCTCTGGTGCAGTTGAAAGTGATACAGGAAGTAGTCAGCCTTACAGTTTTTACAATCATTACAGGCTTCCTTTTCCAAGGTGAAGGTTTACACTGGAATCATGCCGTGTCCTTTTTCTTCCTGATTGTTGCGGTGTACTTCGCTTTTAAATAGGTTTGGAAGAATAGTCAGAGAATCGCGTAATTTGAGTTATGTTACCACAGTGCTGGTAAGCACCTTCCCATAGTACTGGTAACCAAATTATGACTATGACTGAATTTGAGTGGTTTACTCTTTTGACCATTCTAAGTCATAGTTTGCTCAGTTTACCGGAAGTTCTTCTTTTAGGGTAATTGATGCCACTCTTACCACTTTTATATCTAAACTTTATACTCCTGAATGAAGTTGAGGAAAGAATCCGTTTTGGCAGAGAAAAACGAGAAAAAACTGAGATTTCCTCTTTAATGTATTAATTTGTTTGTCTGATGTATCATTTATTCTATATTGGAATAAAATCAAACGGATTCTTGGTCAGATTTTTATAACTTTGTTAGAAGTTCAACTTTAGTAGAGGCTAATACCATTAAAATGAAACAAAAACAGGATATACTTATAAGTATTTTCTTGTTTATTCTATTATACTTATTTCAACCCTACCCGTTGGCGGAATTAATTTAGTTCATTACCACAGTCCGGTAACCTCATTTTGACTATGGCTGGAACCAATTACTTCAATATGATGTTGTTCCGGGATATGGTGGAACACTACAACCTGTCAAATCCTATGTTGATAAGATATTTTCTTAAGTGTGTAATGCTTAACTTGTCCAATCCAACATCCGTACGCCATATATAACGGCATCAAGTCAGGGACTAGGAGTAAGTAAAGAATCACAATCTGACGGTGACCGAAATGAACCATTTTGGTATGGTGAAATGCACCATCTTGGTCACTATGGATTATGATTGAGAAAATCAAGTGATTATGACTGTGTCATAATTCCGCCAACTGGTAAGTATATATTAAGAGAGAAGTTGCGAGATAGAAAATAAATCCGTAACTTGCGCTCAAATTAAAGAATAAGAGGACGAAAATACATTTTTCACATAAAGAGGAGTTATGGAACTCGTGGTCGCATGCAGCGGGTATCATACTGGGTGTAGTCGCCGGGACAATTTTCCTGACACGGTGTTCACGGGCCGGCAACGGATGGGCCACGGCTGGAATCATATTATACCTGTTCGGCATGTTGATGTCGTACATAGCTTCTACCACCTATCACGCGCTGTCAGCATATTCCAAGTGGAAAGCGCGGCTACGCAAATGGGATCACTCGGCAATATACTGGCACATAGCAGGTTCTTACTCGCCAATAGCGCTGATAGTACTGCGTGAACAGGGCTATTGGGGATGGGCTATATTCATATTCCTATGGGCCTGTGCCCTGGTAGGAACGATCATTAGTTTTATTCATCTCAAAGACCACAGCAACTTAGAGACCATCTGCTTTGTAGGGATGGGTATGAGTGTGCTGGTAGCATTCAAACCTTTGATCGACAGTCTTTCTCTGGCAACCCTGCTGTGGATTGCGGCAGAGGGTGTGAGCTACATCACGGGAGCAGTCTTTTATAGTCTTAACAAGCGGAAATACATGCACACGGTATTTCACTTCTTCGTTCTCGGTGGATCAGTGTGCCACATTCTGGCCGTGTGGGGCATTCTGACACAGTATTTGTAAAGGTGTGGTTCCGGCTTGAAGAAGATTCAGCCTCAGTCTCCATAAAAAGCTGTATGGTGCATACAGCTTTGCGATATGGTGCATACGGCATAGTGCTATGGTGCATACAGCTTTGCAATATGGTGCATACAGCTTTTCATGAAGACTTTTTATCCCGAAAAAGAATCATATTAAAGTAGCTGGTTCCAATCATAGTCAAAATGAGGTTACCAGACTGTGGTAATGAACTAAATTAATTCCGCCAATGGGTAAAATAATGTCTCCAGTATGATCTGTGTTATTGCCAATGACCATAATAAAGAACTTGGGGGATTTTGAATCTGAAGTTCTATAAAATTGGCCGCGAGATGTTTTCACTTTACATCTTTGCAACCAGTTTTGTGTTATAATCAAAGATTTAATAATATACCCAAATTGAGGACACCTTGTTTGCCATAGCCCAATTCCACAAATCCACGCATGCATTCACCACCAGCTTCAATACCTAGAGGTGAAGCTTGATAAGCTAATCTAAGCCCGTTTTCATGTCTCTCAGGAAACGAATTTCTATCACTGGTGACATCCAATTTATAATGCTGTGTTCCAAATCCTAATTTAGAATATAGACGGAAATGTGCTTTCGCTATCCATGAATATTTGACCTCTGGCATCAGAAATTCAGATTTGCTATGCAACTCAATATCTGAATCCGCCCACAATTCGTAAACAATGCCATTCCATATATAATCAATGTGATTTTGGAAACTATCATCCAAGCGGAATCTATCATCCCATTTTACACTGGCACCCTCACCGCTGGCTGTTGAAAAGCCTAAAGAGACTCCAAAAGCCCAATGCTTGTTGGGATGATAATAATATTCCAAGAAAGCCGAAGTTTCATAACCGGAGTTGTCATTTGGAATATTGGAACCCTCTTCAAGATTAAAATTGCGTATATACTGATTTTGTATGTTACCAATATGTGCGTCATCTCCTATCCCAACACCAGCTCTGATTTCATGTTTTGATTCCTGACCATAAGTTGACAGAGTCATTAGTGCTCCTCCTAATAACACTATAAATAAATGGATTTTCATATCAATCTATTTTTTTGTAAAAATAGCTAAATTTAGTCACTAATCCAAAAATCTGAAGAGCTTTATTCCTATGTCTCAAATGAAATCATTTCTCAAAACGATATTAAAACACCACGGAGGTTTACCCGACGACTGGAAGCGTGAGCCCTCCAAAAAGTGTTCATAGAGAACTTTCATACTTTAACCTCATTTGGACAGGTTCAGCATGCCATTACTCACATGCGGCCTCTTATTCTTATAGAAATCCATAATATCCGATATGATTCTCTGGGCTTCGACCATATTCTCCGAACTTTTCATTCTATAAAGCCATTCCTGCTTGAGATTAGCAGTGGATTAAGAAAAAAGGAACTTCAATATCCTTTAGAATGTTTTTACCAAAAGATTCCTTAAATTTGCATTTATTTGTTGGATTCATCATCAATTAAAAGATTGAAGGAATAAAAACTTTCAGTAAATATCGATCAATTAATAAAGTTTGGAATAGATATAGCTTTCCTTAACGGTACAACAAGATATGAATAGCAATATTATATTATACACTTCAAATAGTGGGAACGTCAGCATACAGGTTCAATATGAGGACGGGACTTTTTGGCTGAGCCAGAAACGAATGGCTGAACTTCTTGGAGTAAAAAAGATGTATACGATTAACTATCATCTGAAAGAGATCTTCAAAAGTGGTGAATTACAGGAAGATTCAGTTATTCGAAAAATTCGAATAACTGCCGATGATGGTAAAAAT
>DAIPMC010000123.1:0-5262 GCA_036768895.1 Prevotella sp. | reverse complement strand
AAGAACCCCCGGAGGGCCCTGTCAGCACAGCGTGCCGGCGGGGCCCTTCTTTTTTTGTATAGAATTTTCTGAATTGAGAGGGTAAACCGGATACTAGAATAAAGTGTGTATAGGTTATGATGATGATCAAAATCTGGTGATCCTTTCTCGTTTTAAAGCGTTGAAGATCAAAACATTCGTCGGAGTATTTAAAAACGTTGATTTTTAACTATAAAATTATATTTTATCAGAAATAATTCGTAACTTTGCAAACCGTAAATTGTACATAATGTATAGTTTGACGCCATTTCATATAGACCTGAATGCTTTAGGTGAAGGAGAAAATTCCTTTACATATAAGATTAATGGAGATTATTTTGAAGCAATAAAAGCTCCTGAAATACAGCGTGGAGAGTTGGAAGTTAGTCTAACCGTTTATCGGGTAGATGATATTTTCGAGCTTCATTTCCATATTCATGGTGTAATATGTATACCGTGTGATATCTGTTTGGATGATATGGATCAGCCGATAGATACTACGAGTAAATTGGTGGCGAAGCTCGGTGAGGACCTCTCTGGCGATGATGACCTCGTGATAATTAAGGATGATGAAGGAATACTTGATATCTCGTGGTACATTTATGAATCGATAGTTCTCAGTATTCCCATCAGACACGTGCATGCACCTGGAAAATGCAACCCTGTCATGATAGAAAGGCTTAAAGGACTTTCGGCTACCCGAAGTAGCGATGGAAACAGTGAAAAAGAAATCGATCCGCGTTGGGCCGCTCTCAAGAAGTTAAAGACAAAAGATTAAAACATTAAATTTTAAAGTATTATGGCACATCCTAAAAAAAGACAGTCTAAGAGTCGTACACTGAAGAGAAGAACTCATGATAAAGCTGTTGTTCCTACATTAGCAGTATGTCCAAACTGTGGAGCATATTATGAATATCACAAAGTTTGTCCTTCTTGTGGTTATTACAGAGGAAAAGTCGCAATTGTAAAGGAAACAGCTGAATAATGGGAAAGATTCACGCAATAATCACTGGTGTAGGCGGTTATGTACCTGACTATATCCTCACAAATGAGGAATTGTCTCGTATGGTTGATACCAATGATGAATGGATTACAACTCGCGTTGGAATCAAAGAGCGTCGAATTCTGACAGAGGAAGGTTTAGGCACTAGTTATATGGCCCGTAAAGCTGCAAAGCAGTTGCTACAGAAGACCAGCGTGAATCCTGATACGATTGATGCTCTAATTGTTACTACAACTACTCCGGATTATCCTTTTCCTTCTACTGCTTCAATAGTCTTAGGAAAATTAGGACTGAAGAATGCTTTCGCATTTGATCTTTCCGCTGCATGTTGTGGTTTCCTGTATACTCTGAACGTTGCTGCGAGTATGATTGAAAGTGGCCGTTATAAGAGAATTATTGCGATTGGTGCAGACAAGATGTCGTCTGTAGTCGATTATACAGATCGTTCTACATGTACACTGTTTGGCGATGGCGCAGGTGCCGTCTTAATAGAAGGTACAGAGGAAGAAGGTATAGGATTACAGAATTCTTTTCTTCGTACTGATGGGATGGGACTACCTTTCTTACACATGAAAGCTGGTGGTTCAGTTTGCCCTGCTTCTCGTTTTACAGTTGATCACCGTTTGCATTATATTTATCAGGAAGGACGCACTGTATTCCGTTATGCTGTAACGGATATGAGTGACGACGTTATGAAAATCCTGAAAGACAATAATCTTACGGCTGATGATATCCAGTGGGTGGTTCCTCATGAAGCCAACTATCGTATTATCGAAGCTGTATGTCGTCGGGCTGGTGTTCCTTTGGAAAAAACAGTTGTGAATATCGACCATTATGGCAATACCAGTTCTGCAACGATTCCTTTGGCTCTTTGGGATGCCGAAGGTAAGTTGAAGAAGGGTGATAATATTGTTTTCACTGCTTTTGGAGCGGGATTTGTCCATGGAGCCTCTTATTATAAGTGGGCTTATAATGGAGCTGATGTCGCAGCACCTACAAAGAAGTAATAATTATTAGTTATAGGAATAGCGCATCTTTCTTCATCCTGTTGGAAGGTGCGCTTTTTTTGAAAGGAAGAGAACAGGGTATATATGAATTCTTTAGGTCTTGAAAATTCTTGATATTTTGGCTTCATGTATTTGGGATAAAATGACAGTCAACGTTCAGATAGAAAATCAGAAAACTTATGTTTAAAGCAGGTTTCGTAAATATAGTCGGTAATCCTAATGTGGGAAAGAGCTCGCTGATGAATCAATTAGTGGGGGAACGTATCTCTATTGCCACATTCAAAGCCCAGACGACTCGTCACCGTATTATGGGAATAGTTAATGATAGCGATTGCCAAATTGTCTTTTCAGATACTCCAGGTGTGTTGAAGCCAAATTATAAGATGCAGGAATATATGCTGGCTTTTTCCGAATCAGCTTTAGCAGATGCTGACATTCTATTGTATGTAACGGACATTGTAGAAAATCCTGAGAAAAATATGGATTTCCTTGAGAGAGTTAAGAACATGACGATTCCGGTCTTGCTCTTGATTAACAAGATCGATCTGGTTGATCAGAATGCTTTGGGGAATCTTGTAGATAAATGGCATAGTCTATTGCCTAATGCAGAGATCCTTCCAATATCAGCAAAGAATAAGTTTGGTGTAGATATCCTTCTGAAGCGTATAAAAGAACTTCTCCCGGAGAATCCTGCTTATTTTGATAAAGATCAGTTGACTGATAAACCCGCACGTTTTTTTGTAAGTGAGATTATCCGTGAAAAGATTCTCCTTTATTATGATAAGGAAATACCTTATTCAGTGGAGGTTCATATAGATGAGTTTAAGGAGTCTGAAAAGATTATCCATATTCATGCTGTGATTTATGCTGAGCACGAGTCTCAGAAGGGCATAATCATTGGACATAAAGGAATAGCGTTAAAAAAGGTCGGGACAGAATCCCGGAAGGCTCTGGAAAGATTTTTTGGCAAAAAGATTTATCTGGAACTTTTGGTAAAAGTTGATGAGAATTGGAGGAGTTCTGTGCATGAACTTGATTTGTTTGGGTATAATCCTGAATGAGATGCTCAGATCTCTATGACAAAAAACGGACTTTTATTGGATTTTAATTTAGGATAGCCCTGAATGAAATGAGGGCCTAACTCTCTTTATCTTAATATCGTTGATGATAACGATATTGAAAAACAGATTTGGAGGGCCGAAGAATGTATAACTTCAGAAATTAAACAGAAATGGCAAATTTAGTAGCAATTGTAGGCCGGCCAAATGTCGGTAAGTCAACACTTTTTAATCGTTTAACACAGTCTCGTCGTGCTATTGTAAGTGATACGGCCGGAACTACTCGTGACAGCCAGTATGGTAAATGTTCGTGGAATGGAGTGGAATTCTCTATAGTAGATACTGGCGGATGGGTAGTCAATTCGGAAGATGTCTTTGCGGATGCCATTCGAAAACAAGTATTGGTAGCTACTCAGAAATCGGATCTTGTCTTGTTTCTGGTGGATATTGAAACCGGTGTAACAGACTGGGATGAGGATGTGGCTAAGATTTTACGAAAAAGTAAAATTCCGGTCTTGCTTGTTGCCAATAAAGTAGATAATAGCTCTGATTATTATGAGGCTGCTGATTTTTACAGACTTGGTTTAGGTGAACCGCTATGTATCAGTGCCGCCACAGGTGGAGGAACAGGAGATTTACTGGATTTAGTCCTTCAGAAGTTGAAAAATGTTCCCGAAGAGAAGATTGATGAGGAAATCCCGCGTTTTGCAGTTGTAGGACGCCCTAATGTGGGAAAGAGTAGTCTGATCAATGCTATGATTGGTGAAGATCGTAGTATCGTGACGGATATAGCAGGTACAACACGAGATAGCATCTATACTCGTTACACCAAATTTGGTTTTGATTTTTATCTTGTAGATACGGCTGGTATTCGTAAGAAGAATAAGGTTACGGAAGATTTGGAATTCTATTCTGTCATGCGTTCAATCCGTTCCATTGAAAATAGTGATGTATGTATTCTAATGCTAGATGCGACAAAAGGCATTGAGTCTCAGGATATGAACATCTTCCAATTAATCCAGAAAAACAATAAGTCATTGATTGTCGTTGTGAATAAATGGGATTTGGTGGAAGATAAAGATCAAAAAGTGATAGATACTTTTAAGGAAGCTATCTATAGACGTATGTCACCATTTGTTGATTTTCCTATTATTTTTGCTTCTGCGCTTACGAAACAGCGTATTTTTAAGATCTTAGAGATAGCCAAACAAGTTTATTTGAACCGTAAGATCCATGTGGGGACGGCCAAATTGAATGAGGTCATGCTCCCGATTATTGAAGCAAACCCACCGCAGAGCATGAAGGGGAAATATGTGAAAATCAAATATTGTACCCAGATACCGGATACTCAGATTCCATCTTTTGTGTTTTATGCCAACCTTCCACAATATGTGAAAGAAAATTACCGGCGTTATTTAGAAAATCAGATCCGAGAACACTGGTCCATGCATGGTTGTCCTATTAATGTTTTTGTCCGTCAGAAGTAATGAGAAAATCTTTATTTTTTTTTATTGGTTGTATCTTGTTATGCGGGATAAGTGGCTGTCATCACAAAATAGATCCTTCTGATATGGCGGCAATTACAGCTAAAGGGTATTATGATCAACTCTTGAAAGGTAATGTCAATGATTTTGTGGGTGGTACTTATCATGCCTATCCTATTCCAAAAGCTCTTCATGAACAGTTGGTCGCAAATGCTAAAATGTTCGTTGGCATTCAGGATTCTCTTCATCAGGGCATAAAGAAAATAGACATTGTTGATTCAAAAATAGATACGGTTTCGCATACCGATAATGCCTTCCTGAAATTCTTCTATGGGGATGGTTCGGATGAAACGATACTTGTTCCGATGGTTGAACACCATGGAAAATGGATGATGAGATAACCTTTGAAAGAAGATCATATAAGAAAAATAAAAGCAAAGCAGTGCTGAATAGATTTTCAGTACTGTTTTTTGATTATGTTCTAAAAGGCTAAGAATAATATTTCCGAATCTGGACTATCAGGCATTAAAATCCAATCATTACAGTGATGAGCTTTCTTCAGGATATTCTTCATTTTTTTCTGCTTGTTTTACTTTCTTGAACAAATCAGATGCAAAGATTAAGTCATTGAGATGTTTATTAGTGCTGCTCATGATTTCGTCCTTAGTACCTTGCCAGCCATTATGGCCTTT
>DAIPMC010000122.1:0-5488 GCA_036768895.1 Prevotella sp. | reverse complement strand
CAACCGGAAGCGGATTTTGAATAAAAACAACCTTTAAAGTAAAATAGTTATGAAAAGAAAATTAATGATTTCGGCGATGCTGCTGTTCTGTGTATCTGCCGTTTTTGCTGGGGATAGTAATGGCTTAAAGTCTATTATGAAGTCCAGTACCTATGATGATTGCAAGCAACTCATCGAACAGAATTTGAGTTCTCTGGCTAATAACGAAGAAAAAGCAAAGGCTTATAATAAACTTTGTGATCTCGCTTTTGCCGCGTATAGTAAGGAATCTTCTACTATGGCAACTAACCAGGCGATGAAAGCTTTAGGTAAAACAATTACTCCTGTTGATACCTTAGGAATGGCTGAAGCTGCTTACAATGCAGTCCAAGCTGGTTTGGAATGCGACAAGTATGACGAAATGCCTAATGATAAGGGAAAGGTAAAACCAAAATTTAAGGATGCTAACTCTTCTCGTCTTGGCAATGCACGTTTAAATTTGATCAACTATGGTGGGTTTTATATGCAGAAGGATCGTTCAAAAGCTTTGAAATACTGGTCTTTGTATTTTGATACACATGATAATCCATTCTTTAAGGCTCTTCCTGCTGTAACAGAGAAACCTTATATTGGTCAGGTGGCTTATTTCGCCTCTGTTTTTGCTTTGGATGCTAAAGATTATGCTAAAGTCGAGAAATATACTGACTTTGCAAAAGGGGATTCTACTTATGCCAAACCTGCTTTTGATTTGAAACTTCGTGCTATGAGTTCTACTTTGAACAGTAGGGCTGACTCTGTGACATTTGCTCAGAAGCTCCATACTCTTTATGTTCAAGATCCAACAAATAGTACTGTCCTGGAAAATTTGATTCAGGTTGAGTCTAAACTTAATGGAAGAGATGCAGGTGAGAAAATTATAGATGATGTTCTTGCTAAAGATCCTAAGAATTTTGTAGCGCTCTTTTATAAAGCAAATAACTTGATGATGGGGCAGAAATACAATGATGCTATTCCTATTCTGAAAAATATTCTGGACTCAAATCCTAAGGTCGTTCTAGCGTGGTATTCCTTGGCTATCTGTTATTACAACAGAGCTGTCACTTCAAAGGCTGCGACGAGTTCCAGCATCCTTCTTGATGAGGCCATTAAGGACTATGACAAGTGCAAGGAATTGGATCCTGATCAGAAACAGGTAAACTGGGGGTATAACCGTTATTCAGCATATTATGCTCGTTATGGTGAGGCCGATCCTAAAACTAAAGAGGCTGAAAAAGACAAGTGATTTTTGAATGATTTAATCATATAGTGGCGGAGCGATTTCTCAAAGAAGGGTAATCGCTCCGCTTTTTTATTTATACTTACCCGTTGGCGGAATTAATTTACCATAGTATTGGTATGACATTACCGCTAAGGTGTAAGCACGTTACCGCTAAGGTGTAAGCACGTTACCGCTAAGCGGTAACCTCATTACAGCTGATCGGTAACCATATTGCCAAAGTACTGGTAACCTTACCTTATACCATAGTCTGGAAAGCCCATTCTTTAAATTACTTTTTAGTTGACAGATTATTTGTTATCATCACATTAGGTTGTCAACAACTTCTGTAAAGTACTTTTTGGGTTGACGGTTATCTGTTCTTTTCGTTTTAAGTAAGTTGTCAATTGATTCAGTACGATGAAGGGTATCATGTTTTAAAAATTGTTTTGATAGATAATAAATGGAAATACAGATGTTTTGCAGTTTGCTCATCCATTTGTTCAACAAAGTAGAAAAAATTTTGGGATTTCGTGTTTTTTTATTAACTTTGTCATCTAATTAGTAATAGATATGAAGAAGGCTTTAGTTCCTTTTTTATTGATTTTCTGCGTTTTGTCCCTCAGTGCTCAAGGAGGGCCCAATGGTCAGGAGACTGCTCAAGAGGCATTGAACGCTTCACGGCAAGCTTATGAAAGAGGTGATTATGACCTTGCACAGCACTATGCAAATCTTGCTATCAAGGATAGTTTGGATGCAGAGAAAGCCGCTGAAATCAAAATTGGATGTATGGAGCATCTCATGAGAAATAGTGCTGACTCTACTCAATTCATCATTGCTGCACTCGAGCTTCATAGAATGGACCCTGAAAATTTGGTTTTCTTAAAGTCTGTAGTGGATTATTATTCAAGAGCTGGACATTTAAGTGAAATGGAAAACTTTATTGGAGATGAACTTCGTGAAAATCCGGCAGATAAAAATATTTGGGCACTTAAAGGTGAGTTGTTGATGCGAAAGCATCGATGGAAAGATGCGATTGATTGCTATCAACAGACAGTAAAGTTGGATAGCTCATTCGTTGAGGCCGTTTACAATCTGGGGATCTGTTATTCTTCAAGAGCCATGAAACTAAAAGATTCTTTGGAAAATAATCGTGGTAAGTTAAATAAAAAAGATATGAAGAAAGTCTTGTCTGTCTTTAAGGACAGCAAGGTGTTTTTGGAAAAGGCGCGTGTATTGGATCCTACATGTGAAACAGTAGATTGGAAAAAGGCTCTTTATCAGGTTTATTATGTTCTGGGAGAAAGGAAAAAAACTCAGGCTATTAAGTCCATATTATAATGAGAGGCAGGATATATAATAAAAGAAGATTGTGTACAGGGATACATCTGAAATGTCTTTCTCTTCTTTTTCTGTGTTTTTTAGGCATTGGAAATGTCTATGGGCAGAAGAAAGAAATATCTGCTGCCCGTGATTTGCTGAAATCCGGGAAAAACCTGGATACAGCTCAACAGTCATTGGAAAAACTTTTGGAAGATTCTGTTTACCGTCAGAACGAGAAGATATGGTCTACTCTTTACGATGTACTCCATAAACAGTATGAGGATGGTAACGAGTCGCTTTATCTGAAGCAGAATTACGATACCACTGCACTTTTTATGAAGACAAAAAGAATGTTTGATGTGGCAATAAGTCTTGATTCTATTGAAGCCAACTCGCATAAAAAGAAAAAGGGAAAAGTAAAATTTAAATTCCGGGATGACCATGCCCAGTTTCTCAATACGATTCGCCCGAATCTTTACAACGGCGGACTCTTTTTTATCAATAAACAGAATTATGCGGAAGGCTATGATTTTTTAACTTCTTATATTGATTGTGCTCACCAACCACTGTTTGGGAAATATAAGTACAATGATAATGACCATAAATTGCCGGTGGCAGCTTATTGGGCAGTTTATTGTGGTTATAAGATGAAGGATTCCAAGGCAACTCTTCATCATGCTTATCTCGCACTGAAAGATACGGCACATTATGTATATATGTTGCAATATCTGGCTGATACATATAAGTTGGAAGGTGACACAACACGATATGTCAGTTCTTTGAAAGAGGGCTTTTCCAAATATCCGACATTTCCGTTTTTCTTCCCACGATTGGTGGATTATGATGTGAAACAGGGAAATTACAAAACGGCTATCGCGATAACCGATCAAGCATTGGCAAAATGTCCGAAGTCACCGATCTATCGTTTTACGAAGAGTACGTTATTGTTGAATACCCAACAATATAAAGAATGTATCGCACTTTGTGATACCATTCTTGAGAATGTCAAAACTTTACCAAAAGACAGTTTGAAACCTCAAGCTGCCATACTGGGAGCTTATCTGAATGCAGGATTGGCTTATTTCAATCAGGCCGTTGAGTGGGATAAGAATGTCTCATCTTCCAGGCGTGACCGGAATCGTATATTGGAATACTATCGTAAGGCAATGCCTTATCTGGAGCATTATCGGGAACTGGCGCCAGAGGATAAGTCCAAATGGGGTGTGCCTTTATATACGATTTACCTCAATCTGAATATGGGCAAAGAGTTTGATGAAATAGATAAATTATTGGAAAAATAAGAAAATGCAAGATATAGATTCAATTACCCGGAAATTAGGCATTACTTTAAATGCCATGCAGGAAGAAGCTCAGAAAGCGATTCTGCATTCCGATCAAGATGTAGTGATTCTTTCACCGACCGGATCGGGGAAAACTTTGGCTTATCTTTTACCTCTTGTGCAACTTCTTGATGACTCTTGTGATGAGCTTCAGGCAATCGTAGTTGTACCGGGTCGTGAACTGGCTTTACAGTCAGCTTCTGTATTAAAGAAGATGGGCTCTGGTATCCGGACAATGGCATGTTATGGTGGACGTACCGCGATGGATGAGCATCGTAAATTGAAAGAAATCAAACCTCAGATACTGTTCGGTACACCCGGACGCCTTAATGATCATCTGTATAAAGGGAACATCTCGGCATCAAAAGTGCATTTCCTGATTATTGATGAATTTGACAAATGTCTCGATATGGGATTTGAGGATGAAATGAATACCCTGATAGAAAAACTGTCTTTCGTACAGCGCCATATCTTGCTTTCTGCTACAGATGCAGAAAATCTGCCTTCCTTCTTGAGACATTCTTCAGAGAATGCAGAGCCTGTTCGTGTTGATTTCCGTGATAGGGAGGAACAAGTTCCGGACAGGGTACAGATATATGAGGTAGAGTCTCCGGACAAGGATAAATTAAATACACTGAGTCTTCTCTTATCAACGTTAGGGAATCAGAGTTCTATTGTTTTCGTGAACTTTCGTGAATCGGTGGAACGTGTAAATCAGTATCTTCAGGAAAAAGGATTCGTTACCAGTTGTTTTCATGGAGGTTTGGAACAGAAATCCCGTGAGACAGCTCTGTATAAGTTTGCTAATGGCAGTACAAATATTATGGTAAGTACAAATCTGGCTTCGCGCGGACTGGATATCTTGCATATTGATAACATCATTCACTATCACATGCCGGAGACTGAAGAGGATTTCGTACATCGTGTGGGTAGAACGGCACGCTGGAAGAGTTCAGGACGATCTTTTTTCATTCTTGGACCTGGAGAGAAAGTTCCTGAATATGTAGATGCAGAAGTGGAGAACTATTCTTTATCCTTTGATATGAAACCGGAAAAGCCCGCTTTACCAAAGATGTCTACTATCTATATTGGAAAAGGAAAGAGGGATAAGATTTCACGAGGTGATATAGTGGGGTTCCTATGCAAGAAGGGTGGCTTGAAAGGTGAAGAAATTGGTCAGATCGATATTTTGGACCGCTATTCTTATGCCGCTATTTCCCGATCTAAACTCCGTCATGTCCTTCAGCAGACACAAGGAGAAAAGATAAAGGGAGTCCATACAGTTATTGAGGAAATATTATGATATCTTGACAGCCGTTGATTCTGACAAAATGATCGTCTCTTCATTTTTCAGTTGTCATGACAAAGAAACTATATATTATAAAATAGATAATCAACTTTCGAAGGCGAAGACATTAGATGTCTGATCTGAAGAAGATTTAGAAAATAGAACTTAAATTTTAATATTTATTCAGATGAAGAAGTACAACTTTAATCCAGGTCCATCAATGCTTCCACGTGAAGTGATTGAAAACACTGCAAAACAGATTTTAAATTTCAATGGTTCAGGTCTTTCTTTGATGGAGGTCAG
>DAIPMC010000017.1:29656-32232 GCA_036768895.1 Prevotella sp. | reverse complement strand
TTTTCTTCTTTTTCCTACAATCTTCTATCTATCACTCCATTTTTCGGAAGAACCAAAAAAACTTGTATGAATGGAATGCCCGTGTACAGATTACGACATGGGGGAACCGCTATCCTGCTGATAATGGTGGGCTACGTGATTATGCGAATAAAGAATGGAACGGAATTCTCCGAGATTTCTATTATCAACGCTGGAATGCATATTGGAAAACTCTCCAGAATGTTCTTGATGGGAAACCTTTAGTAAAACTTGATTTCTATGGAATGGAAGAACCTTGGACAAAGGCTCATAATTACTATTCATCTGATCCTGAGGGCAATTCAGTAGATGTGGCAAAGGAAGTGTTTGATGAGGCATTTGTCCTGCATAGTAATAAATAAGATAAATAATAAACAAAATGGATAGCATTAAACAATCGGTTCCGAAAAACAAACGGTTACTTTCTCTTGATGTCTTACGGGGTATCACGATAGCTGGAATGATTTTGGTAAACAATGGAGGCCCAGTGAATTTTGCTCCATTGGAGCATTCTAAGTGGAATGGTTTGTCCCTTGCAGATATCGTGTTCCCCTTTTTCCTGTTTATGGTGGGAATCTCTACTTATTTATCTTTGCGGAAGTATGATTTTCACTGGTCTGTAGCTTTAGTTCGGAAAATCACAAAGCGTACCCTTTTGATTTTGCTTATCGGATGGGGTATTTATTGGTTTACTGCATGTTGCCAAGGAGATTTCCTCCCCTTCTCTCATCTTCGGATTCCAGGAGTCCTTCAACGTATAGCTCTTTGTTATGGAATAGTCTCAGTATTGGCTGTAAGCATTAACCACAAATGGTTTCCCCATATTGCTGTAGGGCTACTTGTTATTTATACTCTGATCTTAATTGTTGGAAATGGATATGCATGTAATGGTTCAAATGTGTTGGCAATTGTTGATCATGCTGTATTTGGTCCTGCACACTTATACCATAAGAGCCCAATTGATCCTGAAGGTTTATTAGGTACGATTCCTTCTATTGCACATACCTTATTGGGCTTTATTGCAGGGGAAATATTAATGGAAAGGACAAGCCTTAAAGAAAAGATGCTGAGATTATTACTATATGGATTTTTGTTGTCTGGGTTAGGTTTCCTGTTTCAATATGGATTGCCATTGAATAAACGTATATGGTCTCCGACATTTGTATTGTTTACTTGTGGCCTGGCTTCTAGTCTGCTGGCATGTCTTATTGGAATCATTGATATAAAAGATAAAAAATGTTGGACACCTTTTTTTGAATCTTTTGGCATTAACCCTTTATTCCTGTATATCTTTAGTGAATTGCTGGCAAGTTTCTTTGTTAATTTTCATATAAAGAATGCTTTATATGGCGTTATTCTGTCAGTCGTGTCCTATAAATATATCGCATCTTTGATTTATGCTATACTTTTTGTACTCTTGAACTGGATTGTAGGGTATCCTTTATATAAGAAAAGAATCTATATTAAGTTGTAAGGAATTTGTCTAATGCAACTCGTTGGTAGAATTAGCTGAATATATATCTAATTCTGCCGATGAGTTCATCTGCAACAATATTTTTATCGATTATATTATTCCTATTTACCATTATACATTTGGGATTTAAGAGGATTTTGTGTAGTTTTGAAAATTGAAATAGAAATCATAGATTCAGGCCTTTGGTTGTTACTCCTCTTACTTCTTTATAGATAAAGTAAGAATACTATTCTATCTCAATGTAGTTGGTCTTTTTCTATGTCTATAGTAGGTAGGACTCGTGAATGATATAATAACCATGAGTTAAAAACATAAAGAACCATGAAAGGATTTAAATTTTACAATTTGGTAGCTCTGCTGGTTTTTAGTCCGGGGATTTTAATGTCACAAAAATCTGTTAATTACCGGATACGTGCTGCAAAAGTAGTGAAGCAAATGACTTTGGAGGAAAAGATCTCACAAATGCACGGGACGAGTAATAAAAAAGATTTCAGAATAGTCTTAGGTGTTAAGAGGCTTCATGTTCCGGATATGCCTTTGTGCAATGGACCTGCCGGATTCGGTCCTGCCGGAAAAGGCCATGAAGGACCTGCTACTGCCTTGCCTGCACCTATATCCTTAGCTGCAACTTGGAGCAGATCGGCAGCTTGCCTTTACGGAAAGATAGAGGGAAGTGAATCGGCAGATTATGGAAATATCCTGTTGGAAGCTCCGGACGTGAATATAGCAAGGACGCCGCATAACGGACGTACTTTTGAAGGATTCGGAGAGGATCCTTTCTTGAGTGGTACAATCGGTGCTGCTAATATAAAAGGTATACAGGAGGAAGGCGTAATGGCCAATGTGAAGCATTATGCAGCTAACAACCAGGAGAAAAATCGTTTTGATATTAATGAAATCATAGATGAACGTACGCTCCGCGAAATCTATCTGCCGGCCTTTGAAATGGCTGTAAAGGATGGAAGGGCAGCGTCTGTCATGGCTGCCTACAATAAAGTGAACGGATATCATTGTCGATCTGCGCCAGCACCGGATCGCCTGCCACCGCCGGCGGGGCGGATGCGGATTGCGGATAGGGCGCCGG
>DAIPMC010000017.1:0-29646 GCA_036768895.1 Prevotella sp. | reverse complement strand
ATTGTACGGAAAACAATTTTCTTCTTAATGAGGTGTTGAAGAATGAATGGCATTTTAAAGGTTTTGTAACCTCTGATTTCGGAGCTGTTCATAGTACAGTTCCTTGTGTAAAATATGGATTGGATCTGGAACTGCCGGACGATAAATATTTTGGCGGTGCATTGAAGCAAGCCGTGGAGGAGGGAGAGGTCTCAGAATCGGAATTGGATGAAAAGCTCATCCGCAGGTTCAGTACAATGATGAGGTTCGGCTTGTGGGATAAAATGCCTCAACGGAAGGCTATTCCTGTCCGGAATGCCGATTATGCTAAAAGACTTAGTGAAGGTGGTATGGTCCTGTTGAAAAACGACAAGAATCTGTTGCCTCTCCCCAAAGCCCGGATCCATAGCATTGCCTTGATCGGCCCTTATTCCGCAAAGGCTTCTACCGGTGGCGGAGGGAGTTCCCATGTAGAACCGATCCTGCAGATCAGTCCTGAAGAGGGAATGCAGCAATTCCTTGGGGAAAAGGTTAAGATATACCGTTATAGCGGCCTTGATGCAGATAGTGCCGTGGAGGTAGCAAGGAGGGCAGATGCCGTGGTGCTTGAATTGGGAGACAATCAATCAGAGGGCAGTGACCACTCCATCAGTTTAGGAGATGCACAAAACAATCTTGCTTCGGCAGTATTGCAAACAATTCCTAACACCATTGTCGTATTAAAGACGGGTGGTCCCGTATTGATGCCTTGGATAGAGAAATGTAATGCCTTGTTGGAGGCATGGTATCCGGGTGAAGAAGATGGTATGGCTGTAGCTGAAGTTTTATTCGGTAAGGCTTATCCGGGTGGCAGGTTGCCGGTTACATTCCCTGAAAGTGACGTGCAAACACCGCTGCAGACAGTTGAGCAGTATCCTGGGATAGGGAAGGAAGTAAAGTATTCTGAAGGGCTGTTTGTGGGTTATCGCTGGTATGATCAAAATCAAGTGAAACCGTTGTTTCCATTTGGATATGGTCTGTCTTATACTGATTTTAAATTCTCGAATATGAGAATCGTCAGAAAGAGGAGAACGGCGAAGGTATTCGTGAAAGTGCAAAATATTGGCAAGAGGGATGGCTCGGAAGTGGTACAGGTATATGTCGGACTTCCTGCTGATGTAAAGGATGCACCTCAACAATTGAAAGGCTTCTCCAAAGTGGAACTGAAAGCAGGAGAGTCTAGAATGGTAACAATTCCGTTGAATGAACGGGCTTTTTCTTACTGGGATGTTTCCTGTCATGGATGGAGAATCCCCTCAGGACGTATAGAAGTTGCCGTGGGTACATCATCACGTAATCTGGTATGGAGTAAGTCTATCAGAATGTAGCGTTATATATTAATTCTGGCGGATAAATACGATCGTCATTTGGTTAGTATTGTCCGGCAGATGTTAAATGTATATCAGTATCAGAAAATCTTTGGTCATTTAGAAGGCAGATAGTATGAACTATAAGAAGATCATTTTATTCTTTTTGGTGTTTTCCATGTACCCGGTTTGGGGAGAATAACTTATGGTGGATTCCTGTTGGTTTTTAGATAAATAAAGAAAGTACGAAGTATGTCAGGAGAGATTAAAATCGCAAATAAGTTCATTGTAGTAATGAACCTTGAAAAATCATATTATGGAAGAACAATTTAAGAGTATTATCAGACAATTTGTCATTAAGGGTGTCCCTGTAGAGGTCAAGCCTTTGGGAAACGGGCTCATTAATGATACCTTTAAGGTATTGACATCAGGCTACGATCCGGATTATGTCCTGCAACGTATCAATCATGAAGTATTTAAAGATGTAGATATGTTGATGCATAATATTGAAGTCGTAACTACTCATATCCGTCAGAAACTGGAAGCACAAGGTGCAACTGATATAGACAGGAAGGTTCTCTCCTTCGCGCCTTCTGTCAACGGAAAATACTATTTCAAGTCTCCTGATGGGAAATACTGGAGGATGATGGTGTTTATCTCTAAAGCGAAGACATTTGACAGTGTGACTTCGGAATATGCTTGCCAGGCTGGCAAGGCCTTCGGAAATTTTGAAAGCATGCTCGTTGATGTTCCTGAGCAACTTGGAGAGACGATCCCTGATTTCCATAATATTGAACTCCGGGTCCGACAGTTGCAGGATGCCGTGGCAGACGATGTGAAAGGTCGTGTAAAAACCGTAGAGCCGATTATAGAGGTGCTGGTAGCGGACAGTTATAAGATGTGCAAGTCCGAGCGGATGTACAGGGAAGGCAAACTTCCTAAACGCATTTGCCATTGTGATACCAAGGTAAATAATATGATGTTTGATGAGAACGGTAATGTCCTTTGTGTGATTGATCTGGATACCGTCATGCCAAGTTTCGTGTTTTCAGATTATGGTGATTTTCTTCGCACAGGTGCTAATTTTGTAGCTGAGGACGATCCCCATATTGATAAAGTAGGATTTAATATGGAAATCTTCCGATCATTCACTAAGGGCTATCTGGAGGGTACGGCTGATTTTCTGACACAAACAGAGCGAGATAATCTGCCTTATGCGGCTGCTTTGTTTCCATTCATGCAATGTGTCCGGTTCTTGACGGATTATATTAATGGAGATGTCTATTATAAGATAAAATATCCGGAGCATAATCTAGTTCGTGCCAGGAATCAATTAGCTCTTTATAGGAGTGTATGTAGTCATGAAAAGGAAATGAAGGAATATATCGACCGTATTTCATAGTCCAGTTTAAGATCTCGGATAAGCATGAGCTTAAAAATATAATGAAAAATGAAAGGATTTAGATTTTACAGTATGTTATCGTTTTGATTGTAGATTAGTCCGGTATTATATGGAGGGAGATATTCATTCTTCTCTAAAAGAATAATAAAAAATTTGTTGTCTCATTCTAATTTCTTATTTTTGTAATCGATCAGAAAAAAGAATGGTTACAAATAAAGAACAATATAAGATCCTCATCGTGGAAGATGACCTGACCTATGCCATTATGCTCAAGACATGGCTTGGAAAGAAAGGATTCCTGGTGACGACGGCTGGTCAGGTCTCAAAGGCTTGTGCACTGATAGAAAAGTTTTCCTATCATCTCATCCTTTCGGATTTACGACTTCCAGACAGGGATGGTACATCCTTGATCTCCTGGTTGCAGCATAAAGAATATAAGATACCGATTATTATTATGACGCGTTATGCTGATATTCGTGGAGCAGTACAGGCGATGAAGGATGGGGCTGTGGATTATATCGCTAAACCGATTGTTCCGGATGAGTTGCTCAGAAAAATTCATGAGGCTTTGGACCATCCGGCAGCCGGCAGTACGGATAATCATCCGTTATCGGCGACAACCAGCGGAAATGAGGAGAAAGATGATTTTCTGGAAGGTGAAAGTGAACTTGCCCGTCGGTTGTATGATTATGTCGCACTTGTGGCACCTACTCCCATGTCGGTGCTGATCAACGGAGCCAGCGGAACCGGTAAGGAATATGTGGCACGTCGTATACACCAGTTGAGTAAACGGGCAGATAAACCTTTTGTGCCGATAGACTGTGGCGCTATTCCTGATGAACTGGCGGCCAGTGAATTTTTCGGACATGTGAAGGGGTCTTTTACCGGTGCTGTGACTGACAAGACCGGAGCTTTTGAAGCTGCCAACGGGGGAACGCTCTTCCTGGATGAAATAGGAAATCTCAGTTATAATGTCCAGGTCCAGTTATTGCGAGCGTTGCAGGAACGTCGTATACGTAAAATAGGTACGAACAAGGAAATACAAGTAGATGTACGCATTGTGTGTGCCACTAATGAGAATCTTCTCGAAGCCATTCATGAAGGACGTTTTAGGGAAGACCTGTATCATAGGATCAATGAATTTACACTGCGTATGCCTTCACTTCATGAGAGAGGTGAGGATGTCCTGCTGTTTGCAAACTTTTTTCTTGATTTGGCAAATAGGGAGTTTGGCCGTTCTGTCAAGGGTTTCTCTCCTGAAGCAAATAAGGCATTACTGGCTTATTCCTGGCCTGGAAATTTGCGCCAACTTAAAAATATCGTGAAGCGAGCGGTCCTCTTGACTAAAAAAGAAATTATCCAGGTCGACGTACTGGATATGGAAGAGTCCTCAGTTGTAAAGGATTTGAGTTTGCATAGTGTGGAAAGTGAGAAAACTCGCATAGAGGAGGCCCTTCGACAGACTGGTAATCATAAAGGAAAGGCAGCTGATTTATTGGGAATAGATCGGAAAACACTCTATAACAAAATGAAAACTTATGGGATGTAACTGCCAGAGAACAGTGTCATTTCTTCCATTCTTTGGCAGCTGTGACAATCTGTTCTGATACGGAAAGGACTTCTTCTGCCTTTGTCTTCAGTTCATCCGTTATTTGAGTAAGGTCACGTTGTTTCTCTATCCACGAAAGTGCGGATACAGACTTCTTCTCACCTATCTGTATGAAGATTGGCAGCATTTTATGTGCAGTTGCGGTTATAGATTGTACATCTCCGTTTTGTAATGCTTCGGCAATCTTTTTACAGTTTTTCCGGGTTTCAGAGATAAAGGTCTGTATGATATTCTGTGCAGCTTCTTCATCTGTGCCTGCAAAGGCTGTGAGTGAAGAAAAATTAAGATTCTTTTTCTTATTGTTCTCAGGTGGTAGGTTCCTGACGGTTGATATCAACTCCTCTACTGTAAACGGTTTATGCAGGCATCCGGCAAATCCGAATTGACTCAGTTCTTCTGCTTGAATGTCACTGCGTGCTGTCAGTGCATATACAGGAATATTGAAACCGGCATCTTGAATCTTCTTTACAAATTCAAATCCATTCATTTCGGGCATCTGTACATCCGTGATGATGGCATCATAATCATCATTCTTTAACCGTTGGATTACTTCTAAAGGATGCAGACTGGTGGTAATAATAATGTCCTGATGAGCAAGCATAGCCTTCGTGAGTTGCAGTTGTAAAGGGTCATCATCTATCATCAGCAGTTTTATCTGTCGGATCGGTTCTTGATTCTTTGCTATGGTGTTTGACTCTGCCGGCTGTAGCGGTATGATAACATGAAACGCAGAACCTTTTCTTAGTTTGCTGTCTACCTTAATCTCTCCATTCATCAGTTGGACCAGTTTCTTCGTGATAGATAATCCGAGTCCGGCTCCTTCTTGTCCCTGAGCATTGGGGAGTCGTGTGAATTCGTTGAAAATCTTCTGGCATTCTTCCGGTTTCATTCCCGGTCCCGTATCAGCTACTGTAAAAGACAAATTGCCGTTTTTCAATTCTACTGTCAGGCTGATAGTTCCTTTATTGGTAAATTTCAAGGCATTGGACATCAGGTTTTCTACAATCTGGCGGATACGGAACGCATCCCCGCGATAGGTATTATAGAGGATGCTACTACAGGAATAATCTATTCTGATGTCTTTCTGTGTGGCCTGAGGCAGAAAACTTTGATAGACGGCGTCAAATAATTCAGCTGGTTGAAAGTTCAGACTTTCAACTTTCATCTTATGTGCATCGAGTTGATGATAGTCCAGTAGTGATGTGACCATCCGTAACAGGTGTTGAGCTGATATCTTCATACTATTGAGATAGGTACGTTGCCTGTCATCTTTGGTAATACGTTTCAGTAAGTCGGCATAGCCCAGGATTGATCCCACAGGAGCCTTGATATCATGAGTAACTGTCAGCATCAGTTGCTCTCGTTCAGCCAGCAGCCGGGAAGTTTCTTTATTAGCTTGTTCTAACTGATGTTTGTACCGGTTGCTTCTTTCAATGTCTCTGAGGATAATAAAAAGGAATACTCCTGCCAGTAACAAGGCCGTTATGGCAACCCATCCCAGGATCTCTACGGAATGTCGTCGTGCCGATTTCATACTTTCCGCTTGTTGCTGGATCAGAAGATGGTTCTCGTCCTCCATGATTTGTATGAGTTGTTCCATCTGCCGGGTTATTTCTGCTTCACCGGACTTCAGTTTTCTGACTTGTTGATTCAACTGCCACATTTTCTGCCGGTGTTGGAATTTTGTCTTTCTTCTTGTGTCTTCCAGCAGTTTCCGTATAGAATCATCTGGATTGTAAGCCTTGGCCATGCTGTCCGTTTCTTCTGTAGTACTGATATCTTTCACATGTAGAGAGTCACCTTTCCCAGGAACGAAAACATCATGGATACGTCTGAACAGATTTTTCTTTTTTCTTACTACGTACTGTTGGGTGACAATAGTCATCTTGTGTCTGATCTGTGGTTTGTAGATGAGCGTATCTCTGGTATTGATCAGTTTATCTATATAGGGTTCGTATTGGGATTGATAGTACATCGTTTTTACTGTCTGTAGAGCTTTCTCCATTTGTCTTTCTTTCTGCCGGAGTTGTGTCTTTACGGAGTCTACATGCGTCTGCTCTTGTTTGTTGTTCATAGATGCAGACATCTCATGGTAAACAAGACCTATAGATAGCCCGATGAGCAGCAATAATACAAAGAATCCGGCAGTTACTTTAAGTTGGGTTGGAAAGTGGAACATATCATTAAACAGTTTTCATTACAAATTGCGAATATACACTTTTCTGTTTACAAAAGCGGATTTGTATGTGTTTTTTTTATGAACGACAAAAAGGGAGAGTGGCAAATGGATGCCGGCTCTCCCTCAGATTTAATCTTAGCTCTCAAATTTTTATTTTACCACCTCACCTTTATCATTATATTTCTCAGTAAAAACGGTATTGTCTTTTGTACAGATTTTTACAGAGTAAACGGCTTGTCCGTCCTGGTCATCTTTCGTGAATGAACTGATGGTTGCGTCAGGATAGGATTTCGCAATAGAGTCTTTTATTACCTGTGGCAATTCATTATCATTCGTTGCCGTTGCAGGCTGCTCTGTTGTTGTAGATGTTGTGACGGTATCTGTCTTTACCGTATCATTTCCTTCTACTTGTGCGTATGATGCGAAACTCACACACAGCATGGCTACTACTACAAATAACTTTTTCATATCTTTATACTTTTAGAGGTTAATTATGTCTCTTCGTTCTATAAAGTATAGTGCCAAAGATGTGCCATAAAAAGGAATAGAATATAAACGGTTGAAAAACAGGCGTTTAAAGTGATACTTATTTTTTAAGGCCAATGTGTGATATGGGGAATATGGGGAATTGTTGTGTAATTTTTCCCCAGTACAGATGATAAACCTTTTCCGTTTATCATAAACAAAGAGAAGGAATGAGTCTGTATTTCTCCACAGACTCATTCCTTCTCTCTTGCTCAAAAACTCTTGAGGAAGATATCAGATGATTCATTTTCCGAATAGTCGTTTTCCGATCAGCCCGTCAATGGAATAAGAACCCGGACCAGCGAAGAACATTAACAAGTAAACCATCAGGTAGGCAAATGCAAGTTCTCCAGAAGCTATGGATCCGCCATGCACTGTGAAGAAGGCCACACTCATGGTGAAAATCATAGGAATGACGGCCAGACGGGTAAGGAAACCGGCTATAAAGGCGATTGAACAGGCTAACTCTCCGAAAATAGCCAGTGCCAGTGATAGTTTGCTTCCTATACTGAGGGGATCAGGAAACTGTGACGACATCATACTGAAATTCATGAGTTTCTGAAGACCGTGACTGGCAAGCAGTAATCCGAAGATTACTCTTGTTGCTAAAAGTAGAGAGGAAACTTTAACCTCTTCTTTTTTACATGGAAATAAATAATTGAGGATTTTCATGTTCTTGTCTTTTAATTTTGTTTTTTATTGCAAGTACGGCAAAATGATAAAATTCAAATAGTTCTCTCTTTCATCTTTATGTAAATGATGAATTTCTGCTTTTTTCTTTAACTTACTTGTGACAAAGATAGAAATAAAAGATTTACCACGCAAGTCCTGTTAAATGAAAATGATTCCTAATCATTTTATATAATAAGGTAAAGAAACGTTGTGGATGCCACTATTTAACTTACATTAACTGCTTATTAAAGAGAAAATCTTTGATATCCTTGTGCTCTTTGGCAAAACAATTTTATCTTTGTAAGTAGCAAACAGACCTTTGTGACAGAGATGAAGTCTGTGTATTTTACTTTTTTGATTTAGAAATTGATTAACCTATATATTTAGAACTAAAGGAAAAAAACTATGGAAGATTTTTTAAAGAGGAATATTGGCTTGGTGGCCCATGATGCTAACAAGAAGGATCTGATTGAATGGTGTTTGTGGAATTCGAAAAAGTTGATTGGACATAAGTTTTATGCTACAGGAACTACCGGACATCTTATTTTGGAAGCCTTGTCTAAAAAACATCCGGAGGTAGAATGGGATTTTACGATTCTTAATTCGGGCCCTTTAGGTGGTGATCAGCAGATGGGTTCTCTGATCGTGGCAGGAAGCATTGATTATTTATTCTTCTTTACTGATCCGATGACTTTGCAGCCTCATGATTCTGATGTTCGTGCATTGACACGCTTGTGTAATGTGGAGAATATCGTGGTCTGCTGTAACCGGTCAACAGCTGATCATATCATTTCCAGCCCATTGTTTCAAGACGCAACCTATAAGCAGATTAAACCTGATTATTCAGCTTATGCACATCGTTTTGCTAATCAGCCGTTGGTAGAGGAGGCTGTGGAGTCGGTTAATGAAAAAGATGAACCGGCTGATAAAGACGAAGAAAAAGCAAGATAAAACTGTTTCTGACAGATAAGATATTCAAGTTGTATGTTACCACAGTTTGGTAAGCATATTGCCATAGTCTGGTAAGCTCATTTCCACTAATTGGTAAATACATTACCGCTAATTGGTAAACTCATTACCAAAGTATTCGCGATTACAGATTCTGATAACAATAGATAAATGACTGAATATTAGATGTATACGACATGTTAGACCTGTTTCTCAATTCATTCTTGATTCCACTAATGGCGTTGTTAGAGATTCCGTTTTTATGTATGGAACTCAAATGCATTTATTGAAAAGGATATGAAACTTAAAAGCAATATCGAGGATTTCGACATTGCTTTTATTTTTTTAGGGTAAAAAACAGGGCGTAAAAGAGCTAGCAGATAGCGATTTATTCAACTGTCTTCTGTCTCTACCGTCTCTTCTTGATTTGTGGTAGAGTCAGAAGTTTCTTTTGATATATCCTTTTCTGTCTTTGCAGCTACAGCTTTATTCTTGATGTTTTCAATGGCTGCATAAGCTTGTTTCTTCGTTAGATTCAATTGATATCTATAGACCAGGAAGGTAGTAAATCCGTAGACGATGACCTGTATCCAGAGGGGGATGATGAATTTCTGCACTTCATCCAGCGTTGCTCCCATATTATTGATGGAGATAAATGCCCGGATACCCCATGTTGATGGTATCAGACAAGCAACACCTTCCCAAAATCCGGGGATATTGCTAAGTGGCCATGAAACTCCTGTCATGAATAGAAATGGTACGGAAGTAAATATGACTAATAATAAGACATTCTCTCTATAACGTACAAAGCAGGATAGGGTCATGCCAAAAAATGTGACGGCAAGGATGTATGGAACAAGCAGCCCCCATAGTGCCATTGGGGTAGACATTTCTGTGAAATTGAAGAAGTGGGGTACACAGAGTGTAATATATGCAGCTTGGATACAATAGGTCATAAAGCAAGTCATGGCCTTGCCTAATATGATACGGAATGTACCCATATAGTGCTTACTGATAGGTACAAGTTCTTTATATCTGTTGTTTTCTCTCGCCGTACCTGCAGACAGACCGATTCCAAGAAGTAAGGTTTGTTGGAGAATCAACATGAGTACACCGGGTATAATGGCATTGCCATAACCTCCGGGTTCATTGAATATAGCTATATTGTCAGATTTGATGGGACTGGCAGTTATTTTATCTTCTTGATTCGTGAAATCTGTTGACCGGCTGATCTGAATTTTGGAATTGATTTTATTGGCTACATTGACGGCAGTGCTATAAACGGCTCTATAGTAGAGCATCAGACTCATGTCTGCGTAGGTGCTTACATTACTTGTCTCACTTCGATAAATCCTCTTTTCGAAGTCTTCCGGGAAATAGAGCACGCCGTGTACGGCATTCCTGCCGGCAAGTTGTTTGGCTTCTTCAAGGTTGTCACAATAGTATGCGACCTTCGTATCGGGACTGGCGTCATAATCACGGATAAATTCCCTGCTGAGATGGCTGTGTGACATATCAACAATGGCTACAGGAACATCTCTCACAACCTCATTGTTGTAAATCCAGGAATAAACCAAAGGGTAGAAGATAGGTACAAGAATACAGAAAATGAGTACTCCTTCGTCAGAAAAAGCATTGCGCATTTCCTTGGCCCAGATATAGCACATATCCTGGATACCGTGTCCGATAGCTTTGAAAAAACCTTCTTGCTCCATTTGTTTTATGGGATATAAATATCATGCAGCATTGCCCGCTTCAGATTTCTGTTGGTGAACAATGGTAATAAGGAAAAGCAACACAGCGCGATGATTTCGCTCAAGACGTATGTGAGGGGAAAGTTGTTGAATATACAGGTGTGATAAATGACGTAATAGTGCCGAAGAGGGAACATCTGGGCAATGGCCTGAATCTCGGGATCCATACTTTCCAGAGGATAGGTGGCGCCGACAACAGAAAAACTCACTACGGACCATAATGAACAGATACTCATTGCCATACGCAGGGATGGCATCAAGCCAAAGGCAAAAATACCAAAACTCTGGCAAGAGATAACTGCAAGGAATCCGAGCAGGAGCATCCTTCCTACACCTCCCGGATGCGGGAATCCCAATATATAATAGATGTAAAACTCAAAACAGTAAAAGATGGATAGAAAAATGAGAGTCTGTGGCAACATCTTGCCAGTGAGGGCTACGTAGACGTCGTTATGTGCCATGGCCATCCACTGCCTGGACCGCTTGAACTTCAATTCTGTTCCAATGGAATAGGGCGTTATCAAGAAAACAAAAAGCAGAAGGACTCCTGGTACGATAAAGGTACTCAGATAGACATTATAATTGGTCCAGGGATTACCGATCATGTGAAGATCAATGGCAATCGGTTGAATATTAGCCGCAATTTCTTTGTCCGTCTTTCCTAATGCTGCAAGTTTCGTCATTCCTACACCCGCTGCCCCAAGTTGTGCAGCAGTTTTCAAGTCACGATAGAGTAAATTGCCGGCTAAAAGAAATTCGGTGTTATAATAGTAGGATATTTTGGCTTGCTCTCCTCTCATGATATCCCTGGTCATACCATTGGGGATGTAAAGAAACCCGAAAATATTATCTTTTTGGATGTCCCTTCTGGCTTCGTTTACATTCTCGTAACTTTCTACGATCCTTGTCGTTTGTAAACTTTCTAACTGGCGGACGATGGCGCGTGAAGTTGTCGTATTATCCAAGTCTACGATTCCTACAGGCATTTTGGTGGGAACACCTTCGCCCATCAGTGATGTGAAAAAGATGACTACGATAATAGGGAAGAAAATCATGCAAAAAGCATAAATGGGGTTTCTTCGTATATTGCCGCACTCTCTTAGGGCAATCAGATATATGTCTTTGAGGACTTCCAATGTTTACCCTTCTTATTTATTTCTTTGTGTTCTTGAGAATAAGACTCATTCCCGGACGCAAGCCCTCAAGTCTTGTGATGGGGCGTGCTTTGACTTCAAATGTTTTCAGGTCATACTGGCCTGTAGTCTTGGTTGCCTTCCATGTGGCGTATGACCCTTTGTCTTTTATGTAATAGACGCGCATCTTGATATCTTTGTCAAAGGCCGGCACAAAGGCTGTGAAGGTCTGACCAAGATTCAAGTGTTTCAGATGATCCTCTCTTACGTTGAAATCTCCCCATAGATCATCCATGATGTCGATACTCATAATAGGAGATCCCATAGAAACCAATTCTCCGACCTCAGGATAAACATCAGAAACTTCTCCTTCGACAGGTGAAATCTGAACCGTCTCTTTTAATAGAGAGTTTACAACCTTTACTGCATTTCTTGCTGCTTGTGTGTTATGAGCTGCAATCTGTTTCTCTTGAGATCTTGCTCCACTTTTAGCAAGGTCATATTGGGCTTGAGCAACCTTGACCTGTGCTGTAGCTGCTTGATAGGCTGCTAAGGCTTCATCTCGTTTTTGGCCCGCAATGACACCTTCATTATAAAGGTTCTGCATCCTTGTATAGGTTTTCTTGGCTATAGTGCGGGCCGATACGGCAGTCATCATCATTTGGTATGCTGCTTCTATTTGTTGTTTGCGGGCCCCTGCATCAGTTAGGTTCTGCATGGCCTGAGCCGCTTCTCCCGTGGCCTCTAATACTTGTTTTTGTGCGGAGACTTCTGGTACTTGAAGAACTGCCAGAGTATCACCTACATGGACGTAGTCTCCTTCTTTTACACGGAGTTCTTCTATGCGTCCGGGGAGTTTGCTGGAAACGCGATATTCTGAAACTTCCACTTCGCCTTGGATAATGTCTTTCTGTTTCCCAAATGTGAAGAAACCGATAATGCCCACTACTATTACGACCAGGGTAAATCCCAGGACGGCGAGCATGATGTTGTTATGTTGTGATTTCGCTGACATAATATAGCGTGATTTTTATTTCTGTTGTTATCTTAAGATGCCGAGTGCCTTTTGCAATTCAGTCTGAGCTAGTTTCAGGTCTACTTCTGCATCGATTTTCTGACTTTGAGCTTGCTGCCAGGCTGTCTGAGCTCTCATGACATCAGTGACTTTCATGATTCCTTCTTTAAACCCCAGGTTGGCAGACCGAAGATTTTCGTTTGCACTTTTCAGATTCTGATTGGTCATAGTAAGTCTTTTGTGGGCTTCTTTTATTTTGAATCTGCTTTGGGATATTTGTAATTGAATCTTTTCCCGTGTGTCAGTAATCTGCATTTCTGCAATATTGGATGCAGCTTTAGCAGCTCTTACTTTATAGGCACCCTCATTCCAGCTCCACAATGGAACCTGCACGGTCAGTCCCAGATTCCAGACTCCGGCGATTTGCTTTTGAAAACCGTTGAATACGTTTGGACTAGATACGAGATAACCTCCTGTCGCTAGGACATGAGGCAAATATTCAGCACGAATCAGTTTCGTGTTCTGCTTGCTGATATCTATAGTGTTTTGTAGAATCCTGATTTCCGGACGTGACATCAGGTCTGAATCAACTTGCTGGCCGATGGGATTGTTTTCAGAATCTAAATTTTCTTTGTTTTCATCGGTCAGATGGATGTCTTCATCAAGTGGAAGCCCGCAAAGTTGGCAAAGATACATCCTTTCAAGTGCCAGTCCGTCTTCTACCTGTGTAACTTGCATGTCGGCTTCGTTGACCTTTACATCCACTTGCAATCCATCTGATTTTGTGGCAACACCTTGAGCAATCATTTTATGGACGTCATCACTGAGTTTCTTTACAAGTTTGCGATAGCTGAAAACGAGATCTTCTTTTTGTTTCAAAGAAACAACCATCCAATAGGTTTGATCTGTATTATATAAGGTAGTCTGTGTCGCAAAATCAACGCCGTTAGCAGCTAATTGTCCATTGATATCTGCGATTTTATTGGCTGCATTGATGGCACCACCCATATAAATAGGTTCTCTGACCATAACGGATCCTGACCAGATGTTATGGGTATCCGTATGAAAGGCATCTTTTATCTTAGTGCCGATTTGGTCACCGAAATTACTCAATGATGGGGCATATTGTTGTAGCAAACCGGTAAGTTGCTGAGCCATTTGAGGGGTGAGAAGACCTTGCTGGACCAGGGATGTGATAAGACTTGGAGCATCTGCACTTAAGTTGCTCATAGTGTTACTCCCTAAATGGGTCAAAGCATCTTTTTGCCTGCTATTGAGCAGAGATACTTCCCTGCTGAAAAATTGATAACCACCTATTGCATCTACCTTTGGTAAATACTTCGTGCGCATAGCCTTTTGTGTGTTGTAGGCTATTTCCTCATTCAATCTGGAAATGTTGAGTTGCTTATTATTGCGCAGGGCCATTTCTCTGCAATCTTGCAGACTTAATGTCTGTTGTGCTGTTGCTGGTAACAGGACCCCTAAAAAGGCGATAATTGTTAGTAATTTCTTCATGTACATGAATTCTATCCTTGCATGAAATTAAGTTCAACTACTATAAGCGGTCTGTTTGTTGGACTTCTAAAACTTACTCCTGAGTTCTGTACAGACTGGCATTAAAATCCGGATGCTTTTTATATAGATTAATTCGAGTAAGTTTATTTATCCCCACTTATAGGATAAGTCTTATATGTTTCTTATTCTTAACTTATTGCAAATGTAAGATTTTTATGTTGATTGACCAAGAAAAAAAGCACAGTTTACCTTTAAAGGAATTAAATATAATATTTTTAGCGAAAAAAGGACCAACGTTTAGATTATTTTTTTACCTTTGCAGCGTAACCATAAACTGTAATATGTATGAAACGAGACAATTTCCTATATTGGACTTTTCGTTTATATTATGATGGCTTTCGTAATATGACGGTGGGAAAAACACTTTGGACGGTAATACTAATTAAACTGTTTATTATTTTTGCGATATTAAAGGTTTTCTTCTTTCCGGATTTCATCAGACATCATGCAAAGAAAGGTCAGGAAAGCCAGTTTGTTTCAGAACAAGTCCTTGAGAGGACTTTTACATTAAATAAAACAACTATACCGGCAGCCAGATGATATTCGTTTCTGAGTAAAGGATGAATTTCTTTGCTGTTATGAGATACTCACATTAGAATAAATCAATAAAATCTTTTAATTCATATAGGATATGATGAACCTTTTGGACATTACAACTGCAACAGTTGATTGGTCTCGTGCGCAATTTGCGCTGACGGCTATCTATCATTGGCTGTTTGTTCCATTGACATTGGGACTGGCCGTTATCATGGGAATCGTTGAGACTTGCTATTATCGTACCCGGAAAACTTTTTGGAAAGATACTGCCCGGTTCTGGCAACGGCTGTTCGGCATTAATTTTGCTATGGGCGTGGCAACAGGCATTATCCTGGAATTTGAGTTTGGTACGAATTGGAGTAACTATTCGTGGTTTGTAGGTGATATTTTTGGAACTCCTCTGGCTATTGAAGGAATTTTCGCTTTCTTCATGGAGGCTACTTTCGTGGCTGTTATGTTCTTTGGATGGAAGAAAGTATCCCCTGGATTTCACCTTGCCTCTACTTGGCTTACCGGTCTGGGTGCAACACTTTCAGCTTGGTGGATTCTTGTGGCAAATGCGTGGATGCAGGATCCGATAGGTTCTGTCTTTAACCCGGATACAATGCGTTTTGAGATGAGCTCTTTTGCCAAAATAGCTCTTTCTCCTTTTGCAGTTGATAAATTCTTTCATACGGTGACTTCTTCCTGGGTTATCGGAGCTGTTTTCTGTGTGGCGGTTTGTGGCTGGTATTTACTTAGACACAGGGAGGAAAAACTGGCTAAGGAGAGCATGAAGATAGCAGCGATAGTAGGATTGGCTTCTTCTGTATTGACTGCAGTTGTCGGCGATAATTCCGCAGTTATGGTTTCTCAAGTTCAACCTATGAAATTGGCTGCTATGGAGGCTTTGTATAATGGTGGAAAAGACCAGCCTCTGACTTTTACCGCTGCTGTTAATCCTTTTAAACAACCGGATTATGTCAATGAGCGGGAAACTCCTATGAAGATCGGTATTCCACATGGACTTTCCTTGTTGGCTACCCGGAGTCTTTCGGGTTATGTGCCGGGAATAAATGATCTGTTGAATGGTTACAGACTGCCGGATGGCTCCCGGGAACCGTCTGTGAGACAAAAGATGGCTATGGGCAAGAAAGCTATCGTGGCTTTGGCTCAATACCGTAGTGGAAAGAAGGATGCCGTTACCAAGAAGACGGTGATGGAGAATATCAAGTATTTTGGATATGGATATGTTCGGAACCCTGATCAGGTAGTACCGTTTATCCCGGTGAATTTCTGGGCTTTCCGGGTCATGGTTGGAGTAGGGCTCCTTCTTATCCTGTTCTTCATAGTAGATTTGTTTATGGTTTACAGAAAGGATGTCATCCGTTATCGTTGGTTGTCCATAGTTGCTCTTATTTTCTTGCCTCTGACCTATCTTGCCAGTGAGTCCGGATGGCTTGTAGCTGAATTTGGACGACAACCATGGACCATTCAGGATATGTTACCTACATGGGTCGCTGTCTCTGACATACATTCTGGATCAGTAGCTCTGACGTTCTTTATCTTTCTGATACTCTTTACGACCATGCTTGCTGTGGAGATATGCATACTCTGTAAGCAAATCAAGAAGGGACCGGATCATACAGAGAATGAAACTTTAAAAGTTAATGCTTAAATCTTTAGATTATGATATATTCTTTTCTTCAACAATATTGGTGGCTCGTGATTAGTTTGCTCGCAGCATTTCTCGTTTTCCTGTTGTTTGTGCAAGGAGCCAATAGTTTGATATTTAGTTTGGGAAAGACTCCAGAAGAGCGCCGGTTGGTCATTAACTCTACGGGCCGGAAATGGGAGTTTACTTTTACTACATTAGTTACTTTCGGTGCTTCTTTCTTCGCTTCTTTTCCTCTTTTCTATAGTACGAGTTTCGGAGGTGCCTATTGGTTGTGGATGATCATTCTGTTCTCTTTTGTAGTACAGGCTGTAAGTTATGAATTCCAAAATCAGATCGGTAACTTCCTTGGTCCAAAGACTTTTCAAGTTTGCTTGGTTATCAATGGCGTTCTGGCGCCATTACTTATAGGAGGAGCTGTAGCCACCTTCTTTGATGGCTCTAATTTTGTCATTAATAAGATGAATATGATCAGCAGCCTTCAGCCTGTTATCAGTCGTTGGGCCAATTCAAGTAATGGACTGGATGCCTTGTTGGATCCGTGGAATGTTATTTTTGGTATTGCTGTATTCTTGTTGGCTCGTGTGCTCGGACTGCTCTATATTATCAATAATATAGCTGATGAAACAATACGATTGAGGGGACGCAGGCAGTTACTTTATAATACGATTGCATTTCTGGTGTTCTTCTTGACATTCCTGGTTCGTACTCTTCTGAAGGATGGTTTCGCTTATCAACCTGGAACAGGAGTAATCTTTATGGAGCCGATGAAGTATCTGAATAATCTGATTACGATGTGGCCGTTATTGCTGATTTTCCTTGTAGGGGTTATACTGCTGCTTCTGGGCATTGTCCGTACAGTCTTCAGTAAAACCTATATCAAAGGTATATGGCCGGCGGGTTTTGGCGTGGTGATGGTGGTTCTTGTTCTCCTTCTGATTGCAGGATGGAACCATACTGCCTTTTATCCTTCAAATGTTGATTTGCAAAGTTCGTTGACTATTGCCAATAGTTGTAGCAGTAAGACTACGCTTAAAGCCATGTTTTATGTTTCTCTTTTCTTGCCGGTAGTTTTTGTTTATATCTATTTCGCATGGCGTGCGATTGATAAAAAGAAAATTGAATCATCGGATATCAAAAATGATGAAGCTTATTAGAGATTGATTGATTTGTATTGAGTCTGCATTCTATGTGGACTCAATACACTAGCTATGAAACACTGATTCTTCAATCTGTTAAATGATATATTGATATATTAATCTCTGTTATAGATTGAAAAAATCTATAGGAATACTTGTCACGTTTGGATATTTCTTTTATCTTCGCTTCATGTTTCCGTTGGAAAATATTTCTAAAGAGGTGAATTAAAGCTCTATAAATATGAAAATAGGTAGAATTTATATATTGGGGATTGCAGCAATGACAGTGATGCTAATGACTCTTGTCTGGAGTTGCGGATCCGGAAGAAAAGGGAAAGTGACTTCGGAGCAGTCTGAAGCAAATGAGAAGCAAAGGATAGAAGTAGCCCATCAGCAAAATGGGAATTATAATAAGAAGCCAATAGAATTGACATCCGAGGAGTTCAAGAAAAAAGTAATGGACTTTGACCAGCATCCTACGGAATGGAAATTTGAGGGTGACAAACCTGCGATTGTGGATTTCTATGCTACCTGGTGTGGACCCTGTAAGGCTACAGCACCGATTATGGATCAATTGGCTGTAGAGTATGCAGGAAAGGTTGATTTCTACAAGGTGGACATTGATCAGCAGGAGGACGTGGCAGCTGCCTTCAATGTGCAGTCTATTCCTGCGATTCTCTTTATCCCCAAGAAGGGAGATCCTAATATGTCAGTCGGGGCTATGATGAAAAGTCAGTTTGAAGATATTATAAACAAACAACTATTGAAGTAGGTTGTGGCTTTATATTAAGGAATAGATTGTAACGTGCGGACTGCCGGTTTTATCCGGTAGCCCGCTTAACTTGTTTTTAGAATCATGGATCATCATTGTATCTGTAAACTTAGAAAAATTTATAAGGCATTGTCTGTACTTGAAGGTCAGATGATGCAGGCTTTCGGACTGAATCTCAATGAGACGATGCTCCTTTGTGTGCTGTCAAAGTATGAAAATCCGACAGCCAATGAAATCTCTGAACAGATGAGTTTGTCTCATTCCAATGCCTCCAAGGTGATTGCCTCTTTGGAACAGAAGGGGTTTATCAGACGTAAGATTTGTAAGGAGGATAAGCGCAGTATGCGTTTTAACCTGACAAAAGAGGGTAAAGCGCAACTTGAGAAGATAAACTGTAAGGATATTGTTTTGCCGGAGTGTTTGCAGCAACTTATGTGATGCTTCTTGACAATAGTCAGGATAAGTCATACAAGTTGCTGAATAATGTGAAGTTTACTGAATTTTTTCCATTTCCAGACTTGCCCAGATGAATGGGCCGATACCTTTGGCATCATTGTCTCGGACAGGTTCACTCATGTAGTATTTAAAACTGCCGTCACGTCTGTAGTTGGGCTTCTTGACGAATGGCCCAGGCCCCGGTCCCAATCCGCTGACAGCACAGCATCCGGTAAGCGAGATAGTCTTATCCGGATTAACCCGTATGAAGTGACTGAGGATACCCTTATAAGCTTTGATGCCTGCAATGCGGTCTTTTTCCGGCAGATAACCTAATCTGGAACCTCTTAAAAGAACATAGGTGAACATGGAAGAGGCTGTTGCCTCAAGATAGTTTTCAGGAGCCTTTACATCCATGACATCATACCACAAACCTGTCTTAAAATCTTGATAGAGTATTACCGCATCCATAACCCGACGAAGAATGCTGACAACGGAATCGCGACGAGGAAAATCCTGTGGAATCTGTTCGAGACATTCTGTCAACGCCATGGCATACCAGCCTAAAGCCCGTCCCCAGGTATGCTTGCTTTGTCCGTTTTCCTTGTTTGCCCAGAATTGGCTATGTGTGGAATCCCATGCGTGTTTCCATAGTTTGGTCTGTGGATCGTATGTATGTTTATCTGTTGTCAGAATCTGGTTGATGGCATCAGTATATATTTTTGCTGCTTTCTTCGTACTTAGATATTCATGAGCGTATGCTGTATAGAAAGGCAGTCCCATAAAGATTCCGTCCAGCCACACCTGATTGGCATAGATCGCTTTGTGCCAGAATACACCATCGGCTGTACGGGGCTGGTGTTGCAGTTGCTTGAAGAAAGTTTTAAGGGCAATGACATTACCTTTTCGTGGGAAGAGATCCTGCATTCGCAGGATGTATTTTGCAGTACGGACATTGTCTAGATTGAAGGCGTTGTAATTGTAACCTGTTACTTTGCCTTTATCGTCAATCATCTTTTCTGGATATTCTTTTAAGTATTGGATGATGGAATCTCCTCCGTAACGAAGGTAGGTGTCCAGCATTCCTTCCTGTTCGATGCCCATTACATAGCTCCATCTAGGAGTTTCTGCGGAGTCAAGAAGATAAGGATGAGGGGCGCGTTTCATCTCTGAGTAGGTCAGCCATTCACTATAATGTTTATATGGATTTTCTCCTGTATTCAGTACAAGTGAATTATTGATAAAGAGTTGATCAAAGTGTATATTTCTGGTTTTTCCGGTAATTTTCACCGGGTCTTTTGTTACACCGTTGAAACGGCAGTTTTTGATGATGACGTCGTAGACGTTGACAATGCTGTCCAGACCATTGACAAGAACGCCATATTCACTTTTCTGGCAAGTGACATTTTCCATACTGATGTTATGCACGACAGGTTCAAAACCACGATAGCAGTCCTCTTTGGGTTCGTAGTTGAGGTTGATCCTCATAACGGCCTCTTTGCATTGTCCGACAGTAATATTTCTCAAGTGAATGTTCTGGATGATTCCTCCCCGGCAGTTGTTGGTTTTGATGCGTAGTACCCGTTGCAGGTTAGGGGAGTCCATCTGGCAGTTTTCTGCATACACATTTTCGCAGCCTCCGGAGATTTCACTGCCAATCACGATGCCTCCATGTCCATCAGCCATCTGGCAGTTGCGTATAATGATATTTCTGGAAGGTTTTCCCCACAGTCGACCGTCATTGTTTCGCCCGCTTTTGATGGCAATACAATCATCACCTGTGTGGAAGAAACAGTTTTGGATAAGTACGTTCTCACAAGCTTCGGGATCACAGCCATCACCGTTGGGACCGTCGTTATAGACGCGTACACTGTCTACAGTGATACTTTTGCTGAGAAGTGGATGAATCACCCAGAATGGAGAGTTGAGGAGTTGGACGTCTTTTATAAGAATCCGTTCGCATTGATTAAAGTTGATTAGTTGTGGGCGTAGGCCTTGTCCCATGCCAAATCTGCGCTGGTCAGCGGGTACGTCGTCTTCTCCCATCTTCTCCAGGCGGGCGCGGGAACCGAGTTTCTGACTTTCTTTGGTGATTCCGGGTTGGTAGCCGAACCTCGGAGATCCGTTCCATTGCCACCATGTCTGATTGCTGCCACCTCCGTCAATGGTTCCCTTACCGGTGATGGCTACATCTGTCGCTTGATAGGCATAGATACAGGGACTATAGTTCCAGCATGCCAGTCCTTCCCAGGAAGTACGGACAAGAGGGTAAAGTTTGGGCTCAAAGGCAAAATGAACTGTAGCTCCCTTTTCAACTACCAGATTTACATGACTTTTTAGTCGGATAGCTCCTGTATTCCAGGTTCCTTCAGGTATAATCACTCGCCCGCCACCCTTGGCAGACATCAGGGTGATAGCCTTGTTGATGGCCTTCTGATTGATGGCAGCCGAAGCGCTTGTACGGGCGCCGAAAGTCGTGATGGACAGGCTGCGTGTGGAAATCTCAGGGAGATGAATCTGCCTGTTGATCTGCTGGTATTCGGGTTCGTTCCATTCCTGTGCATGAACACATAATGGGAGAATCATTGCCAGCAGTAGAATTTTGATGTATCTCATGATTTGATAAATGTTTTTAAACAGAAAATGGGTGTTGTATCTTCTCAGACTTACAACCTTTTCTGATGTTGTTTTTGAGTAGTTCTTGTTTCTTATTGGAAAAATCCTCCAATTTGACACAAAAATACAAAATAATATTAACATTATGTATCAATAATGAAAAAAATATCACTTTTAAACAAAAATATTTGGAAATGCAAGAGATATCATTTATATTTGTGATACGTTTTTTAGATTTCGTAAGTTTTAGCGAAATCGTCATTCGAGGTTGGCTGCACCCTGCGCCAACCTCCTTTTTTGTAGAAAAAGTTTGTCATGTAAAAAATGTTTTCTATCTTTGCATATACTTGTACTATAAAAACAATACGATTAATCATAAGATGAGGAACTGGATGTGTGAAACAGCAGGAACTGATATGATCTTGTTGTGTCTTTGATGTCTTGTAGTTGGATTTTGTCGTTCTGGTTCAGTGGAATCATCTAATATGAATCTAAATTTAATGCTAAATGTCTATGAAAACACTACGTATTCTGGAATGCTGTCTTTTCAGTATTCTGCTATTAGCAGCATGTGAAAAAACAAATCTTTCTAAAAAGGATCGGTCTGAAAGAACCGATACGGCAGAAGTGAATCCTCCTGATACGACTGATATGCCGGGGGATACAACGAATACTACAGGTGGAACTTCTGAGCCCGGCAATAGCGAGGATCCTTCTCAACATGAAGGGGAACAATCTTTTCAGACTGGAGATACCGTTACGGTAAATCAGTTTCTTGAAGATAGAATCAATGGTGGTGTCTATGTTCATGGCTATATCGTGGGCTGTGTTTATAAAAAACATGTTTATCTTTCTCCCGGTGATTTTACGGGAAAGGCTTCTGTACTTCTGGCCAGTCGTTCCGGCGAAAAGAATATGAAGAAAATGATAGCGGTTTGTCTTAAAGGTAAGAATATGAAAAATGATTTGAACCTGGTAGACCATCCTGAAAATTATGGTAAAACCCTTATGCTGTTTGGATATAAAGAAACTTATATGGGATTTACTGGAATACTGGATGGATGTGATTATACTCTGAAGTGAATGGCGTGGATTCCTATAGGAAAAGTGATAATGGAGGAGTAATGTCGGGATTTAAAATTTCAAAATCTCTTTTTGAAATTTGGTCAAGATAAAAAAAAAATCTATATTTGCAGTAATAATTAACATTTGAAGAACAATAATATTGAAAATGAGAATCTGAAGTTATATTAACGTCTCATCAAAAGCCAATCAATGATGAAGAATTTAGAGGACATGAGTGACGAAGAGCTAGCTATGTCTTACGTTGCAGGGAATAATAGAGCTTTCGATTTACTGCTCTCGCGCAATCAATCGAATCTCTTCTCTTATATTGTGCTTTTGGTCGGTGACCAGGATATTGCCAATGATGTTTTTCAAGAGACTTTTGTCAAGGTAATCCGGAAGTTACATGAAGGCAAATATTCTTCTTCAGGTAAATTTTGTGCCTGGTGTATACGTATTGCACATAATGTCATTATTGATTGGTATCGTAGGAGGAAAATACGTAAAATAGTAGAACCTCCTGATGGTTACGATTTTTCGAATGTTATTGGTGATGCGATGATTTCTGATAATATAGAGAATGATATGGTGCATCATCAGGTAATGTGTGATATCAGGAGCATGATTGAACTTCTGCCTCCTCCACAACGGGAGGTGGTGTTTCTTCGCTATTATCAGAAAATGACATTCAAACAGATTTCTGTTCTTACCAATGTCAGTATTAATACGAGTTTGGGACGTATGAGATATGCACTTGTAAATCTCAGAAAAATGATCAGAGAGCACCATCTGGAACTACAGTTGAAATGATCCTGTATGTGTTATATATAGTGTGATACCCCCTGTTTTACCGAAATGATCTGCTTGATTAAAACTCTTTTTCTGTGTCTGGCTTTAGAGCTTTCAAGTTATGTATTGTACCAATAGGGTCAGAATTTCTGAAAATAAAACTCCCGCTGACAAGAATGTTTACGCCTGCATTGATCAATAGAGGGGCTGTTGTTGCTGATACGCCACCGTCTACTTCTATCAGAGCATGGCTTTGGGAAGTTTCGATCAGGTGTTTTAATCTGACTACTTTTTTCAGTGTGTTTTCAATAAATTTCTGTCCTCCGAATCCTGGATTGACTCCCATAAGAAGAATCATATCTACATCACCGATGACGTCCTCAAGCATGCTTACCGGAGTTGCTGGATTTAGTGTTACACCAGCTTTCATTCCTGTATCTTGAATTTGCTGGATAACACGATGCAAGTGTGTGCAGGCTTCGTAATGCACATTCATCATCATTGCACCGATGTCCGCAGTCTGTTGTATGTAGTGCTCCGGGTGAACGATCATATAATGCACATCCAGGGGTTTCTTGCAAACTCTGCTTACTGCTTTAAGAACAGGGAATCCGAAAGAGATATTCGGCACAAAGACGCCATCCATGACATCCAGATGCAGCCAGTCGGCTTCGCTGCGGTTAATCATTTCTATTTCTCCTTTCAGATTGAGAAAGTCTGCGGAGAGAAGGGAAGGGGATACCATTGTTTTCATTTCTTTTGTCTTTGATAGTAATGTTGCTGGTTTAGTTTAAGCATGTAATAATGCTCTTGCCGTTTAAATTGATTCTATGGCTGGTGTAAGCAATCTGTTTGATCAGATTTAAAGTCTTTTCAGAAGGGTTCAGTGCTTGATATAGTTGGTTGCCTGAGTTACTCTTATGTATTGATGTTTCCATAACTGTTTCCCGTTGTTTTTGGTTCTGTAAGTATTTAACGTAAAAGTTTGAATATTATTATCTGTAAGAGAGATTGAATGTCTTGATCCTATAAATCTGATGTATTCCTGGTTGAAAATCTTTCATGAGATTTTTTTTATTTAATAAGGTAAACTGTAACTGTGGTATGTTCTATTATGAAAAAAAATATATTTTTTAGCAATTTTTCTTTCAATTTGTTTGTGGGTTGAAATAAAATTAATATATTTGCACTTGATAATAATGATTCCATTCTTTCAATAATGTAAGATCACTGGATTGAATGAAAGGAAAGAGTGGATCAAAATAAATGGAAATGAAGAAGTGTATCATATCTTTAGCATGGTGGTGGCGTAACTCAAGATTAAATCAGTCGTGAGTCGAGTCGCCGTGTGGATATCTTCCAAGAAATAAAAAAGGCCTGTCGTTCTTACGACAGGCCTTTTATTTTTTTTACGCATTTGATAATAAATAATAATCATATTAATCACTAAAAATTGAGGAGAACTGAACTATGGAGATGAAAAACATTCTGAAAAAGATGCTTGATCACGAGGTGTTGACTCGCGAGGAGACAAAGAACATTATTGTTGGTATTACCAAGGAGGCTTATCCGGAGGTCCAGATTGCAGCTTTGCTTACCGGACTTCAGATGCGGGGAGTGACTGTGGATGAACTGCTTGGCTTTCGTGATGGTATTCTGGCTACTGGCGTTCCTGTCAGATTGGATTGTGACCGTTATGTGGATGTCGTAGGTACAGGTGGTGATCAGAAGAATACTTTCAATATCTCTACTACTTCTTGTTTTGTCATCGCCGGTGCAGGATATAAAGTTGCCAAGCATGGCAATTTTGCTGCTACTTCTGTGAGTGGGGCTTCTAATGTGATTAAGAATCATGGAATTGTCTTTACTGCTGATAGTGACAAACTTAACCAGAGTTTGAATAGGGCTGGTATCGTTTATCTTCATGCCCAACTCTTCGCGAAGGCCATGAAATTCGTAGGTCCTCTGCGTAAAGCTCTACAGTTCCCGACTGTTTTCAATTTGCTGGGGCCATTGGTGAATCCGAGTCAGCCGAAATGTCAGGTCCTCGGCGTGGCTAACTTGAATCAGATGCGTCTTTACCAGCAGGTTTATCAAAAACTGGGGATTGATTTCGCGATTGTCAATAGTATTGACAATTATGATGAAATCAGTTTGACCGGTGATTTTAAGGTGGCCACCAATAATTATGAGAAGGTGTTTAAACCTGCTGATTTTGGCTTTGAATTGACGAAACCTGAAGAACTGGTTGCCGGAGCAACTCAGGAAGAGGCTACTAGAATATTCGATCATGTGTTGGAAGATAAGGCCTTGCCTGGTCAGAAGAATGTTGTCATTATCAATGCAGCCTTCGGTATCCAGACTTTGGAAAAAGGACAGAAGAGTATTTCTGAATGTATTGATATTGCTCGTTCCAGTATTGAAAATGGTAAAGCTCTGGCTGCATTCAGGAAGTTTAAGGAACTTAACCAGTAGCTTTTATATATGATAGAAAATCAGAAAAACATTGGATCAGACTTTTAATTTTAGTTTTTGACGATATGAAGGATATCTTAGAAGAAATAGTAGCTCATAAGCGACAGGAAATAGAAGAATTCAAAAAGATTGTTACTCCTGCTAACCTTTATAATATGGTGGAGCAGAAAATGCCGGAAATAGTGAAGTTTGCCGGACCTGCCTCTTCTATGCGAAAGGCATTGATGGAGTCAAAAACCGGAATTATCAGTGAATTCAAACGTAAGTCGCCAAGCAAGGGCTGGATCCATAGGGATGCCAAACCTGCTGAAGTGACCATCGCTTATCAGAATAATGGTGCTGCTGCACTAAGTATTCTTACCGATATGGAATATTTTGGAGGTGATGATGAGTTTATCCGCCAGGCTCGGGCTGTGGGGGTGACTATTCCTGTTCTTTATAAGAATTTCATTGTGGATGAATATCAACTCTTTCAGGCACGGCTCTGTGGTGCCTCGGCAGTTTTGCTTATAGCAGCTGACTTGAAGAAGGATGAGTGCAAGACCTTGCTCCATACTGCTCATGAATTAGGGCTGGAGGTGCTGCTGGAAATGCATCAGAAACGGGACTTTGATTATGTTGATCTGGAACCGGATATGTATGGGATTAATAATCGTCACCTTGGAACTTTTCGTACGGATGTGAAGAATAGTTTCCAATTGGTGAAGCGTCTTCCTGATGAGGCTTGTAAAGTCAGTGAGAGTGGTATTCATGATGCAGAAACAGTCAGGCGTCTCCGTAAAATTGGTTTTAATGGTTTCTTGATGGGGGAATGCTTCATGAAAGAGGCTGATCCGGGGAAAGCATTGGGGGAGTTTATTTCAAAGTGTTGAATAGGAGAGAATATTAGAAGAAAGAATCATCATGAACAACTTGAAAATAAAGGTTTGTGGCATGCGCAATGCCGAAAATATTCATGAGGTATCCCAATTGAATATAGACTTGATGGGATTTATCTTTTTCCCGAAGAGTTCGCGATATGTCCTGGGAAATCTTGATTTCTCAAAGTTGAAGTGCTACAAACAGGATACCGGGGTTTCTGGAATGCCGGAAAAGGTGGGAGTGTTTGTTGATGAGATGCCTCAGAATATCATTACGGCGGTTTATGATTATGGCTTGGATGCTATCCAGTTGCATGGTATGGAATCTCGTCAACTCTGTGAGAATCTTCGTCGTACACTGGATCCTGATATTTGTCCCGGTGTAAAGATATTCAAAGCCATTTCCATAAGCGAGCCTGCTGATATAGATCGTTATAAAGTCTATGAAGGGGCTGTTGACTTATTTCTTTTCGATACGAAGTGCACGACTGTTGGGGGAAGTGGCAGGCAGTTTGACTGGTCTGTTCTGGACCGTTATGACGGAAAAACTCCTTTTTTTATTAGTGGGGGAATAGGCCCGGAAGATGTGGATAGAATCAAATCTTTCAAACATCCGAAGTTTGCCGGTATTGATTTGAACAGTCGGTTTGAGATCTCTCCAGCCTTGAAGGATGTGAGTATGCTGCGTGCTTTTATAAAACAAGTCAGAAATTAGTTGTTGTGGTATTTGAGGTCTGGCAAGAGAATCTGCCGGATTGTTCTGGAGAAAGAATATTAAATAATAAGTCTGAGAATATGAACAAGATTAATGAATTGTTTCAAAATCGAGGAGATCGTAAATTGCTCTCTTTGTATTTTTGTGCCGGTTGTCCGAAATTGGATATGACTGGGGAGGTCATTCTGACCTTGCAGCGTCGGGGTATTGCTATGATTGAGGTTGGAATTCCTTTTAGTGATCCGCTCGCCGATGGCCCTGTTATCCAGTCGGCAGGTACGGTGGCTTTAAAGAATGGAATGACACTGAAGAAACTTTTCGGGCAATTGAAAGTTATTAAGGATCAGGTGAGGATTCCCCTGGTATTGATGGGGTATCTTAATGTGATCATGCATTATGGCTTTGAAAGATTCTTCAAGAGTTGTGTGGACTGTGGTGTCAGCGGCTGTATCATCCCGGATCTGCCGTTTAAGGATTATCTTCAGGATATCAAACCTATTGCCGATAAGTATGATATTCGTGTTATCATGATGATTTCTCCGGAAACAAGTGAAGAGCGCATTCGTTTTATCGATGATCATACTGAAGGTTTCATCTATATGGTTTCTAGTGCGAGCATTACTGGAGCTCAGAGTAATTTTGGCGATGCCAAACTGGCTTATTTTAACCGGATCAATGCAATGAACCTGAAGAATCCGCGCATGATCGGATTTGGTATCAGTAATAAACAGACTCTGGAGAGTGCACAGGATAATGCTGCCGGTGCAATCATCGGCTCAAAATTTGTGAGTTTGCTTAATAATACCGGTAATCCGGATCAGGCAATGGATCAGTTATATGATGCATTAAAACATTAATTGAAATCAGAATTCCGCCTTGACAAGATGTCACTGATCCTTGTCTTTCAGCGGATCAATAGAATCAGGGAAATCTTAATGAATAAAAGGAAGATAATTATGGTAAAGAAATATCAAGTTGATGGGAATGGCTTCTTCGGGGAATTCGGAGGAGCATACGTGCCGGAGATTCTTTATAAATGTGTGACAGACTTGCAGAAAGCCTACCGGCCTATTATGGAAAGTGAAGAGTTCAAGAAAGAATATGAAGTTCTGCTGAAGGATTATGTAGGGCGTCCTTCTCCTCTTTATTATGCCAGTCGTATGAGTGAGAAGTATGGTTGCCGACTTTATCTGAAGCGTGAAGATCTTAATCATACCGGATCGCATAAGATCAATAATACGGTCGGTCAGATCCTTCTGGCCCGTAAGATGGGTAAAACTCGTATAATTGCTGAAACAGGAGCAGGCCAGCATGGTGTTGCAACAGCTACGGTTTGTGCTCTGATGAATATGCAGTGTGAGATTTTTATGGGTAAGACGGATGTGGAGCGTCAGCATACGAATGTGGAACGGATGAAAATGCTTGGGGCTCAGGTGCATCCGGTTACTACCGGAAATATGACGTTGAGCGATGCCTGTTCTGCAGCTATCCGGGACTGGTGTTGTAATCCTGAAGATACTTATTATCTGGTAGGTTCAACAATGGGACCGCATCCTTACCCTGATATCGTGGCGAAGATGCAGAGTATTATCAGCGAGGAAATCAAATGGCAGTTGGATGAGAAGATCGGACGTGATTATCCTGACTATCTGATTGCTTGTGTTGGAGGTGGGTCTAATTCTGCCGGTACTATCTATCATTATATTGATGATGATCGTGTGAAGATCGTGCTCGCTGAAGCGGGTGGAAAAGGTGTGGATACTCCATATACCGCTGCGACGATTCACTGTGGAAGTGAGGGTATTATCCACGGAGCGCGTACGCTCGTGATGCAGACGGATGATGGCCAGATCGAAGAGGCTTTTACAATCAGTGCAGGTCTGGACTATCCGGGTATCGGCCCGATGCATGCAGACTTGACTAGGAAGGGCCGGGAACAGGTGCTTGCCATCAATGATGATGAGGCTATTTATGCAGGTTATGAACTTACTCGTATGGAGGGTATCATCCCGGCTATCGAAAGTGCCCATGCTCTGGCAGCCCTGAAAAAACTGACTTTCAGACCGGATGATGTAGTTGTGCTCACGGTGAGTGGTCGTGGGGACAAAGATGTCGAAACCTATCTGAAAAATAAAGCTATGGCGAAGGAATATGGAGATTTCTAAAGGTATAATATCTTGAATTTTTGATGATTTAGTATATGAAAACTTTTCATTATCATACGATGACGCATACGATTCTGGCTGATCTTTATACGCCGGTAGCTGTATATATGCGTTTGCGTGATCTTTATCCTCAGTCGGCACTCATGGAGAGTTCTGATTATCACGGCCGGGAAAACAGCCGCTCCTTCATTGGCATTCATCCTGTAGCGAGCATTGCAGTAGGTCACGGTAGAATAGAGATGACATTTCCTGATGGTTCGAAGGAGACGCGGGGCATTCCTGGGTAT
>DAIPMC010000016.1:18517-32392 GCA_036768895.1 Prevotella sp. | reverse complement strand
CCTGCAAAGCTCGTATCAGAGAGACTGAAACTTGTTGTGGCATGACAGTCTGGGCTTTTGTTTCTTCAAGATTCCAGACCATTGTAGTATCTGTGACATGAAATTCATCCTCGACTTTTGACGTAAATTTTTTCCAGTCTGCTTTCACTGCTGTTTCCTTGTCAGAAGGAATAGCAAATAGGGCTTTACCGTCACGAGGAATGGCATTGTGCATTTTCCCGGAGTTGAATTGAGCCAGATACAATGTTCCTTTTTCTTGTTCAATAAAGAGGAAACGTGTCAGGATCTTAATCGCATTAGCGCGCTTCTTTTCAATATCGTCACCGGAATGACCACCTTTGAGGCCTTTTACCGATGCTTCAAGAAAAGTGTATTTTTCCGGTGCGTTCTCAGTATGAAATTTGAAAGTTGCAATGGTACTTTTTCCACCTGCACAGGATACGAATAATTCACCCTCATCTTCTGAGTCCAGGTTGATCAGGTATTTTCCGGTCATGAATCCTGGCTTCATCCCAATGGCGCCTGTAAGTTGCGTTTCTTCATCGCGTGTGAATACACATTCTATAGGACCATGTTCAATATCGTCGCTGTCAAGAATGGCTAATTCTATAGCATCGCCAATACCATCATCTGCACCTAAAGTTGTACCCTTGGCTTTGAGCCAATCACCATCCACATAAGTCTGGATAGTATCCTTGGAAAAATCAAAATCGACATCTACCAATTTGTCACAGACCATATCCATGTGGCATTGCAGGATGACGGTAGGGTAATTCTCGAAACCCTTAGTGGCAGGTTTACGGATCAGTACGTTACCGGTTTCATCTACTTTTGTTTCCAGATGGTGCTTTTTGCCAAATGTTTTCAGATACTCAATCATTTTTTCCTCATGCTTTGAAGGGCGAGGAATTTTATTGATTTCAGCAAATTGCTCAAAGACACGAGCCGGTTTAAGTTCACTCTTGTTCATTTTGTTTTCTATTATTAAAAAAAACTTCTTTTTATCCCTTTTTTATTTTGTCAATTACTTCAAAACTATTATCTTTGTCATCGTTTTAGCCATGAAGTTAATTGCAAAAATAAGGAAAATGATTGAAATATTACTATGTAGCGTGTTAATTATTGCTATCAGTTTTGCTTTGTTAGCGATTAAGTTACTTTTTAAGAAGAACGGAAAGTTTTCTTCTCCACATATTGAAGATAATCCAGCCCTGCGAAAGCAAGGTATACATTGTGTGCTTGAACAGGATCGTCAAGCTCATCGTATCTGATTATATATCCGGATGATAAGAAGTTAACTCTGAAAAGCTCAGTTTTACTCGTTTTGAAAAACAATAAGAATTAAAATAAAAGAAATGAAAAAGAACATTTTGGGAACCCTGGCCGTAGTTGCGATTGCTGCTCTCGGTATGACATCTTGTAACAAACAGCAGCCTCAGGTAGAACCTGAATCTGAAACTTCTAAGGCTCCTGCGAGTCTTAAAGTTGCCTATGTAGAGGTTGACTCTATTATGACGCAATATACTTTTGCAAAACAATTTTCTCAACTGCTGCAGAAGAAGAGCGTTAATATTCAGAATACCATTAATGCAAGGGGACAGCAGTTACAAGCTGCAGCAGCAAATTTCCAACAGAAAGTACAGCAGAATGCTTATACTCGTGATCAGGCACAGGCTATTCAGGAAGGACTTCAGCGCCAGCAGGCAGATTTGCAGAGTTTGCAACAGCGTTTAGGAAGTGAATTTCAAGCTGAGCAGAGTAAATATAATAAAGCTCTGCATGATTCAATCGCTCATTATCTGACTATATATAACAAAGATAAGAAATATTCCATCATCTTCAGTAAAAGTGGTGACAATCTTCTGTATGCCAATAAGTCTTATGATATTACAAATGAAGTTATAGCTGGTTTGAATAAAGCTTATAAAGGTAATCTCAATAAAACAGAAAAATAAGAGGTGAAGCAGGGTGACCAGAGAGGAACGTTATCATTATATTCTCAGTTACTTTAGAAGGACTGAGCCTCATGTAACCACACAATTGGGATTTGGGAGTGCTTTTCAGTTATTGGTAGCTACCTTGTTGAGTGCCCAGTGTACGGATAAACGTATCAATGAGGTGACTCCTGAATTGTTTCGCCATTATCCGGATGCCCGTTCTATGGCAGAGGCTTCGCAAGAGGATATCCTGTCTTATGTACATTCAGTCAGTTATCCGAATTCGAAATCACGTCATTTGGCCGATCTGAGTCGTATGCTTGTTTCTGACTTTGGCGGGGAGGTTCCTTCAGAGCCGGAACAATTGGTCAAATTGCCTGGAGTAGGGCGTAAGACGGCGAATGTGTTACAGGCGGTCTGGTTTGGCAAAGCAGTGATGCCCGTTGATACGCATGTCTATCGGGTCAGTCATCGGATGGGACTGGTTCCGAAGACTGCTGATACTCCTCGAAAGGTAGAAGATTACCTGACAGGGCATATTCCTTCAGCAGACTTGGCAAATGCTCATCATTGGCTGTTATTGCACGGCCGCTATATCTGTAAGAGTCAACGTCCTGAATGCGAGAAATGCTTTTTTGAAAAGTATTGCCCTAAACTTCTTGTAGGAAGTAAGTTGGATAAATAATTTGATTTGAAATATTTTTTATAGAATTGATGATTTATGCATATTCTTCCGATTGACCATTTTCTTAAGAGCATTGCCGCTCATAATGACCGGACTTGGTTTGCAGAACACAAGGACGAATTTATAGTCAGTAGAGACAATTTTGCGGAAGGTTTAGATCAGGCAATAGCAACGATATCCAAGTTTGATCCTGAAATAGCCCATTTAACGGCGAAGGACTGTATGTATCGTTTTTACCGTGATACTCGTTTCTCTCCTGATAAATCTCCCTACAAGAACCACTTCGGAGGATTTATTTGTGCTCATGGGAAAAAATCTCTTCGGTGTGGTTATTATATTCATATACAACCAGGGCATAGTTTTATTTCCCAAGGTTGTTATTGGTTGCCAACCAACATATTGACTTCTGTCAGAAATGAGATCATGGGTAACATTGATACGTGGAGAAAATCTGTCGAAAATGGTAAATTCGTCGCTCTTTTCGGTTATCCGAATGAAGGAAAGATTGATGAGAATGGTCTTGTAATTACCGATAAGGGATTTGGCTTCAGCCATTTAAAGACAGCACCTAAAGGCTTTCCGAAAGATTATCCTTTCATCCAATACTTAAGAATGAAAGATTTTGCTACTTGGATTCGTGTCGATGATGATTTCTTTGAAGGAGATCAGTGGCTTGATAAGATTGTAGAAATTTTCAAGGTCGGCAAGCCCATGATGGATTTTTTGAATGAGGTTATTGATGATTATGAATAGAATAAAGAGTATAATTTATTAGACACCAATTCTGGAATTGAGATTATAAAAAATGCGAGCAGATTTTTGAAACCTGCCCGCATTTTTTATAAGATTTAGAAAGAAAACAAATATTGTTTTGATTTGTATTATCAGTTGACACCGAATATATTCATGATCCGGTTGATGACTCTGTCAATGGTTGTAGAATCAGTGACCTGATTGATTTCTTTCTCTATTTTATGTTCTACATTTTTCTGAACCTTGTTACTGATCTGAGAAGCAATACGGTCAGCAGTTTGATTCGCTGACTGGTCAGGATTACTGTTTTCTTTCTGGTCAGAATTCTGTTGTTCATCTTGTTGGTCAGCATCATTATCCTGTGGTAACTGGTCCTGATTCCGGGATTGAATATCCATTTGATTCGGGTTAGTTTTATCGAGAGCCTTCAGTATATCATCTTCATTAAGGGTATGTACCTTGCCCAGAATACCGAAACTCACGGTGTGATCCCTGCCATCAAAATGGACAGTTGTCTTTGAGAAAAGAAGATACTTATGATATTGCAACAAGTTGTTCATAGCCTTATCAAAGAATGTACCTGTAATCATACGTGTGAGCATACTGAATCCCTGAGTAAAGATGTCATCTGACTGTTCATTGGGATTATCATTGGAAGCTTTTTCAATGGCAGTAGTGAGTTCACTCTTGATGGCATTCTCATGATCTTGTTTGTTCGGATTTGTAAAGATAAAGAATAGTAAGGCAACAATGATTATTGCCGAGGCAATCAACCATGGGGTATGCTTTTTCTTTTTTTTATCTTCGTTGAGATGTTCATCTTGCGTTCCAGTTGGAGGAGTTGTAGCATATTCCTTTTCACCATTGGCGTTTTCTTCTGATGCTCCCATTCCCCCAGAGGTGTTATCAGTGGTATTCTGTGGGTTTTGATTAGTCTCTTGTCCTGCATCGGAATCAGGTAATACCGGTGGCTGATTTTCAGGAGAATAAGGAGGGGGTGTTTGTTGAGGACCTCCGGTGATAATGTATTTAAGTTGTTCTACCTGCCATGCAGGAGTCCAGTTTGACATACCTTCGGCCCACACAAGCGTCTCAGAAGTTATATGCTTTTGAGCGAGTTGATTAATGGTAAACGGACCGGTCTGTTTACCATTTTCAATCATGAAATATTCCATGCTTATATGCTAAATGATTAATATTAAATTTAGTGTGTTGTTTTCCACCATTCAGTTTTTTCTTTTCCTTTCAGAGCCACACGATTGATACTTGGATCAGAAATGGCAATACCACAATAATTTGTGATAGGAATAAGATTATCATCACTTCTCAATGCCGTGTAGATGGAACTCGTATGGGCTGTATTGCGCACAAGAGACTGGATTGCATCCTGACAGGACTTTAAAAGTGCCTCATCTATCTTCTGATGGTTAGTGTCTGTAAGATGATTGACATAATCATAGAGGTCATAAAAAATAGGAGAGTTGTATCCTCCAAGGACCTGGATTTTGCCTAGAGAGTCTTCCGAAAGAGAATAGCTCTTGTTGATTTTCTTCATAATAGCCGCTAGCCCATCCATCTTTCTGCAGTCTATAGCCGAGAGAGCACCATAAGGATACTGGTAATTTTTATAGAAATCATAGAATTCACTTACCAATGAAGTATAAGATGGTGCCTGAGAACTCAAGTTGCTCCACATTTCTTTGTAAGGCATTCCTATATCCATGACCTCACTGGTGGAAGCTACCAGAAAATTAGTAACATTACGTAGAGTGTATGCTGTTTCCACGTTGGCCATATAACAGTCATCAAAGAGGATGTACTGGAATTTAACTCCTGCACCGGCTATTCCTTCTGCAAGAGTGGGTATATCTGTAGCATAATTTTTCAGATCAGTGACACTGCCGAAAAAGCGAGTTTTGATTTTTAAGTTTGCTAGTTTGGTTTTTAAATTTGTTAGTATGTATGATGTGGCCATTGCCTCATACGGATAGTGGGTCCAGTCATCCTTGTATGTCCACCCAGTCCCATGGCTACCTATAATCAATGCATAGTTTAAAGCAGGAGCATTTGTCTTCATGTCGTTCAGGATTTCTGTGATACCTGATGCAGAAGTATAAAAGTTGCCTGTGTAGTCTTTAATCGATTTATGTATGAAGTCACCTCGGTTGTAAATGATCTCATAGAGTTGAGAGTTAGTGGCAGAAGTGCTTAGAAATACCAATACCTTCTTATTACTAAGACCTCCGGAATTTTTGATGCCCTCTTCTATGCTGTCCAGATTCTGCAGGAAAATGGAGTAGAGTCCATTATCCGAATTAGAGCCTGTCCATGGCATATATACGAGAATGGTTTGTTGGTTAATACCACTATTGTCACCATCCGTAATTCCGTTTCCACTGCTACAACTGCCTAAGGCAAGTAGCAGTAAGAAACAAGATAAAAATATAATGAAGCGTTTTTTTTTCGCTTTCATATTATTTGTTTTTCTCGAGCTCAGCTATCGTTTCTTTTAAGATCTGAATTTTCCCCTCTGCGTCGTCCTGTTTTTTACGTTCACGATTGACGACTGCTTCTGGAGCATGTGATACAAAATTCTGATTACCGAGTTTGGCTTTTACTCCTTTCAGAAAACCTTCCAGGTGTTTGAGTTGTGCCTTTGCTTTAGCTATTTCAGTATCAACATCAATCAAACTCCCGATAGGAACTGCAAATTCGTCTGTACCGACCATGAAGCCACTGGCATCTGCCGATTTTTCTGTAACAGTTGCTATTTCTGAGAGATTAGCCATTTTCTGGATGATAGCACTCCACGCATCAGCATGATGGTGATTGACCGACTGTAGTACAAGTTGTTCTTTCGGAGCAATATTTTTCTGATTACGAACAGTCCGGACACCACTCACCACCTGTTTTACTTGTTCTATCTGAGCACACATCTTCTTCTCTGCATCAGTAGGCAAAGCGATTTGAAGCGTTGAACTCATAATACTTTCACCGTCTTTACGTGGATAGATATGCTGCCAGAGTTCTTCCGTGATAAATGGCATGAACGGGTGGAGCATTTTCAGAAGACTCTCGAAGAATTTCAGAGTAGCGTCGTAAGTCTTTTTATCAAGAGGTTTACCATATTCCGGTTTGATCATCTCCAGATACCAACCGGAGAATTCGTCCCAGAACAAACGGTATATAGTCATCAAGGCTTCAGAGATACGATATTCCTTGAACTGTGCATTCATTTCTGCATTGGTAACTTTCAAACGTGCATCAAACCATTTGACGGCAATTCTGCAGGCTTCTGATGGTTCGCTGTTATCTGTCTGCCATCCCTTTACCAGACGGAAAGCATTCCAGATTTTATTATTGAAGTTGCGGCCTTGTTCACACAGACTTTCATCGAATAGGATATCATTACCGGCTGGAGCACTCAGCATCATTCCCATACGTACCCCATCGGCACCATATTTATCAATCAGCGTGATTGGGTCAGGAGAGTTTCCCAGACTCTTACTCATCTTACGCCCCTGTTTATCTCTGACGATTCCAGTAAAATAGACATGCTTGAAAGGATAGGTACCGCGGTATTCATACCCTGCCATAATCATACGTGCTACCCAGAAGAAGATGATATCAGGACCTGTTACCAGATCATTTGTAGGATAGTAATATTTGATATCATCATTATCAGGATGGTTGATGCCATCGAACACTGATATTGGCCAGAGCCATGAAGAAAACCAGGTATCCAGACAGTCACTTTCCTGTTCCATGTCTTCTGCTTTGACAGCCGGATTCTTCTTTTGGGCCAGTTTTAATGCTTCTTCAGCATTTTCTGCTACCACAAAGTCCTTATGTCCTTCTACAGTAGTATAGTAATAAGCCGGAATGCGATGTCCCCACCATAATTGACGGCTGATGCACCAGTCTTTAATGTTTTCCAGCCAATGGCGGTAAGTGTTCTTGTATTTTTTAGGGTAGAACTCTATCGTATCATCCATCACAGGAGGCAGAGCAATAGCTGCAAAGTGCTTCATGCTCAGGAACCATTGTGTGCTCAATTTCGGTTCTATAGGCACATTGGTACGTTCTGAAAATCCTACTTTGTTGTCATAGTCTTCTACTTTCTCCATCAGGCCGGCCGTATCAAGGTCAATGGCAATCTGGTTTCTGACTTCCATACGATCCTGTCCTATATACATACCGGCTGCTTTGGAGATAGTTCCATTGTCATTGAAGATATCAATGGTTTCCAGATGATGTTTTAAGCCAAGGGCATGGTCATTTATGTCATGGGCAGGAGTTACTTTCAGACAGCCTGTACCGAATTCAATGTCTACGTAATCGTCTTCTATTACTGGAATTGACCGGTTGACGAGAGGTACGATGACATGCTTTCCTTTGAGCCAAGTGTTCTTCTTGTCTTTTGGATTGATGCACATTGCAGAGTCACCCATTATGGTTTCAGGACGAGTAGTTGCAACTACAGCGTAAAAGCCCTTTTCATCTTGATGAATGACATTTTCTTTATCTTCACGTTTGCAATCTTGCTCTACAACACGATACTTCAAATAATAAAGTTTGGAATGTTCATTCTTGTAGATTACTTCCTCGTCAGAGAGAGCAGTCTGAGCCTTCGGGTCCCAGTTAACCATCCGTGCCCCGCGATAGATATACCCCTTGTGATATAGATCTACGAAAACTTTAATGACTCCTTTGCTACGGGTCTCATCCATGGTAAAAGCAGTTCTGTCCCAGTCGCATGAGCATCCCAGCCGGCGCAACTGTTTCAGGATAATACCTCCATGCTCCCGTGTCCATTTCCATGCTTCATCAAGGAATTGCTCACGTGTCAGGTCAGATTTCTTGATACCTTTCTGAGCAAGTTTGTTGACTACTTTAGCTTCGGTAGCGATGCTGGCATGATCGGTTCCCGGTACCCAACAAGCATTTTTCCCTTCCATACGAGCATGCCGTACGAGAATATCCTGTATAGTATTATTCAGCATGTGTCCCATGTGCAGCACCCCTGTTACATTAGGTGGTGGAATAACGATGGTATAAGGTTCACGTCCGTCAGGATGAGAACTGAAGAGTTGATGCTCAATCCAGTATTGATACCATTTTGATTCCACTGTTTGTGGGTCATACTTACTTGCTAATTCCATTTTATATATTGATTTTAAATTCCTTTTGACTTTCTCCGGAGAACGTGATAAATTATCTTTATGTACCTTTTTGCAATAAACAGGGTATGTGTTTCCCGTTCTCTTTATAGTAATATAATGGTGCAAATTTACTAATTTTCTTTTTAAATAGTGAAAAAATCAATGATTTAATATTTCGTTTTACGAAAATGTATGAATGTATAGGTTGCGTATTCTAATTATTTTGTACCTTTGTGCATATAGAACGTAAGTTGAAATCTGTTAAGTGAAGAAAGTGCATAGTAGAGAAGAAAAGTTAGAGGCTTTCGGACGGTTGCTCGATGTACAGCATCGTCTGCGCAAGGAGCGTCCGTGGGATCGTAAGCAGACCTTTGAGAGTCTCCGGCCTAACACGATAGAAGAGGTATTTGAACTTTGTGATGCGGTGATGAAGAAAGATTACCATAATATCATGAAGGAACTTGGTGATGTCATGGAACATATCATCTTCTATTGTCTGATGGGAGATGAAGATGAGGAGTTTGACATAGCTGATGTCTGTAATCAGGAGGCTGACAAACTGATGTTCCGTCATCCCTTTATCAACTGGCTGAAAGATACTTCAACTTCTTCCCAGGCCTGTCCGAAATGGTGCGTAAGCAATCCTATGCTGAAAATCAATACGCAAGGGCAAGTTGTCTATCGAGAGGATACCGAACTGTTGTCACAGCGGGATTCTTCACGAGTCAGTACGGAAGATACCCTGAAATCTCAGTCGAATACCGATAGAATCAAACCTTCAACGGCGAAAGAGGTAGAATCTACCTGGGAGCAAATCAAGCAGAAAGAAAAAGATGGTAACAAAACAGTCTTAGGAGGTGTGCCGGACGCCTTACCTTCTCTTATCAAGGCGTATCGGATTCAGGATAAAGCCAGAAATGTAGGATTTGACTGGAAAGAGAAAGAAGATGTGTGGGATAAGGTCAGAGAAGAATTAGGAGAACTTGAGGTTGAGTTTCGGAGAGAGGATCATAACCGGTCAACAAGAGAATTGGGCGATTTCCTGTTTTCAGTTATCAATGCAGCAAGACTTTATCACCTTAATCCAGATAATGCATTGGAGCATACTAACCAGAAATTTATCAGACGTTTCAATTACGTAGAGAAAAATATAGAAAAAGCAGGTAAGTCCTTTAAGGATGTTACCTTAGAAGATATGGACAAACTTTGGAATGAAGCTAAAAAAGAGGAACGATTATGAAGAAAAGCATTCTTTTTATAAGTATTGTTCTTGTGAGTGCTTTTGCATTTACAGGTTGCAAAAATAATAAACGTACACATTCTGCCAAGTCGTCAAATGATTCCGCTGCTGTCTGTGGTACAGATTCTACGGTATATGGAGTTTGTGGAGATGGAACGGCTATGCATACGCTTGAACTTTTTACCGACGCAGGGGATACGGTCAATTATCTTATTGATGACGATGATACACAATCCGCTGTCAAGGGAGGACTTTTTGTAGGCGATCGAATGGCTGTGATAGGACATAAAGGTGATGGGGAATGTATAGCGACAAATGTTATCAATCTTACTGCTTTGATGGGAAAGTGGACCAGCATTGACAAAAACTTTGAAATTCAGGAAGGTGGAACGGTGATCAATTATGTCAAAGCAGAGACTCATCCCTGGACATCGTGGAAAATATGTAATGGGAAATTGGTTTTGAATAGAGATACATTCCTGGTAAATAATTTAGGAGCAGACAGCCTTTATTTAGAGAATAAGGATGGTATCTTTGCTTTCAAACGTAAAAAGTAGCAGAGTGGAACCTTTTAAAGTACATATAATGGGGTGTGGCTCGGCCATGCCTACGCTGAGACACCATCCTTCTTCTCAGATTATAGAGATTCGTGGAAAACTCTTTATGGTAGATTGTGGTGAGGGAACGCAAATCCAACTCCGTCGTTACAAAATCCGTTTTCCTAAAATCTCTGCGGTATTTATCTCCCATCTCCATGGAGATCATTGCTTCGGTCTGTTGGGAATGATGAGTACTTTTGGAATGGTAGGAAGAACTGCTCCGTTGCATGTCTATGCACCAGCAGATTATGAATCGATGTTGAAAGAAGAAATCAATTTCTTTTGTCAAAGGCTGGAATTTCAGATAGAATTTCATCCTATCGATACAACCAGCCGGAAAATCATATATGAAGATCGGAGTCTGACGGTTGAGACCATTCCCTTGGAACATCGTATACCCTGTTGCGGCTATCTTTTCAAAGAAAAGCCTACTCTTCCTCATATCTGCAGAGATATTATAGATTGTTATAATGTTCCGGTATCCCAGATTAATAATATTAAGTTGGGTGCAGACTGGACTACAGAAGAAGGGGAAGTGATTCCTAATAATCGTTTTGTGGTGCCCTCTGATCCACCGCGTTCCTATGCTTATTGTAGTGATACCAGATATATGTCTGATTTGTATAAGACGATCAAAGGTGTCAATTTGCTATACCACGAGTCGACTTATATTCAGGTAGATGCAGAAAGGGCGAGAATGTTTTATCACAGTACAGCCCGACAAGCTGCTCAGGTGGCGAAGGCTTCAGGAGCAGGAAAACTGTTACTGGGACATTATAGTGCACGCTATGATGATGAAAAGATTATGCTCAGTGAGGCCAAGAAAGTATTTCCAAACAGTTGTCTGACCCATGAGGGGGATACATTCGATGTTAATAATCTTTAATGTTTCAAGGTCTTTCTCGATGGAATGTTCCGTTTTTATATCTTTGCATAGAATTATAATTGAAGCGAATCTCGGATAATTAAACATAGAGAGTATTTATCATCTTCGTCTTGTCAGGCAGGTGCTATACTTAAAATAGGAAAGAGAGCATTCGCAGGGTTGTTATTAGTCCATATTTGTTTTGAAGTTTTTTAAGTTTCTGGTACCATTATTATGTTTGTTTTGTTGCTTGTCTGCATGCGAGAATAAAGTAGCAAATCCTAACACACGAATATCCTTAGATTCGTTTGAGGGGTTAAAGTCTGATCATTTCGCCTTGAATTCTTTTCGTATTAGAGCTGAGATAGACAGTTGTATGGCTAAAGATAAAGATTCTTTGACTACGGATTATTGGATCCGGCGTTATTATCTTAATAAAAATGCTTTTATTTGGATTGATCGTCACGGACTTGATGCTCGAGCTGATACACTTCTTTCCTGGTTAAGAGGAGTCAAGGAGATTGGATTCTCACTCCGCAAGTTTCGTGTCAGGCAGATAGAACGTGACTTGGCGAGAGTGCGTCTTCTGCGCTTTGACAGCATCAATAACATCAATGTTGTCATGGGTCGGTTGGAATATGATCTTACAAAAGGATATTTCCGGTATGCAGTCGGGCAACGGTTTGGATTTATGAATCCGAAGTATGTGTTAAACCGTTTGGATCCTATAGATACAACATTGTCAGATGATCCCTCTAAGATAAAATACTATCAACTCTTTGATATCCCAATGGAGCATGCTTCTAAGCGATTCTATGCTTTGGCTCTCCGTAAGGTGGCCCGGGATAGCGTGACTGAGTTCCTTCGAGAGATCCAACCGGCGAACCCATTTTATAAGAATCTGCTTCATCTTTTAGGGCGAGAGCGAAGAAAACGAGAGAGGAACCTGATACTTTGCAATATGGAAAGGTGTCGATGGCGACTGCGGGATGATCCTCAACGACATCAGAAGTATATCGTTGTTAATATTCCATCATTCAAGCTTGATGCGGTAGATGGTTCTTCTGATCTGACCATGCGCGTGGGGTGCGGAACGAGTGAGACAAAAACGCCACTACTGACGAGTTCCATCTATCGGATGGATATCAATCCTCAGTGGATTATCCCGAAGAGCATTGTTAAAAAAAATGTGGCTCGGCATGCTGGTCAATATGCTTATTTTGAAAAGAAGCGATTTTTTATTGAGAAAGGAAATCAAGGTGAGTGTGTTGATCCTCGTCTTGTCAGCAAAGATATGTTGTTGAGTCCTGACTATAGTGTAATCCAAGAGGGAGGAAAAGGAAACTCCTTGGGCAGAATTATTTTCCGATTCAGAAATAATTTCTCAATCTATCTTCATGATACTTCTTCTAAAGACTTCTTTTCCAAGGAGGATCGTGGCGTAAGTCATGGTTGTATCCGAGTGCAGAAACCATTCGATCTGGCAGTCTTCCTTCTAGACAAAAAAGATTCTCATAAGATCGAGCAGATCCGCTATTCGATGTCAGCAGATGTGTCTTCACTCCAGCATCATTTTGATGACCAGTCTGTTACAGACCAAAATGAGGAAAGGAATCAAAGAGAAAGCTCTCTGGATCACAAACTGTATGTTCATTCAGTGAAAGTGAAGCCAGCTGTTCCTCTTTATATAATTTATTATACACTTTATCCTGCGAGAGATGGGCAATTGATTCGATATAATGATATTTATGGTTATGATGATGTGATTCTACGTTTCTTAAAAAACTATCAGTGAATAAAAACGATGCAGAAATTTTAGGTTTACTTGGATCTCCTGCTACTTTCAGAAAAGGATTTGAGCGACTTATCAATGTGTACAGTGAACCATTGTACTGGAAGATCCGTCGCATCGTCTTGATTCACGAAGATGCTGATGATGTCCTTCAGAATACCTTTCTTAAGATCTGGTCAAAGTGGTCACAATTTCAGGGTAAATCCAATCTCTCTACATGGATCTATAGAATAGCCATCAATGAAGCTATCGATTACCTGCGTCGTAAAAAGAATTTAATAGAAATAAGTCCTGATGATGACCTGACCGTAGCTAATCGTCTTTTAGCGGATGACTACTTTGATGGTGATGAAGCAGAAGCATTGCTTCAGGAAGCTATTGCTCGTTTGTCTGAAGTGCAGCGTACTGTATTCAACCTTCGGTATTATAATGATATGAAATATTCAGAGATAAGTCAAATATTAAATACTTCAGAAGGTTCTCTTAAAGCAAGCTATCATTTAGCGGTGCAAAAGATTACAAAATTTTTGAAGTTGAATGATTAAACTTTTCATTTTCATTTGCGTCTAATTCATTAGGAAAGGAATACGAATATGAATAACAATGAATCATCTATTAAGAGGCAGTATGGCAAGAATCAGCCTTTTAAGGTACCTGAGGGATATTTTGATGATTTCTCCAAGCGTCTTATGGCTCAGTTGCCAGCTCAGAAACAAAACATTTCCGTGTCCTATCCTTGTCTTTCAAGGGTGCGGTTAGTGTTTAAATACCAAATATGGCGTATCAGCCTTATTGCTGCAAGTGTAGTTGCAGTCTTCTTTTCTTTGAATTTTATCTTTTTC
>DAIPMC010000016.1:0-18501 GCA_036768895.1 Prevotella sp. | reverse complement strand
AGAAAGATATGCAACCGGACCAGACTGCACAAAAAACTGTTCAAAAGATTACAGTTGATCAGGCTGCTGATTATGCAATGATGGATAATGAAGATATTTATGCGGATCTTGTAGATGATAATACTCATTAGTCAATGAAAAGAATATTATTTTTATTTTTTATTTTTGTGATAGGTGGATTGGTTCCTGTTTTTGGTCATGATGGCTTTAATCCTGAACGCTGGCAGGCGGAGATGGAACAATATATTGTAGCCAAAGCGGGCCTAACACCTTTGGAAGCATCTGAATTCTTCCCTGTTTACAGGGAATGGAAAGAGAAGGAGAGGGGGTATTTTGACCAGCTCCGGTTTTATCGTCATATAAATGTTAACGATCCTCGTGTTTGTGCGGAAGCTATTTATAAGCGTGATGAGATTGACTTGAATATTAAAAAGTTACAACAGATCTATCATAAGAAATTTCTAAAAATTCTTCCTGCAACAAAGGTGTATCGGATAATTCGTGCTGAAGATGAGTTTCACCGTCAATCCTTCAGGAAATTTATCTTTCAGGGTGGCGATAAATAGTTCCATCTTAAGAGGATATATTTGATAAAGGAGTATCCTTGATATGTAAAAATGCCATGGCTAATATTAATTCGTCATGGCATCTTTTTATTGCATTTAATAAATGACGCTTTTGTTTTATCCTCTTGATTTTTCCTAATAGTTAATTATAAAAATGTGAATGTATCGAGCATTACTATTCTGTTTTCAAAATTGTATTTCATTTCTACTTGTTTTGATGTTTTGGCTTCCAATAATCTCTTAATGTATAATCTCTGCAGTTTTCCAATCATTAGATTATTTGTCAGTTAATTACATATTATTGGGTGAAGAACTTCTCTGTACTGATTGTTTTTTATAACTTTGCAACTTTGAATTTAGAATCGGTAGGTTTCTGTATATCATGGTTACCATATAAAGGACAGTGGTAATGTTTGAAAACTGCTATCGTATCAGAGGTTAGGATAATGTATTTATAGGATACATCAATGGTGTTAATAGTTTTATAGTTATAGATAAGGATTTAGTGTTTATTTTTGTTAAAAACAGCTAGGACAAATAGGGGAATTTCAGGATTTCTTTGTTTATAGAATTGAAACGAATAGGGAGCTCATGTCTGTGAAGTTGAATTACGACTGAACTTTTACGGTTGATTTTGTACAATTAAATTTTTAAAATGAGAAAGTTGTTTTTTTTAATATTCCTTTTGTGCTGTGATTTGTTTGTAAATGCACAGAGCAAAAAGTGTGGTGTTGATGGCAGGGATCAATTTAGGCAAACTTTCTGGTGATGTAGATGATTAAGGTGTCAAAAGATTTTATCAAGAATTAATGATTAAGGTATAGATGAATGTAAAAAGATTGGTATTAACATCCTATTGTATGTTACTAGTAGGTATCACGCCTATGTTGTATGCCCAAAAACAAAAAGAAAGATTGGGGGATAGATTCTATTAGCAAGGTAAAAATCAAAAATGATAAAAAGTATGCTAAAGAAGTACATATTTCTGAAGTAGTAGTTTCGTCGAAGAAAAGAAATGACAATGTAACCAGCACTGTTGTCGGGTTGCAGAGTCTGACGGGAGATGAGATCAAGAAGGTCCCGGCATTGATGGGTGAAGTAGATGTGGTGAAAGCCATACAATTATTGCCTGGCGTGCAGGTGCCGTCAGAAGGGAGTTGCGGATTCAATGTTCGTGGTGGAACGATAGACCAGAATCTGATCCTTCTCGATAATGTGAATGTTTATAATGCATCTCACATGTTTGGTTTCTTTTCTGTATTCAATAATGATGCGGTTCAGAGTGCTGATTTGTATAAAGGAGATCTGCCCATAAAATATGGAGGGAGACTATCGTCATTGTTAGATGTTAAACTAAAAGACGATTCTCCGGAAAAGGTAACCGGGGAAGGAGGTATAGGCCTGATCTCAAGCAGAATAACTGTTGAAGGGCCTTTAGGAAATAAGACATCCTGGCTTGTCAGTGCCAGACGCAGTTATGCAGACTTGTTCCTCAGGATGTCATCAGATCCGGATAAGAAGAATGAATATCTTTACTTTTATGACATTGATGCGAAAATGTCACATCGTTTTTCTTTAAGGGATAAGTTTTATCTCAATATTTATAATGGTTATGACAGGTTCATTTCTCCATTTGGGAAGATCGGTTATGGCAACTCTTTGATTTCAGGGTGTTGGAATCATATCTTTTCTGATTATCTGTTCTCGAAATTATCACTGAATTACAGTCGGTATAAGTATGATTTGGAATGGACTGTTACCGGAGCAAAGGTAGACTGGATGTCGGATATTCAGGATATGGAGTTACGCTGGGATTTCAGTCATGTTCTTTCTGATAAGATAAAGATGACTTATGGAATCTCTTCTGTTTTTCATTCGCTTAATCCCGCATTTATTACGCGTCCAGGGTACCCTGATTTCAGGATGGAGCGTTCTTATGCCCTTGAACATAATATGTATCTAGGATTGGATCAAACCGTCAATCAGCATCTTTCTCTGAAATATGGTGCCCGATTAACGGCTTTTCGGAATATCGGGAAAGGTGTGGTTTATGATTATGATCAGGATTATCAGGCTGTCGGATTACATACGTATAAGAGTGGAAAAATATACCATACTTATATACGCCCTGAATTAAGGGCCAGTGCAGTATATCTGTTAGATAAGAAATCTTCTTTGAAAGCATGTTTCTCCCATAATGTACAGTTTTTGCAGATGGCAAATAATTCAGATTCAGGTTCACCTTTTGATTTATGGTTTCCTGCCAGTCCTAATATCAAACCGCAAGAGGCAAATCTTTATTCTTTTGGTTATTTCAGGAATTTTCATCATAATGCTATAGAAACTTCTGCAGAAGTGTATTATAAAAAGATGAGAAATGTAATTGATTTTAAGGATAATGCCCAATTGCTCTTCAATGAAAAACTTGATGGAGAAGTTCGCACAGGAACAGGAAAATCGTATGGAATAGAATTGATGGTGAAGAAGAATACGGGTCGTCTGACCGGTTTCGTGAATTACACTCTGGCACGTACAGAGCGTACCATTCCCGGAATTAATAATGGAGAAACCTATCTGGCTCCTTCTGACAAAACACATAGCGTGAATATTCTTGCTTCATACCAGTTGAATAAAAAATGGGATTTTTCTGCTGAATGGGTTTTTTCGACAGGAACCCCCGTGACATACCCTACAGGACGTTTTGAAATTAATGGTGAGTATTATCCGATATATTCCGGACGCAGCAGAGAGCGCAAGGAGCCATACCACCGTCTGGATATTTCTGCTACATACCATCCACACTCTGAATCTAAGAAGTGGAATCATGGAGAATGGGTCTTTTCTATATATAACATCTATTGGCACAAGAACCCATGGATGACGTATTATGACCAGAATACAAATGACGGATTTCCTCGCGCTAAGATGATTTATCTTTTCGGAGCTGTTCCTTCAATTACATATAATTTTAAATTCTAAATTATATAAAGATGAAAACAAGGATAATAAAATTTATATTAAACGCAATGATGATATCTGTATCTATCATTTCATTGGATTCCTGCATAGAAGATACAACAATACCGACAACGGACTCCGCGTATGTACCGGTCATCTATGGTACGATTACGGATCAGGATATCAGACAGGAGATACAGATTACCAGTTCCAGAGGATATTTTGATAAAAAGGTGAATGCTAGGATTTCTGATGCGCGGGTAATTCTTAGTGAAGATAGTGCTGCCATACATCATACTTACATTCTGCTTCAAGACTCTGTGGGCAGTGGCATTTATACGACCAAAGACAAGATGCGAGGGAAACCCGGTTGGACCTATGGTCTTAGAGTTACAATGGATTTCAATCATGATGGTAGTGTCAAAACGTATACCGCAGGGTGTACTATGCCGAAAAAAGTGAATCTTGACTCTTTAGATATTAAAAAGGTAAAAGAAGGCGACTATACGATGTACACGGTGAACATCAGTGCAGTAGATCCTAAGGAAGAAAATTATTATTTCGGGAAATATTATATAAATGGGAAATTCTATAATACGATAAGCAAATATATCCTCTTTGATGACATGAGTCTTAACGGTCAGAATATACGAGATTTATCAATAGATTATTTCTTTGACAAGACCAATAAGGATAAGTTCAGTGATGATGATGCCAAGGATATGATTTTTATGTCATCTGGTGATAACCTTACACTCCAAGTCAGCAATGTCAATAAGGATTATTGGGATTTTATATCTGATTGTATTAACCAGAAGAATGGTTCCAATCCTATGTTTGGAGGTCCGGCTACGAATATTTCAACAAATATTACGAATGGTGCACGTGGTTTCTTTACGGCTTATTGCATATCGTCAGCAAGTGCCGTTGCTCCAAACTGATGGAATAAAATAGAAATCTTATTATACGATACGATAAAAGGATCCTGTTTCTGGGATCCTTTTATCGTTATATGCGTATATTTTATATAAGTCAGCAGAACTGCTGGCGGTTGTCTGTATAAGCGTATGGTAAGAGTAAAATTACTTGAATATAAAACTGAGAATAAAGATGAGGCTCAGAACAATCAGGGTTGGATTCAAGGCTTTATATTTACCGGTGCAGAGTTTGATGATTACATAACTAAGGATTCCAAGGGTGATACCGTCAGCAATGGAATAGCAGAGCACCATTGTTATCATCGTTATAAATGCAGGAAAGGCTTCACTGACTTCGCTGAGATCAATCTTTTTCATACTGTCAAGCATCAAGACGCCTACCAATACTAAAGCTCCACTGGTAGCGGCACTTGGGATGATCAGAAATATTGGACTTAAGAACAGACTGATTAGAAACAGAATGCCTACAACAAAACTTGTAACACCACTTTTTCCACCTTCTGCAATTCCACTTGCGCTTTCGATATAAGTCGTAATGGTAGAACACCCAAGGAATGATCCACAGGTAGTACCTATGGCATCACTCATCATAGCCTGTTTTACGTGTGGTATAGAACCATCAGGTCTTACGATACCCGTCTTTTCGGCTAATCCTACTAACGTACCAACGGTATCAAAGATATTGACGATAAGTAATGTGAAAACGGTAATGACGGTTTGGAAATTCATCAATCCGGAAAAATCAAATTTGCAGAACACTGGAGCAAGGCTTTGAGGAGCACTCACTGGCAACCAGTCTTTCGTAAAAGTAGTTACTCCAAAAGGTATACCTATGATTGTAGTAAGAATAATGCTGTAGAACAGAGAGCCCTTTACCTTTCTTGCCATCAAAACAGAACTTAGAAGTATAGCGATTACACCAAGTAACATCGGTTTGGTGAAATCTCCAAGTCCGACAAATGTACCCGGTTTGGCAACAATGATACCCGCATTTTTTAAACCGATGAAGGCTATGAACATACCGATACCCGTACTGATGGCATATCGCAGGTTTTGCGGTATAGAGTTTAATATCAGCTCTCGGATATTAAGAAATGTGATCAGGAGGAAAATGATACCCTCGATAAGCATAATGGCAAGGGACTGTTGCCAAGTGTAACCGAGTGCCTGGCACATGGTATAGGCAAAGAAGGCATTCAGTCCCATTGATGGTGCCTGCGCAAAGGGCAATTTAGCCATAAATGCCAATAGAAGAGTGGCTATAGCAGCTGCAATGACAGTACCCGTAAAGAGAGCTGCTTTGTCCATGCCAGTGGTTGAGAGAATAGCCGGATTGACGGCCAGGATGTAACTCATTGTAAGGAAGGTCGTGGCACCGGCTACAACCTCGGTCTTCATGTTCATACTTTTGGGATCAAATCCCAAAGCCTTTTCAAAAAATTTCATTTGTTAAATATATTGCTGTAATTATTAGGTGCTCAACAGGTTAAAAACGAATAGTATATTCCGGGGAAGTAACTTATAAAGCTTTGTCTACAAGAGTTTTCTCTTTCAGCCAGTCATCGAGGATCTTACGAGCAATGCTTAGTTTTTCGGGTATAGTCGGAAGATTGTCCTTTGAAAACCAGTTGCCATAATTCAGTTCTTCTTTTTGCAGATGAATTTCTCCACTTACGTAATCAGCATTGTATCCTACCATTAATCCACAAGGGTAGGGCCAAGGCTGTGATCCGAAATAACGAAGATTTGTGATTTTTAAAGAAGTTTCTTCTTTTACTTCCCGATAGACTGCATCTTCAAGTGTTTCTCCGGTTTCTACGAAACCGGCTACTAATCCGTAAAAGTTAGTTCTGAAGTTGCGTGCCTGAACCAAAAGGACTTTATCCTCACGATGAATAAGTACAATAACTGCAGTAGCTAACTGTGGCCATACTTCCTTACCACAATTCGTACATCTTTTACTAATATTAGTATGCATTTTCATCGGTGAGCCGCAAACGCCACAGAATTGTGTGTTCTTATCCCAATATAGGAGTTCACTACATTTTCCGGCTTCCATATATAAGTCAAGAGGTATCTTGTAATAACTTGACCGTAGGCCACACATTTCGTAATGTGCATCACTGGTTATGGAACGATTGGGGAATTCTCGCAGCATGGTCTTGGAAGGGTCATCAATGCTGAAGGTCTTGATTTCCGTGCCATCACTCATTGGAGCAATATTCATGATGTGAGTCCATGGTTTAGTAAGTACCGGTGATTCTTCAGAACAGGGAATGGTATAGTGACCATCTGCATACTTCTCAAGTAGGATATCACTTTTACAAAATATAAACCAGTATTTCATTTCTGATATATTTTATTTAGAAAAAATTCTTTGATGAATTGAAGATTTTATTTTTCTTCTGCAGCTGTAAGTGGCTTTCCAAAAAGCAGGGCCTTATCACGGGCAATAGCCGGCTTTACCCAGCTCTCAGGGATAAAACGCCAATTATGATGTGCCTTAGGGTCTAAGGTCCCGGCTTTTTCGATTTCCTTCATCAGATAGTACCGTTGATCTTCTTTACTTTGAAAAATAATACGTCCTTTCAGTTCTTTGTGAGGTATTCCTGCACCCTTGGTCAGAAGTTCACCACCTCCGTTGCCCCGGTAACTGTTCATGGCTACTTTATACCATTTTTTCAATTCAAAAGGTTGTCCGTTACTCATCTGGAGAATATGGACTTTCTGTCCGTTTGGTTTGGTTACGTCTACTGTATAATCGATGCCCACGGCTGAATCGAAATTGAAGGCCAGATTCTTGAACAAGTACCTTTCGGCGCCATTATCATGGTGATCACTGAGAAGCATGATATGGTCATCAGGACTTTTCATGGTGTTGGCCCAGAGGTCATAGCTCATTTCCAGGTATTTGCGGATTTCATTACCTGTCATGCGAACCGTATAAATCTGATTTTCGTATCGGTATAGGTTAAAGAGATCACTTACATGAATATCTCCTTTCCGGATACTTGTATCGAAAGATAATGGGGCGTTGAAGGAGATGTCTGCGCCTGTAATCTTCAACTGTAAATCCTGAATAAAGTCGGAGAAAGGAGCGCTTCCAAAATAGCAGTCACGAGTATATATACTATGTGTAAAGGTGCCGATTTTCCGGTCTACAAATTTTTTTACACTGTCTATATCCGGTTGGAAATGCCGGATAAAATCGGTGTCTGTTTTTTCATTACAGACATTGACCAACTGACCTGTCACCTTTGTGTTTAGTGTTGTCGGGTTTGTTTCGTCTGAAACAGTAACAGAAATCTGTGCATCACTCACATAGAGGGCATTGCAACTTGGATCCAGACAAAGCACATTTTTACCTGTAACGGCATTTTTGACAATATCCTGATGCAGAGTATGGTCATGACCATAGAGGATGAGATCAAACCCGGGGACTTTTCGGGCTACTTCCATAGATGCATTCTCATCAAATTTCTCGTTTTGTATTCCTCCTTCTTTTCCACTATGGAAAAGACCGATAATCAGATTGGGGTGTTCGTGGGTTTGCAGATAATTTATCCAGTAGCGGCAGGATTTTACCATATTATCAAAGCGCAGTCCACTCCATAAATGCTCATTAAGCCAATTGGGGATTGCATCTGTCAGCATACCGAGGACTGCTATCTTTATTCCGTTGCGCTTGATAATTGTATAAGGATGGACATAAGGCTGTGCAGTTTTGGTAGAGACAATATTTGCTCCGAGGATCGGGCATTTTACTTCTCTGAACCATTTATCATAGACAGCATGTCCTGTTTCTATATCATGGTTACCCACAGTTTCCGCATCATAATGCATATAGTTTACTACACTGGCAGCAATGTTCGGAACTTCAGGTTTGACATAGTTATAATAGTAGCAAATAGGTTGACCTTGAAGAATATCACCATTATCCAATAGGATAAGGCGGTTGCCATATATGGCCCTCAAAGAATCTACATAAGTAATAACCCGGGCTAATGAGCCATCTTTTGGCTTATGGTTGGTAAAATCGTAGGGGAAGAAACTTCCATGAACATCACTTGTCTCAATAATTCGCAGACTGACAGTCTTCGTTTGTGCCATAGTTGGTAAACTTAATAGGATTGCCAGAAAGCCAATAATCATCTTTTTCATCTGACATTTTTTGATTACTCTGCAAAAGTACTAAATATTGTTGGATTTGGTATACTTTTTGTTGGATATATTATCGTAATTTAAGGAGGATATCAGAAGATGGCATTTATAGATTATTATAAGATTTTGGGAGTCAGCAAGAGCATTCCTCAAAAGGATGTTCGTGAAGCTTACTTGAAAAGAGTGAAACAATTTCATCCTGATCTTCATCCGGATGATCCTAAGGCAAAAGCGAAATTTCAAGCTCTGAATGAAGCCTATGAGGTCATATCAGATCCCAAAAAGCGTGCTAAATATGATAAGTACGGTAAACAGTGGCGTAATGCTGATGCCTTCGAGCAAACCGGTGGTACCGGCGGTTTTGGCCAAGGTTCTCCGGGTGGTAATCCTTTTGAAGGATTTGACTTTAACAGTTTTGGTGGCGGCAACGGTTTTTCCGATTTCTTCGAGGATTTATTTGGAGGCGGAGGAGGACGGCATACACGGTTCCATACTTCAAATGGTTTTAGTGAGAGGTTTAACGGATTTGGAAATGCTGGTTTTGGCGGTACACGCCAAAGTTCAGGTGAGATGAATGCGAAGGTCAATATAGACTTATATACAGCTTTATTGGGTGGGGAGATTCTTATCCAGTTGAGTAATGGCCATAAGATAAAACTCAGAATCAAGCCGGAGACGCAGAATGGTGCAAAGGTGCGAGTGCGTGGAAAGGGATATGATAGAGGAGATGGTACATACGGAGACTTGATCATTACGTACAATGTAAAGCTCCCGGTACATCTGACAGAACATCAGAAGATGTTACTTAGACAGATGCAACGGGGATGAAATCTGATCGGGGTTCAAATCACATCAGATTGTACGAATAGAAGATAAAGGAAAACTTGAAGTTGTGTCTTCTATAGTGAGAATATAAGAGAGTACCTGAAAAATAAATCATTGGTGAGGGAAGGAAAATGGATTCCTTTCCTCAGTTGTGTTTATATTAAAAGATATCAGTCGATAAGATTCCTTCTTGAAGTGTTTTTCTTTGTAGTTGACAGGTAGTTATGATGGAAGGGGAAACAAGTGTATTATAACAAGGATTACATTTGTTATGACTTTTATAATGTATAATAATTTAAAACCAGTTATTTATGAGAGATTTCAAATCTATTTTTGAAAGCCACTACACATGGATAGAAGGGTTCATGCGAAATGTTATGCGCTATGGTCGTAAACCTGCTATGATTTGTCCGGATAGAAATAGGACTTGGACATATAATGATCTTAACAGGGATTGTAATCGCTTGGCGAATGCTTTGGTTAATGACGGCCTGCAAAAAGGGGATGTGATCATGATGCAATTACTTAATTGTCCTGAATTTGTCTTTACCTATATTGCTGCACATAAGACGCATACAGTAAGTTGTCCAGTCAATTATCGCCTTAGCTCGGGCGAATTGGCCCAGAATCTTGAAGACTCAAAGCCCGAATTCCTTATTTTTGATTCAGACCGGAAGTCTGAAATCCTTGGAGCACTTAGCATCTCTGGATTAAAACCGAAAAGACTGATTATCGTTGATGGTGAAAGTGAAGGTGATATTATATCTTTTTCTGATTATGTCAAGGACGCACCGGATACTGAGCCACCGTATACCTGTGATTATAACATATATGATGAGACCACCCGTCTTTATACATCAGGAACAACCGGACGTCCGAAAGGAGTTCCTCTTACAAGCATCAATGAAGTACTTTCCAGTCATGATGTCATGATTCATTTCCCAATGAGTTATAAGGATATTACAATGAATACAACTCCTTGGTTTCATCGTGGCGGACTTCATTGTGCAGGACCATGTCCTACGTTTTATGCAGGTGCAACGCTTGTTATCATGAGCAAATTTGATGCTGTAAAGACTCTCTTATACATTGCAAAATATAAAATTACGTTCATTATCGGTGTACCTACCGTCTTGGAAAAACTGGCTGATGAACAGGAAAGGCAGGCTCTTGATATCAGTACTCTTAAAGGGATTGTTACGATGGGCAGTCCCCTGGAGCGTTTTGCCTGTATCCGTTATCAAAAGGTTTTGACACCAAATATATTCAATGGATATGGTACTACAGAAACTTTCTGGAATACATTCCTCAGGCCTTTTGACTTACCAGAAAATGCTGGGACTGCCGGGGCTTCTTGTGTGGATGATGATGTCAGAGTAGTTAAAATCTACGAGGACAGATGTGCTGAGCCTGATGATATAGTCATGAAGGATGGTCATGAAATAGGAGAAGTTATTATTTGCTCTCCAGCCAAGTCACCTTATCGGTATGTCAATAATGATCAGGAAACGGAAAGGAAATTTTACAAGGATTTTGTGTATACAGGAGATCTGGCTACGTGGGATGAAAATCACTTTATAACAATAGTAGGGCGAAAGGATGATATGATCATCTCTTCCGGTGAAAATATTTATCCGACTCAAATAGAAGAGGTCCTCAATTCCAATGCAAAAGTCAAGGATTGTATAGTAACCTCTGTACCGGACAAGATCAGAGGGCAGTTGGTTACAGCTTACGTGGTCAAGAATAAAGATACTCTGACTGCGGAAGAGCTTGATACCTATTGTAAGGAAAGCCCTAATATTGCGAATTTTAAACGCCCTAGATTCTATCGGTTTGTCTCTCAAATCCCTTTCAATGCGACCGGAAAGAAACTTCATATTAAGATCAGAGAAGTTGCCAGTGAAGATTTAAAGAACGGACTTCTTTATCGGGTCTGATGGGAGGTTAAAATTGAGATTGGATAAAAACTGTTATATGGGCACTATTTGATGCATCGAATAGCAGTTTTAAACAGATCAAAAAAGAAAGGCATATCAAAAGCAAAAGTAAACTTCCGATATGCCTTCTTTATGTTTATTCTTAAATCATAGAATAATTCTTACCATATTGAAAGAACTGATCTTGTTGTTTGGTGAAACAGTGGCATTGATATGGTATTGTGACTGTGTTGGTTGTGATGCATCTGTACTGCTGACATTCTGTCGTACAGAAAACTGTACTTGATATACGTATCTGTTGTCACCAACTTTATGTTTCTTTATATTATAGTCATTGTTAATTTTCCAGTTCATATTGGTAATATTGTTCTTCCATATCTTATGAATAAAACTGGCAACATCTTCCTTGGTAGCATTGGTCTTTCCTAAGAAAGATGACATTACATTCTCTGCCTGATTGGCAGCCTGACTTTCATTTTTAGAGTTGATGCTTTGGAAGAAAGTTCTGAAAAGTGCACTGATCATCTGTTTCTCTTCTGGCTGGAGTTCTTTTTGCTGAACTTCTTTCATACCCTCCTGGGCTAAATCCGCAAAAGCACCTTGCGGATGAGCTTTTAAGTATTCCTGATAACTTTCGGGAGTATTTTCATTATGAGCGTCTCTCCAGTCCAAGGAGTCAATCTTATTACGAGCTTCAGCGGCATGTATGGAATGAGGGTAATTCTGCAGATAATCTTCCAGGGCACCCTTTGATCCTCTCATTATAGCATTAGTCCATTCTTGATTATTTTGCTTGATCTTCATCAGATGGTTTTGTACAGAATCGCGATGGGCTTCCGGGGCATCCTGATATGTGTCCAGATATCTTTGTAAGACTGTAGGATCAGAACTTTTCATTACAATCTCATAGTCTTGTTCCTCTTTATCATTCTTGGCGGTTGAATAGAAATGGTACATTATTCCTAAAGCAACAATCGCGATAATAATGCCCACAATGAGTGGAATATAATTCCGTTTCTTTTTTCCTTTTGGATAAGAACCATTCCCAGAATGATTTCCTGGTGGCATTGATCCCTTGGAAGAGTCTTGACCTGATGATGCTGAATGGTCTTTTGTATTTTCAGGATGACTTGGAGGAAGAACGCAATCCTCAGAAGTTGTAAACGGCACATCTGTTGTATCAGTTGGTGCCTTTGGAATAGAGGGTGTATGAGAGGAAGTCGTATTTGATTTTGTAGGGCGATGGCAATTAGGGCACATCTCCTCATTGGCAAAATATACTTCCCCACAGTTAGGGCAGCGAATAATCTTTCCTGCAATCTCTACTCCGCAATTTGGGCAAATGGGTGCTTTATCACTAATCTGATGACCACACTCCGGGCATTTGATAATAGCCATATCTTCTTATTATAAAATTCTAAAATCCAGATCCGTTCACAATTATCACTATCGGTGTCGAAATCTAATCTCACGCAATTTATGACGTCCCATCAGACGACTCTTGTCCACATAACCATTGATGCCATCTAGATGTCCTCTACCTGTATATTGCCATAATTCATAATCATGGCCGTCTGTAAGAAAGGGTTCTGATTTTGTATACTGGGCAATCATCAATTTATAATTATCTATTTTTCCAGCTAAGTTATGATTATAAAAATTCGCACCGGTATAAATGAGAGGTTTTTGCCGATAGGTCCGCTCAATAAGTCGGAGAAATTTAAAGAGGCTATCACAAAATTCTTCTTCTGATAATCCGCTTCTTGTTTCTGTATCAACCATTGGAATCAAGTCCTGGTCTCCGGGGCGGCATTGTGATAAAAAGTTATTCAACTGTTGCAGTTGAGAATATCGTGGACGATAGAAGTGATAGGAGCCTACTTTTAAACCATATTGATGAGCCATGTCAATATTATCCTGATACTTGCTGTCTATTCTGGATCCGCCCTCAGTAGCTTTAAGATAGACGTATGCCATATTTGCATTCTCTCCTACAGTCTTCCAGAATACAGTCCCTTGATAATGGCTGAGGTCTATTCCTTGAATATAGTGACATGTATCATTACTTGCCGCTTCCTGGGCTTGTGATGATAACGATAAAAATATGCTGATTAATAATAAAAAAATCCGTTTCATAAACGCAAAGATACTAACTATTCTTCAATTTCTGATAAGGAACGTGCAAAATTATGTAAAAAGTTAAATAGAGTCTCAATTGGTGCGTATACGAAATACCGCATACTCTGCCGGAGATTACGCCATAATACTTTATTATTGTTATGTACAAATCCAGTACTTCCTTGGCGAAAATGCCACTCTTTGGTAAGATCTTCCCATGTATTGCATAAAGAGCGGATCGTCAGTCCGTTCGCTCCTTTTTCAATATGATGGACAAAAGGCACTTCTTCTTCTTCGAAATCAAAGAACAGGATAAGTATACTTCCTTCAAGTTGGGACATACGTACTATATGGAGCTTGTTCAGCCACTTGTCAAGTTTTAACCAGTCTACTTTACCCCCTTTAGGACTCCGAAGATATTCTCCCAGTTGGATGATTCCTTTAAGGCTGACTCCATAATTGAGCATTGCATTAATATTCGAGACAATGATACGAAGCAGTTCGATGGTCTCCAGATTAGTATCAATAGCATGATGTTCTGTTTGTTCTATATTCCTCAGTTTTCTTTTCAGATAAGGTGTAGTCAAAGCGACGTGTCCTTCCTTTGACTCTGTCACATTATCCAATAAAGCTTCAAGTTTCTGACGTTTAAAATTGGTCATAGGTTCCAGTGTTTCGTCAGATTGGAAATATTCCGAACGTAATTTCTTAAAAACATTTCTTTGTATAAAATTCATGATTTTTCCGGATTTAAGTTCAGATAATTATTGTTCAACTGTATTTTTTCGGATAACGCAAGAGGATAGCCAGTAGGGCTGCTACACCTATAGCCATAGGATAAAACAGATAGGGGAGGATCTGCATAGGATTCACATGAGCTAATCCAGCGGCCAGCAATATCTGTACTCCATAGGGGAGAATACCTTGTATACAACACGAAAAAGTATCCAGAATACTTGCGGCCTTCCGATTGTCTACACCGAATTTGTCTCCGATACGTTTAGAGATATCTCCTACTGTCAGAATAGCAATGGTATTATTTGCTGTACAAACATTTACCAGAGACACAAGGGCAGCAATGGACAGTTCTGCACCTCTCTTGTTTTTAACGTGGGCAGTAAGTCGATTGATAATATAATCAATCCCTCCGTTCGTCCGGATAATTTCGAGCATACCCCCTGCCATCATTGCAATCATAACCAGTTCTCCCATGTTCAGAACTCCATTACCAATAGCACTGAACCAACCATAAATGGAATAGTCTCCGTCCGCCATTCCGATAATGCCGCAAAGGATAAGTCCCAAAGTGAGAACTGCCATAACATTCATTCTTGCAATTGCTGCAACCAATACGACAAGATAGGGGATAACTTTGATATATTCGACAGCAGGGACATATTTTGGAGCTTGTACATCTGCACCCAGGATCGTATAGATAATCAGAATGATGACGGCTACAGGCATGACAATTAAACTATTGACGCGAAATTTATCACTCATGTTACACTTTTGTGTCTGGGTGGCAACGACTGTAGTATCGGATATGAAAGAAAGATTATCTCCAAAATAGGCTCCGCCTACGATAATGGCAGTAATCATAGGGACATCGGCTCCTATGGAATGAGCAACATCTGCAGCTATAGGAACCAATGCTACCACAGTACCTACACTGGTGCCTATAGAGATAGAAATGAAACATGCAGCAAGGAAAAGACCTGGTAACAACATCTCGGCTGGCAGAAAATGGAGGGCTAAATTTACCGTTGCATCAATGGATCCCATGCCCTTAGCTGAAGCCGCAAAAGCACCGGCCAGAACATATATCCATAACATCAGCATGATATTACTCGATCCGGCCCCTTTGCTATAGGTATCAATTCTTGCCCTTATTGGCATACCGCCGGTAATTACAATCGCATATATACTTGATATCAGGAAAGCGACAGACATTGAGAGATTGGGCTCACTATTGCTCTTATCCACTGAATAACGAGTGAATAGGATAATGAGAATAATCAAGATGATCAATGGCGAGAGTGCTCGCAATCCACGTTTGTTGTTCACTGTTTTTTCTATTTGTATTTTATTGACAAGATCTTATATGACTGAAGAAAAAGCTGATTCCAAGAATACGTTAAGCGATAGAACTTTCAGTATCTCTTAAGAATCAGCCTGAACTGTTGCTATGATTTTTACAGTGTTACTCCATTCTTGAAAATAGCAATTCCCTGATAATCATTTATTTCATTTTTACACTGTTCACCGCTTGCAATAGCAATGACTTTATCTATGAACTGAGTTGTCAATGTTGCCATGTCCGTGCCTTCGGTAAGAACTCCTGCATTAAAATCTAACCAATTTGGTTTATTTTGATAAAGTGTACTGTTAGAAGCAATTTTTATAGTAGGAACAAAAGTCCCGAAAGGCGTACCTCTTCCCGTAGTAAAGAGAACCATCTGACAACCGGATGCGGCTAGTGCTGTAGCAGCGACCAGGTCGTTGCCAGGTGCAGAGAGAAGGTTGAGCCCGTTGTTTTGTAAACGCTCACCGTACTTGAGTACTCCACTTATCAAAGCTTTGCCACACTTCTGGGTACATCCTAAAGCTTTGTCCTCCAAGGTAGAGATACCGCCTGCTTTATTTCCTGGTGACGGGTTTTCACCTACTGGCTGGCCATTGGAAAGGTAATATTCTTTGAAGCCGTTGATCATGTCTACGGTCTTATTGAAAAGCTCTGTCGTTTTGCAGCGGTTCATCAGTATCGTTTCTGCGCCGAACATTTCTGGTACTTCCGTCAGAATCGTTGTGCCTCCCTGAGCTACAAGATAATCAGAAAATTCGCCTACGAGAGGATTGGCCGTAATACCGCTGAATCCATCTGATCCGCCACATTTCAAGCCAATGCGTAATTTGCTTATAGGCTCTTTCGTACGTTTATCCTGTCTTGCCTGATGGTAAAGTTGCCTGAGGATATTCATGCCCTCTTCTATTTCGTCACCTTTTACCTGTTGAGTAACAAGAAGTTTGATACGATCATGATCATAGTCTCCCAATGTTTCCATAAAGGGACCAGGCTGATTGTTTTCACATCCAAGTGACAGGACTAATACTCCTCCGGCATTGGGGTGAAGGCAAAGGTCACGGAGTATCTTACGTGTATTTTCATGATCATCTCCAAGTTGGGAGCAACCATAGTTGTGAGTCCAGGCATGAATGGCATCAATGCCATCAAGATGTGTTTCTTCTTTCAGCCTTTGAGCGAGTCGTTGAGCGATTCCGTTTACACATCCTACTGTAGGTACAATCCATATCTCGTTACGTGTACCCACCTTACCATTATGACGCAGATATCCTTGGAAAGTCCGATAATCTTGTGAAATTTTCACGGAGTCCTTTACCGGTTTATAAGTGTATTCAAGTGTCCCTGAGAGATTAGTCTTCAAGTTATATTCATTGATCCATTGTCCCCTTTTCATGTCAGTTTTGGCGTGTCCTATGGGATAACCATATTTTATAATACTGGTACCACTGGCAACATCCTTGATCAGTACCTTATGTCCTGCCGGAGTATCTTGCAGTAATGTAATGGCTTGACCGTCTATCTCAAAAGTTTCTCCTTTTTTGAAAGGGCGTAGACAAACCATTACGTTGTCTGCAGAATTGATTTTAATAAAGTTTGATAGTTTCATTTTGTAGTTTGTTTTTTATTATAGTTGTGTCCTTTTATAAAAATCCACATTTTCCTTGGTCAAAAGTTCGATAGGCATGTAGTTGACAGGCTGAACTTTTTTCTTGAGTACTGTAGCCCTGAAAAGGGCATCTACACAGTAGTATCCCTGCATATAAGCATGCTGAGCAATCAAGAAAGAGATGCTTCCTTGCTTGAGACATCTGGCGTTTTTTCCTACCATATCATATCCCATTATCTGTATGTCGCGTCTATTGGTAGCCAATAGAAAATCACCGATGATATGAGCTTTTGAACTTAATGTGATGCAATGGTGTATATTGGGATGATTGGTGAAGAACTTTTCCAGTATTTGATGGTATTCTTTTCGTGTATTACTCATAGGAAGTTGCAATTCGGTGATACTGATATCCGGATAGTGATCATGCATATAATGTCTGAATCCTACTTCTCGATTATCTTGTTGTTTACTGACTACTTGACCGTTTTCAGTCAATTTCATCAGCATAATTTCGGATTCCTTGGAGGCAATGAGCATCAGCATTTTAGCAGCGAAATATCCGCTACTGAAAGAATCCTGACCGTAGAAAGCCAATGGCTTGAGATCGGGCATGTAGGAATCAAGGAATATAAATGGAATGTTATTCTCATGCAACTTATCCGTAAAAAGACGTGTGACGTCGAGTTTGGTAGGAACTATGATTACTCCGTCTGGTTTTTTTTCAAAAACCTGCTCGCATTGATCAAGGAAAGAAGCATCATCATAACGATTATAGTGTACTATCTCAACGTTGATATGGAAATCGCGCCGAAGTTCTTCGCATTTCTTAGCTCCGTCTTCTATTTCGGCCCAATAGGCTTCATATTCGTGTTCGGGGATCAGTAAGAAAAACGCATATTCTTTGTTGTAGGCTAATGCACTGGCATACATATTAGGCTGATAATTCATCTCTTTCAAAGCCTGTTCAACTTTTATTCTCGCTGGTTTCGATACATTAGGCCGATTGTGTAGCACTCTGTCTACTGTGCCTACAGAAACTCCAGCTCTTTCAGCGATATCCTTGATTCTGATTTTTACGGACATGATAGTAAATGAGTTAATATTTTGGCAAAAATGGTTGTTTTAAGTATCTTAAGAAAATGATATCCTGTCAATGGGTTTGAAAACCGTGTACAAATGTACACATTTCATTTTAATTGTGCGAACGCACAACCGGAAAATTTAAAAAAATGTGTTTCTTACGATTATATTTATCCGTTGGCGGAATTAATTTTCATCTAATATCACCGCTAACAGGAAAGCTCAT
>DAIPMC010000015.1:0-32642 GCA_036768895.1 Prevotella sp. | reverse complement strand
GTATAACTTGTTTTTTACAACGCATGACGGAGAAATGGACGCTTACGGAAGTCACGGCAGCCTTCATAGAGCAATTTCGTTAAGCTATGCACAGAGCAAGCTTGCTTGTCATATCGTAGCGAGGATTTACACTTTTAAGAACATCCAGAAAAAGACATGGAAGAATTTTAATATATATCCATCATATTGTAAGGATGTCTTGGGATGAAATCAAAATCCTGAGATATAAGTAAAAAAGTAACCGTCATTGATATTTTGACAAAACTCCAATCTTGGATACTCTAACTATATCTAAATAACATCTTACTATTAATCATCGAAGATAGTACATATTGGACATTCATAATCTGTATTTTTAGGACGATCCGGGTGCATTTCATTGTCAAGCCATCTATCTCCGCCAAAATCGTGATAATTTTTGCATTCCCTTTCGAATGCTTCTTTTGCAGAACTTGCATAACTGAATTTAAACATACTATATTTGCCAATACCGTGCTTAATTCGGCTATTTAAATCCGTATCAGATCTGCCAACATACTGCACTATAAATATTCCTTTTTTATCTTGGTGCCCATATGCATAATTTCCTGGAACTCCACTTCTTATTCTCTTATCAATTTCGCCCTCTGTCAAAGAATAAGGACCCAGCATATTTAAACTTGCCATATTAATTCTGTTATTTCATTTACTGCATAATGATCTAAGACGAGACATCATAAGCTATTGCAAATAATCTATAATCTACTTCATCATCATGTCCTTCCAAATAGAAGATGATTAACTGATGCTGATGGTATTTATTGCTTCAGGCTTTTCTGATACCACTTATACAACCTTTGAATACCGTCTTCTATCTCCACCTGATGATGCCAGCCGAGACGATGGAGTTTACTCACATCAATAAGTTTGCGCATCACACCATCCGGTTTGGAAGAATCGAAGATAATCTGACCTTCAAAGCCTACTGTTTTTGCTACCAATTCACTCAGTGCTTTAATGGTCAGCTCCTTTCCTGTACCGACATTGATATGACAGTTGCGGATCTCCCCTAACGAAGGGATGGCGCCTCCCCGCCCTTCACTGTTATTGCGGTTGACCGGACCGTCCGTCTTCACACCATAGAAGACGCTTGAATATTTATCTATGCCGATAATATCCTTGAAGTCCACGTTCAGCAACAGGTAGACACTGGCGTCTGCCATATCTTCACTCCACAGGAATTCACGCAGGGGCTTTCCGGTTCCCCACAGGGTCACCTTATTGTTTTCTATGCCATAGAATGCTAGAGCCTTGATAATCCTTTCCTTCGGATTGTTTCCGTCTACATTTCCTTCCCCTATCACCCCACTCAACTTGCTGTCAGGGTTGATCGGACGCTTGCTCATATCCACACGGATGGCATCCCAGTTATTATCATGAAGGAGTTTAGCCAGATAGATCTTACGCATCATAGCCGGCATCACATGGGAATTCTCCAGATGGAAATTATCATTCGGTCCATAGAGGTTGGTAGGCATCACTGCTATATAGTTTGTTCCATACTGCAAGTTGTAACTCTCGCACATCTTCAGACCGGCAATCTTCGAAATGGCATATTCCTCATTGGTATATTCCAGCGGAGAGGTCAGGAGTTCATCTTCCCTCATCGGCTGAGGGGCATCCTTGGGATAGATACACGTAGAACCCAGGAACAGAAGTTTCTTCACGTGATGACTATAAGCATTGGAGATGACATTGCACTGCACCTTCATATTCTGCATGATGAAATCCGCACGATACAGTGAGTTAGCCATGATACCACCCACAAAGGCGGCAGCGAGGACTACGGCATCAGGCTGCTCCTGATCAAAGAAAGCCTTGACTGCGTTCTGATCCGTCAGGTCCAGCTCCCTGTGAGTACGGCCCACGAGATTATTGTATCCTTTCGATTTCAAGTTGTTCCATATCGCGGAACCCACGAGACCATGATGGCCTGCTACATAAATCTTACTATTCTTATCTAATACTGACATAATCTGTATTGAAAACTTTGAGCTGACCTGATACAATTATATCCAGATCTCTCCCAGTTTGTTATTTCACCCTTCGATAATCCTTTATTCAGGCATCTGTGCACGCAGATAGACCTTCTTCACATATTTACGGTCATGGTCCACCATCAGTTTGACCAGTTGAACGAAGGTCGTCTGACGTGGGTTCCAGCCCAGAACACGTTTAGCCTTTGACGGATCACCCAGCAGCTGGTCTACCTCAGCCGGACGAAAATAGCGAGGATCTACTTCCACGAGCACACGGCCTGTAGCCGTATCGATACCCTTCTCTTCCAGACCTTCACCCTTCCATTCGAGTTCGATGCCTGCTTCATGGAAGGCCAGAGTGCAGAACTCACGAACAGTATGCATCTCTCCGGTTGCAATAACGAAATCATCCGGTTCTGGCTGTTGCAGGATCATCCACATACACTCTACGTAATCCTTGGCATAGCCCCAGTCACGACGTGCACTCAGATCACCCAGATAGAGTTTGTCCTGATAGCCTTCAGCGATACGGCAGGCAGCGAGGGTAATCTTCCTCGTAACGAAGTTCTCTCCGCGACGCTCACTTTCATGATTAAAAAGTATGCCGTTGCAACAGTACATGTCATAGCTCTCCCTGTAGTTCTGCATGATCCAGTAGCCATAAAGTTTGGCTACGGAATAAGGAGAACGGGGATGGAATGGTGTCGTCTCTTTCTGCGGAACCTCAGCTACCTTGCCGAAAAGCTCGGAGGTACTAGCCTGGTAGATTCTACAGGAATGGGCCAGACCGCAGATGCGAACAGCCTCAAGCAGTCTGAGTACGCCTACAGCTACGACATCTGCCGTATACTCAGGCACGTCAAAACTCACCTTTACATGGCTCTGAGCTGCCAGATTATAGATTTCCGTAGGCTGGACCTCTGAGATAATACGTATCAAGGAAGATGAGTCTGTCATGTCTCCCCAGTGGAGATTGACCAAGCGTTTCTTCTTCATATCCCTTACCCATTCGTCCAGATAAAGATGCTCTATCCTACCCGTATTGAACGATGAAGAGCGGCGAAGTATTCCGTGAACTTCATAACCTTTCTTAATCAAAAATTCTGCCAGGTATGATCCGTCCTGACCCGTAATGCCTGTAATAAGGGCTACTTTTCTTTCCATTTCTATAGATTTTATTCCAAATAAATACTGAAAGATATTGTCAATCAGTATTATCCTTAAGATTCACCATTGTATTGCTTAATGCTCTGTTCGTCAGAGAGCTTGCAAATCAACAATTGGTTATCTTTTTCTGCAACAATATATCCGTCCAAGCCTTGAACTATCACTTTCTTCTCTTGCGTCGTATGAATAATGCAATTCTTTGTATCATAGATTCGGATATTACGTCCGATTAAACTATTCCCATAAAGATCATGAGAAGTCTGAGCGAGTAGATTCCCCCATGTTCCCAAATCACTCCAACCGATGTCTGAAGGAAAGACAAATATTTCTTCAGCCTTTTCCATAATTGCATAGTCCACACTGATATTCTCACACTCAGGATAACGAAGATCAATCTGTTCCTGCTCTTCGTCAGTTCCATAAACACTCCTCAAACTTTCGAAAAAAGCGGACAAGGTGGGTTGATAAACGCGGAAAGCATTCACAATAGTCTCTACCCGCCAGATAAAAATGCCAGCATTCCAAAAGCAATCTCCTTCCTGAAGATATTTTTCTGCCGTTTGTAAATCAGGCTTCTCTCTGAAATTATCAACACGGAATATCTCACTATTGCGTGCGCTGCTGGACCCCAGATCAGCTTTGATATAACCATAGCCAGTTTCTGGTCTGGTCGGTTTAATACCTAAAGTAACAATGGCATCTGTCTCACTTGTAAACTTCATGCATGACAGAATACTCCGACGAAACTCAGAATCGTTTGTGACAATATGATCAGAAGGGGTCACCACAACATTTGCTTTGGGATCAATAGACTTAATACGCCAACTCACGTATGCAATACAAGGTGCCGTATTGCGCCGGCAAGGTTCCTTTAAAATATTTTCAGCAGGAATCTCAGGTAACTGTTCTCTGACAATAGAAACATACTTCTTATTTGTGACAATCCAGATATTCTGAGGATCACAAACCCCCTCAAAACGATCAAAAGTCAATTGAAGTAAAGAACGTCCTATTCCCAGAACATCTATAAATTGTTTAGGTCGCTCACTGGTACTCATCGGCCAGAATCTACTCCCTACACCCCCAGCCATAATGACCAAGTGGTTATGATTTTGAGTCATAAGTATATATTATTATGTATGCAAAGATACTCGATTTTTTTCAACTTGCAAAATAATCTGCTTTTTTTTAGAAGAATACAAATCTCATTACTTCCAAATGGCAAAAACAAACTCAAAGTAATAGAATCTTAAAGTCAAAACAAATCATCCTAATCCGGTCATAATCAGAAGCACGTCACTACAATTTGCAAAACGAATAAGCCAGACCGCTACCCTTCCCGATAATCAAAGAGAATTCGTTCATAAAAATGCCATATACCTACAACTAATATCTAGAGCTTTATCAATATAAAGAAACGGAGGCAGAGTCTAACGACTTTACCTCCGCTATGTAAACCCATAATCAAATGAGTTACAGATAAAATACTAAGGTTATTTACAGTATAAGTTAACTATTGCCTCATACAATTCCTGTTTGCCAGAAGTCTGTTTAGGCATACCGTTCTTTTTAGCATAGTCTACAAGCTGTTCAAGAGACAGTTCACCATTCTCAAATTTCTTACCTACACCTTTATCGAAACTAGCATAGCGTTCTTTGAGCATCTGAGGCAGAGGACTCTCAGTCAAGATTGCAGCAGCATTCTCCAATCCACGTGCGAAGGCATCCATACCACTGATATGAGCGATAAAGATATCCTCAGGATCTGTAGAATTACGACGCAATTTAGCATCAAAATTAGATCCGCCGTCGTGAAGACCACCATTACGCAGAATCTGCATCCAAGCCTGAGTTATTTCCCAATTATCAATAGGGAACTGATCTGTATCCCAGCCATTCTGATAATCACCACGGTTTGCATCAACGGATCCAAGCATCCCTGCATCTATCGCACAAGCTAATTCATGAGTAAAAGTATGGCCTGCAAGTGTTGCATGATTTACTTCAATGTTAATCTTAAAATCTTTATCCAGATGATGAGCTTTAAGGAATCCTATAACTGTTTCCACATCCGTATCATACTGATGTTTAGTCGGTTCCATCGGCTTCGGCTCTACCAGGAAGGTTCCTTTAAAGCCATGAGAACGACCATAATCTCTGGCAGCCGTCAGCATAGTAGCATAATGCTCTTTCTCACGCTTCATATCTGTATTGAGCAAACTCTGATAGCCTTCACGACCACCCCAGAACACATAATCAGATCCGCCAAGTTTGATAGTAGCATCAATGGCATTCTTGATCTGGACACAAGCCCGGGCCACAACATCAAAGTCAGGATTTGTAGAAGCACCATTCATATAGCACTTATCCCCAAACACATTTGCAGTTCCCCAGAGGAGGTGTATGTCAGGGTATGTCTTCATCTTCTGAAGAGCATAGTCAGTAATAGCATTTAAATTATCCTCATACTCATGAATATCATCAGCAGGATCACAGAGGTCAACATCATGGAAGCAGAAATAATGAATACCCAACTTTTCCATAATCTCGAAACCGGCATCCATCTTATCTTTGGCTCTTTGAATAGCTGTATCAGCCTTATACCAAGGATACAGACGGGTCTGGCCGCCGAACTGATCAGAAGAAGCAGGGCCCAGTGTATGCCACCATGCCATAGCAAACCTCAACCAATCCTTCATTTTCTTTCCCATTATGACCTTTTCTGAATCATAATAATGAAAAGCTAAAGGGTTCTTACTTTTTGTCCCTTCAAACGGGATTTTTCCAATTTGTGGAAAATACTTTTTTGTCATAGTTGTTTTGATTTAATAGTTCTTGGTTTAATCCAATATAATCTTATTTAATTGTTCTTTCCAGTTTGCATACGCATTAAGATAAGCATCCCGATGATGCTCATCCGGTTCAATAACAGCCAATTGTTTTAACGTAGAAAAGGCTTCATCATGATCTTTATAAATACCGGCTCCGATGCCCGCTGCCTTGGCAGCACCTACACTACCATCAGTTTTATAGAGTTCTATACAATCTCCACTTACACTTGCAAGAGTATCACAGAAAACAGGACTTAAGAACATGTTTGCATGACCCGCATGAATCTTTTGTATTTTCATTCCCATCTTCTCCATAATCTCCATTCCATAACAGAAACTGAACACAATACCTTCCTGAGCAGCCCGCACGATATGGGCACGATTATGGGCATTGAAATTCAAGCCATGAATACTGCAACCAATTTCCTGATTTTCCAATACACGCTCCGCTCCATTGCCAAAAGGAATGACAATGACGCCATCAGAACCAATCGGAACTCCTGAAGCCAGTTTATTCATTTCAGCATAATCCATGTCAGATGTAATATTCCGATGTACCCATGCATTAAGAATACCTGTACCATTAATACACAAAAGGACTCCAAGACGATCTGAGTCTTTCGTATAATTAACATGTGCAAAAGTATTCACGCGACTTTTAGAATCATAATTAACCTTGCCCAATACTCCATATACGACTCCAGATGTACCTGCCGTTGAAGCAATCTCACCCGGATTAAACACATTGAGACTGACAGCATTATTAGGTTGATCACCTGCCCGATAGGAAATAGGGGTCCCCGCTTTCAAACCGGTTTCTTCTGCAGCCTGTTGGCTTACAAAACACTGTTGTGAAAATGTAGGTACAATTTCAGGTAGAATAGATTCAGAAAAACCAAAATAATCCATGAGAAACTTTGCCGGTTCTTTCTTTTTGAAATCCCATAAAATCGCTTCTGAAAGTCCCTCCATTGTTGTCTGAATACGACCAGAAAGTTTCATGGCCAGATAGTCTCCAGGCAACATTACCTTATCTATCTGCTCAAAAAGTTGAGGTTCATTAGCTTTAACCCATGCCAATTTAGATGCTGTAAAATTTCCAGGAGAATTCAACAGATGATCCAGACATTTCTCTTCTCCCAATTCTTCAAAAGCCTTATCTCCATAAGAAACAGCCCGGGAATCACACCAAATAATTGAAGGGCGAATGACATGCTGTAACTTATCCACACACACAAGTCCGTGCATCTGATAAGATATACCTATAGCTTCAATACTCTCACCGTCAATCCCAGCCTTTTGCATCGCCTGGCCTAACGCCTCTTTAGCATATTTCCACCATGATTCTGGTTCCTGTTCTGCCCAACCAGGCCTAGTAGCAATCATTGGGGCTTCACTTTCCGGAGAAAAAGCAGAATATACCATCTGCCCAGTATCTACATCCGTCAATGAGACTTTCACTGATGATGAACCAACATCAAATCCCAATAAATATTTTCTGTTCATAAACTTACTTGGTTTAATTTTTCTATTATTTATAAGGTTAAACTTCAATAGAGGCCTCCTTGATTATTTTGAATAAACAATTTGAACCTACATAATTCTCATAATGGATTTCTATTCGTCAGACAACATCATTTCACACAAGAAGACTATCGTACAAACGGACAGAGCAAAGGTATCCAAATCTTTTCTGTTCAGACTGATGTTGTGTAACATAAACTTTCGCTCATGTTACAAATTAACTTTCAAAACCAGTAATACAACAAAAGAAACGAAAGTGTCATAAAATGAAACAAGATTAATCTCATCTATCCGTGACACCTCTAAATTCACAACACATAACCTAGGAAAAAGAAATTGTGACATCTTAATACCAGAATTGAAATTAACATATCAGAGAAAGAGAGAGAGAGTTTTTATTAATCTTTTGAGGTGTTTTTATCTCAGTTCCCTGATCACAAAACAGAACGACACATGCTAGAAATAATCTGTTTTTCGTGTAAAATTCTTCATACGTGAAATCCACATAAATGAACAACGGATAAGGATCAAAAGGAAATAGCACAAAAAAGCCACAAACGCCAAAACATCTGCAGCCCTTTCTAAAATGAAATATTACGCTAAAACAACCTTGTTGTCTGCGTCTTTGATTTTTCCTTCTTTGAAAAGCCAGCCAATACCGAGAAGAGCTTCTTCTTCACTGATCTTGGCTTGCTCAGCAATTTCAGCTACTGTCAAGGCCTTCCCAGCGGCTGCCAGTGCCTGATAAACATCACCTGCCTTGAAACCTGCATTTTCAGGATTAAGGGCCAAAATGGTCTTCGTTTCAGCTGCTTTAGATACTGTCATCTTAGCAGCACTTGTTTTCGTTTTCTTTTCTCTCATTTTGTCAATCTTTAAAATTAGTCAGGGTTTACCAATGTAAATAAAAACCCACCTATTTTTATAAGTTCGTTACAAAGATAATTCTTTTCTTCAAATTTACATTATTCTCAGTAAAAATGTTACGCTTTAAAGACTTTAGAAACAAAAAAAACAAAATTCTTGACTTAAATCAAACAGAAATTCATCTATCATTTCATCTTTCTTTATCAATAAGAACAGAACAAGACAGAGTCTATATCATTCAGCAGGAATATCTACGCAAATAGATAATTCCTCAAGTTGCTTTTTGCTCAATTCAGAAGGAGCATCCAGCATCACATCACGTCCCTTATTATTCTTAGGAAAAGCTATAGTATCACGAATACTATCCAAGCCTGCTAGTATACTTGTAAAACGATCCAAGCCAAATGCCAGTCCTGCATGAGGTGGCGCTCCATATTTGAAAGCATTCATTAAAAAGCCAAATTGGGATTCAGCTCGTTCCTTTGTAAAACCGAGTACTTTAAACATCTTTTCCTGAAGTTTGGTATCATGGATACGAATACTTCCGCCACCAACTTCAACACCATTGCAAACAAAGTCGTAGGCTTTTGCTCGAACTTTCTCCGGATGCTCATCCAACAAAGGAATATCGTCAGGATTCGGCATGGTAAACGGATGGTGCGTTGATACCAGACGCTGCTCTTCTTCACTCCACTCGAAAAGAGGGAAATCAATAATCCACAGGCATTTAAAGACATTTTTGTCACGCAGTCCAAGACGCTCCCCCATCAATAGACGAAGACAACAAAGTTGGATACGGGTTTTATTTGCATTAGTCCCACTGAGGATCAACACCAAATCACCATCTTTAGCACCCATCTTTTGTTTAAGTTCTGCGAGAACATCTTGAGTATAAAACTTATCCACGGAACTTTTAACTGTTCCGTCAGCATTATACTTAATAAAGACAAGGCCCTTGGCACCAACTTGAGGAGATTTCACATAGTCAGTCAACTCATTAAGTTGTTTACGACTATAATCAGCACAACCAGGCACACAAATACCTCCGATATAACTTGCCTCATTAAAGACGCTGAAAGTACCTTTATCCTTCAATATATCCTGAAGTTCCACAAATTCCATTCCAAAGCGGATATCCGGCTTATCACTACCAAAACGCCTCATGGCTTCCTGCCATGTCATCTGCTGCAATTTCGGCAATTCGACTCCACGAATCTCTCTGAACAGCATACGGCACATTTCTTCGAATAGATTGATAATATCATCTTGATCAACAAAACTCATTTCACAATCTACTTGTGTAAATTCGGGTTGGCGATCAGCACGAAGATCTTCATCACGGAAACATTTTGCAATCTGGAAATATCGGTCAAAACCCGCCACCATCAACAATTGTTTCAAGAGTTGAGGGCTCTGCGGCAATGCATAGAACTGGCCGGGATTCATACGTGAAGGAACGACAAAATCACGAGCTCCTTCCGGAGTACTTCCAATCAGATCAGGAGTCTCAACCTCAATGAATTTCTTGGTATCCAGAAAATTACGGATTAAGATTGTCATCCTATGCCGTAATTCCAGATTTTTTCTTATACATGGACGACGAAGATCAAGGTAACGGTATTTCATACGGAGGTCATCTCCGCCATCAGTATTGTCCTCTATAGTAAACGGTGGTGTCAAACTCGGCGAAAGGATATTCAGTTCTTCAGCTATAATTTCAATATCGCCCGTATCCATCTTCGAGTTCTTGCTAGTACGCTCATTGACCACACCTTTAACCTGAATGCAATATTCACGACCCAGTTGATTAGCCTGATCACATAACGTCCTATCTTTAGCTTCATTAAAAACTAATTGGGTAATTCCATAACGGTCGCGAAGGTCAACAAAAGTCATTCCTCCTAATTTTCTTGAACGCTGGACCCAACCGGCCAGTGTTACATTTTCCCCCACGTCCGAGAGACGCAGCTCCCCACACGTATTTGTTCTATACATATTAAGTTAAGTGTTTTCAATTCTGATTTGCAAAAATACAATAAATCAAGATAATTGCCAAATAAAAGCATTAATTTTTGTAAAAAATGAAACTTATACTGAACATTCTCCTTACCTTTGCATGGAACGAACTATAAATCAAGTGATAATAATATGAAAAAGTTAGTTTTAAGTATGCTCCTAATGCTTGTCTGCACTTTAAGTGCCAGTGCACAGGCAGAAATCAAATTTGACAAACTATCTCATGATTTCGGCACCTTTTCTGAGGCTCAACCTATTCAAAAAGCAACATTTACTTTCGTCAACAAAGGAAATAAGCCACTGATTATCAATCAGGCTGTTGCTAGTTGCGGTTGTACGATACCAAGTTACACGAAAAAGCCTATCATGCCAGGGGAAAAGGGAGAAATTGCAGTAACCTATAATGGCAAAGGCAAATTTCCCGGACACTTCAAGAAAACAATAACAGTCCGTACCAACGGTGTTGTAGAAATGACCCGTCTGTATATTGAAGGAAATATGACTGAAGCGAAAAACTAATAAAGAAGATTTTAGTTACTACTTATAAATGGATAGTATGAAAACATGCTATCCATTTTTTATAAACAGGAATTATGATATTCTATTTCTCAGCAGAAGGTGATTCCAAATGGGTAGCTCAAAAGTTGGCAATGGCGACAAAAGATACCCTTATTTCTATTTCTGATGTATGGGGGAAAAGGGAGCATTTCTTCCTCAAAAGGGGTGAACGCTTAGGCTTTGTTTTTCCAATACATGGATGGAGACCACCAACTATTGTAAGAAAATTCATAGCTCACCTTGTTCTGGAAGATGAAGAGAAACCGTTTACATACACCGTAGTAACAGCAGGTGATGATATAGGATTGACTATAGACAGGTATATGAACAATGCTCTGGCGACTAATCAATCACTTAGAAACATCAAAGTCAACCACGTAGACTCTGCCTATTCCATACTTATGCCAGAGACGTATGTAGGGTTGCCGTTCATGGATGTTGATTCGAAAGAAAATGAAATCAGAAAAAAGACCGCAGCCCATGAGGTGCTGAAAGTAATTTGCGAAGAAATATTTGATAAAAAAGAAGGCGTTTTCCGTTTACATAAAGGCCGTTGGCCATGGATCAATTCACAGCTTCTTGGAGCATTCTTTGAGAAAGTCCTTATAACAGACAAACCTTTCCATATAGTGAGTGACCGCTGTGTAAGATGTGGCATCTGTGCCCAGGTTTGCCCCACCGGAGACCTGACAGGTGGAAAAGGACAAGAACCACAGTGGAAACATGACGGTTCTTGTCTGAATTGTTTCAACTGTTACCACCACTGTCCCCACCATGCTATCGAATACGGTAAACGTACAAGACATAAGGGGCAATATTATTTTAAATAATCTTTATTACCCCACATGGCCTATAAACACAAATATATCATTCAGGTTACACTTTTAATATAGGGATAAATTCTCTTATTTCGAAGCATACAGGCCAATCATGGTACCGACAAAACCACCACTTTTATTAGTGGACAGATTAGAAGCATCTACTCCGCGAGCCATAACCTGCCATCCTCCATTACCTATGGAATAGTAAAAATCATAGTATTGACCATCACCATGAATTTTCAGTCTGACCGGTACATTGGAATCTTTTCCATCAATAAAAACGGTGCCAATCGTTACGGGCATCAACTCCGTACGAGTCAATAAAATAGCCAAACGATTATTTATTCTAGTCTTACCAAATACAAAATTATACTTTTCATTCTGGAAGAGACAAAGACCGGCAAATTGCTTGTCATTTTCAGGAGAAAAGACAACCTCTGTCTCTGTACTGAATGTAGTATTTTGCTGGCGATAAAACAAAGCAGAAGGTGATTTTTTCTGTTCGATCGTTACTGGCAAAGCAGAAATTTTCAGTCCGTCCTGTCCTAATGTATAAAACGAAGATGGATTACGAAGGAAAGTCCAACAAGGATTTAGTTTCTGTTCATGGAAGTCATCACGGAAAGTAAAATTACCTGTAACAGGAATAGCATTAATTGCCTTTGTCTTCCATTGCCAGGAATGCATCTGACATACCGTGGGAACGGCCTTTCCCTTCTGCAAGATTACTGGCCAGCCCTTTTCCCACGTCACAGGTAACAAGAAAGTTTCCCTCCCCGTATTATATAAATCATCTTTATAAGGACGACAACCCAGAAATACAGCCCACCAGTCTCCAGATTTACTTTGTAACAGATCTGCATGTCCTGTACAGGTCACTTTATCAAGACGATTGGGATCCAAGCCCTCTCTCTGTGTCAATATGGGATTTTCAGGATCTTCTTCCCAAGGCCCCATTGGATTTGCAGAACGGAAGATTACTTCACTATGATCTGTACTAGTACCCCCTTCTGCACACATCAAATAATAGAATTTACCAATACGATAAAGATGAGGTCCTTCAATCCAGATTGGATGCTTATCGACATGCGTTCCTCCCCGAACAATTTCTTTCGGTTTCCCAATAATACTGTCACCATTTACATCAAAACGAAAAATACGAATGGCTCTCTGTCCTTCATAGGCTGTCTTTCCATAGACGGGAGCATTATGCACGATATAACCTTTCCCGTCACGGTCAAAGAAAAAAGAAGGATCTATACCATCTATTTGAGGAAGATAGATGGGATCACTCCAACCTTTCTCGGGATTTTTCGTTTTCACGAAGAAACTACCTTTCCCGACATTAGTAGTAATCATATAGAAGGTTTTATTATACCTATTATAGGAAATAGCCGGAGCGAAGATGCCACCAGAAACGTTCTGATGGTCAAGTGGGTCCTGAGAAGCACGGTCTAACACATGCCCAATCTGATTCCAATGTATAAGATCCTTACTCTGGTAAATTGGAACTCCCGGGAAATAAGAAAAGGATGAATTTACGAGGTAATAGGTATCACCAGCTCTACAGAAAGAAGGATCAGGATGGTATCCTGCTATAACAGGATTAAAATATTCCCGATTCTTATCAATTGCTTCTTGAAATCTGGCATCATTACCATGATAACAAAAATAATGAAAAGTAGCCGTCTGAGCATTCATGGTTCCGGGGAAAAGTAACAAAACGGCTGACAAGATATTTATTTTATTCATTTCTCTTTTATTTAATATTCAAGTAAAACGCCATGCCATGACGGCACAGCGTTTTCTAATTGAATCAACAAAATTATAACACCTATATAAAAAGTTTCTTAATTATCTTTACACAATACAGATTTTACTTAAACAAATGCTGGGCAAAATGTTCTAAGCAGCGTCTCCATGTAAGCCACTCATGAGCAGTGCCTGGTGAAACAATGGAATCAACTTTAAGACCGGCATTCTGCAATGTCGTGATAAGTTGAGGTGTACCCATATTTTCTTCAGATCCACAACCAAGGAAGAGATAATGAATTTTCTTATTAAACTCGTCAGGGCGAGAGAGGATTCCATTATATACAGTCTTGATTGTCTGATCATTGAGTCCGAAAATAGCACCACTAAAACCACCCATATATGAGAACTTGTCAAGATGATTCAGTACGATGTCAAAAGTCTGGTGTCCTCCCCATGAAAGACCTGCCATGGCACGATGATCACGATCAGAAAGAGTACGGAAATTAGAATCAATGGCAGGAATGAGATCATTGATCATCACATCATAAAAACTCGAACCATAATTGGTCATAGAAAAACGTTTGGCATCATAAGGCATTTTTACGTCACCACTTTCCATGACAACAATCATCGGAACAGCCTTTTTTCCTGCAATGAGATTATCCATGATGTTCTGCATGAAGCCCTGATGACTCCAACCAGTTTCATCCTCACCCATACCATGTTGCAGATAAAGAACCGGATAACGTTTCTTCCCTGAAGTTTCATACTCTGCCGGAGTATAAACCATAGCACGACGCCACTCATTCTTAGACTTGGAATAATATTGGAACGAACGGACCTGCCCTTTCGCTACACCCAGCTGTGGATGATAATAATTACCGGCATCACCTTCAGGGATTTCAATACCACTACTTTGACGGCAACAGCCGAAGAAAGTATCCGAAGCAGGAAATTATTATCATCCGAAGCAGGATCATTGACGTTCACTCCATCAATATTCAAGAAATAATAGTGAAAGCCAACAGGCAACGGAGCTGTTCCACCAGTCCAGAAGCCTTTGTCATCACGTTGCAAATCATATCTCTTGCCACAGATATCTACCTTCACGACCTGAGCCTGTGGGGCAAAAATCTGGAACCATGCACAGTTCTTGCTATCTACCTTGGGAAACTCATTACCAGGCTCTGCATAAAGAGAAGTCTTTGCGTCTGCAGGTACTTTCACTTCCTGATAGACTGGGTGTCCAAGTAATGCCAACATCTTATAGGCATAACGACGACCTATCTCACGGTATCCAGCTGGATCAAAATGTAAAAAGTCAGGACCATTGGTGCAACCTTCTGAAGAAATGACCTGTGCAGTATGAATAGTCTGAGGCAGTGTGTCAATAATCTTATTCATCGCTACACAACGACCTCTGCCATCAGCACGGACAACTTCACCAGCAAGCAAAGGAACATCCTCGGTTTTCAGATGAAGGTCAGCAATAAGTTGGTTATAAACGTATGCCACTTTTGATGGCCATACCATATCTCCTGTATTCGATTCTCCTTGATGAAGCAGTATGCCTTTAATAACGCCTGCTTTCTGTGCTTTCTTAGCCAGCATGACAAGACGCTTATAAGGATCATTATCATAAGCTTTCAACATACCTTTCATCCATTGTGGAGCACGATTGGCAACATAGTTTTTGACCGAATCTTTCATGAAAGCTTCGATACGACATCCTCCGACGGCTACCGTTATAACTCCCACACGTACATTCTTTGGAAGGTATTTCACCATTGTACGACCGAAATAGTCAACCGGAGTCAATCCTGTATTCGCGCGGCAAAGGGGAGGAAAGGCTGTATACCAATTCCCTATTTTACGTCCGAGATTCTTATCATCGACGGCCGCCATCATCTGAAAGCGAGGATCAACGTTCTGGCGGTCCTGCTCTTCTATTCTTGCATTACCTTCCATATTTGACTGTCCGAAACAGAGAAAAATATAAAAGTTTGGATCTACTTTTGCCGATACTGACATTGTTAGTAAGCAAGCAAATAAAAATAGGACTATCTTTTTATTCATGTCATTAGTTATTTATGTTTTACTTCTATTCTAAATAAGCCCTCGAAATAAGGCATTTTACTTTTTATTCTACAAAATTACGATTTATTTCTTAAAAAAGCATTTAAGAAATGTCTCAAAACACACTTGTTTTATTTCATTTTATACAATAAGAAAGAAAAGCACTTATAACGAGGGCATGAAAGAAAAATTATATTAGGTAAAACAAACACATATCATCAAGACCTAAAAAACACACATACTCTACTTACTTGCAGGATTTGTTGAGGAAGCCGTTCCCCATCCCGGATTCTGCTTAATATTCGGATTAGTTGACGTCTCAGAATACGGAATTGGAAAATATTCGTGTTTCCCTTTGACGAAGCCAAAAGCCTTTCCTTCATTAGGATTACTATAAGTAAGATAACCCACATGCTTCTTCTTGTAATTCGGTTTATCTGGTGCGATAAACTCATCATGAAGAGAAGGAATGTTCTTTCCTGCATTCTTTATACCATCCAGGTCACCCCATCGAACCATATCCGGCCAACGGCAATCCTCAAGCCACATCTCATACTTCTTTTCATTCTTTACTTCATCCAATGTGAGCGTAGAGCTGATGTGCTTCGAACCCGCACGCTCCTGAATAGCATTCAGGTATTGTAGCCCTGAAGGATCATTAGTCTGGGCACACGCCTCTGCATACATCAGCAGCACCTCTGCATAACGCATAATCAGATAGTTATTTACACTATAACTATTAGGATAGACATCTGCCTTAGTATAAATTCGTTTCAATGGCAAATACAGACATTGTCCATAAAGACCTTCCGGACTATTAATACCACGGTTAGGATCAGCTAGTTTCTCATCCTCAGTCATTGTTTTATCAGCGTCATCAGGATATGCCAGATCTGTCATAAATTCCTTATATGAGATAATAGAAGCTTTTCTACGTGGAGAGTCACCATCATTGTTTTCAAAATCCTGCGCGAATTTCTCATTAACGCCAAGGCCTCCCCATCCTCCTACACCTTGCATTGTAGGTGATGTAACAAGTTTGTCACTACGCCAGTTCCATGCATTCGGCAGCATCCAGGTAGAACGCTGAATTTTACCACTCCATGTACCAATATTAGAATTTTCAACCGTATTAAGCTCGAATATCTTCTCCTCGTCACCGTCACCTTCAACATGCCAAAGTTCCTTCCAGCGGTCTGTAGGAACAAGTGCATACTTACCGGAATCAATCACTTTTTTCAGATCAACCTTTGCCTCATTATATTCACCTGCAAAAAGATGACATTTACCGGCAACACTCCAGGCAAAGCCTTTAGTAACTTTTACGGAACCATCTTTGTCATTGACACTTTTACGCTCATCAAGACTAGAAACGGCTTCTTCACATTCCTTCGCACACCAGTCAAGTAAAGCCTTCTGACTTTCACTATTAGCGGGTTTATCGCTACCAGCAAGAGCGTGATCAATCAAAGGAGGATTCTTCCAGCCAATAGCAAGCATCATGTGACAATAAGCACGTATCACGCGTGCTTCAGCTACACAACGTTGGGTGTAGGTCCTGCTTTGAATTTATCGATAAGCAGATTATCTCCATAGATAGCATGGTAATATCCTTTATAAGAATCATTTACAACGCTATTCTGTGTATCGTAACGGAACTCATTGATTGCGGCTAAAAAGTCATTATCACCATAGTTGTTACCAGCAGCATAGATATCATCACCACAAAGGTTGAACAGTACATAAGGAGCATTGACGATGCTGCTATATCCACCCACATTGGTGATAAACATCTGATAGGCAGCTGTCAAGGCCGATTCTGCATCAGCATCTGTCTTATAAAAACTCTCTTCTGTGATAACCCCTTTCTGTCCTATTTCTAGTTTGTCTTCCGAACACGAACTGAGTAAAAACAGTCCGGACAGAATGAAAATTATATATTTTTTCATAATCGTGATTATTTAATTTGAAACATCTAGAATGTAATGTTAAGACCCATAATAAACTTTTTAGAAGTTGGGAATGAACCAACATCGCAACCCATCAACCAACTATTGTTATTCATGGTTGCCGTCTCTGGATCAAGACCTGGATATTTAGTAATTGTGAAGAAATCATCAAGAGAAAAATATATGCGGACATTACTCAGCATCACCTTCCTGACTAAAGTCTTTGGCAGTGTATAACCGAGTTGAATCTGTTTAAACTTGAAGAAAGCACCACTGAACTCTGAAGCTGAAGATCCCCAGAAATGCCAATCATTAACTACCTGTTTAGGATCAGGCATTGAACCACTGTGATTATCAGGTGTCCATGCATTCTTATAATAATATCTCAGAGAGTTACGCAGCGGAGTGTCAGCACGATAAGCAAGGTTAAATATCTTATTGCCACCCTGACCAGTACCAAAGAGTGTAAAGTCAAAACCTTTATAAGCCATATTAATGGTAATGCCATAGGTATAAGTAGGTATTGGAGAGCCAATATCTGTCATATCATCCTCATTGATGACATTGTCTCCATTGAAATCATGAATTTTCGGAGCACCTGTTTCACGATTTACACCATCATACTGATAACCTCTGAAATACCAAATAGGATGTCCCGCTTCAAAGACCTTACTCATTGGATTATTACACCCTGAAACAGTTTGAACGATACGTCCAACACTAGGATCAAGATAAGTAACTCTATTGGAAAGAGAAGAGAAGTTGCCATAAACCTGATAACGGAAGTCATTGATATGATCTTTCCACCCAAGTTCAATCTCAAGACCACGATTACGAACTTTGCCTGCATTCATGATTTCATTATCCACACCTACCTCGTTAGCCACCGGCACGCTGACAAGCAAGTCACGTGTCTTCTTGTTGAAATAGTCGATTCCAAGAGTCAAACGATCATTCAGGAAACGAGCGTCAAGTCCAAGATCCACCTGATCAGACGTTTCCCATTTCAACTTAGGATTAACAAGTCCAGAAGGAGCAGAACCATAACTGACTGTCGGATCATTGACACTATACTGATACCAGTAACTATTATAAGAAATGGTTGTTGCATAAGGATAGCCACTCAACACATTAATGTTACCATTACGTCCCCATGATGCACGAAGTTTCAAGAAACTCCAGACTTTGGGATCAAATATATTCTTGAAGAATTTCTCATTGCTGGCAGTCCATCCTGCAGAAAAAGAAGGGAAATATCCCCAACGATTGTTCTTTGCAAGTTTAGAAGAGTCGAAAGCATCAGCACGGAAGTTAGCCTGAAAGCCATAACGATTATCAAAATTATAGACAAAACGGCCAAAATAAGAAATGCTGACCATACGGCCGGGAGCGTTACCGATAGACTTGGTAGTCTTGGCATTGTTATTGACATAATTGAGATAATGAAAATTACTCTCATAACCACTAAGAATATCAGGGCCATTAGCTCCGGCACTTACATTATCTGAGTTATCCTCAATATAAGACATACCACCCATAACTGTAAAGTTATTCTTGGCAAGAGAGAAATTGTAATTGGCAAAGTTTTCCCATTGATAATAATAACCGGTATTGGCATTAGCAGAGATATCATAGTTATTACTGTAAACCATACTACTGGCAAAATAAGCAGGTGTATAACTATGTACATTATTATAATAGATACGATAACCAAAACGAGACGTAAAAGTCAATCCTTTAAAAGGAGTAATATTGGCGTACATTGTTCCACGGACATTAATACCACTTGATTTAGAATCAACCAGGTCACGCTGAAGCAGTGGATTACCATTATCATCAGTCTGATATTTCGAAACGGCATACCATTTGCCATTAGATGGATCTTTCAAAATATTTTTGTCGTCCTTATAGGCTTGTAACATATCTGAAGGGAATTCTGAAGGATCGTCAAAATAAACAGGAGTAAGTGGATCAAGCGTCAGAGCAGAAGTATAGACTGAACCAAAGAGGTTCATCTGCGGCACTGAACGTGTACTCCACTTTTCTATAGAAGTATTTGTTCCTACAGAAATCCATCTGAAGAGATTATAATCGGCATTAATCTGAGCAGTCATACGCTTATATTGATCTTTGTTGCCAACAACAATACCATCATTTTTTAACATGTTCAAGGTTGTCAAGAAATGACCCTTACTATTTCCACCCTTAAAAGTTAAAGAATGTTGGACAGACCAAGAAGGATTAAAAACAACATCCTGCCAATCGGTATCAGTACCATTGTAGTTATTGGCTTTCAGTTTCGTATCCATATCAATACCAGACATTTCCTTGTATGCTATGAAATCCTTAGCATTAAAGAGTTCTGCCTTATGAGCAACACTTTGATCGATAAGCTTTAAATCATAAGAAACACTGGCTTGACCGGTTCCACCTTTAGTCGTTGTAATTAAGACAACACCATTACCGGCTTGTGCACCATAAATAGCAGCAGAAGCTGCATCCTTCAAGACTTCGACACTCTCAATCATTGACGGATCAAGGTATTGAATATTGTCTACTTTCAAACCATCAACGATAAGCAACGGGCCAAGGTTACCTGAATTAGAAGAATAACCACGAACACGAATAGAAGCACCTTGACCTGGAGCACCAGAAAAATTCAGGACTTGAACTCCAGAAGCTTTGCCTTGCAAAGCAGCAGCAGCATCAGAAGTAGAACGATTCTCCAAGTCTTTTTCACTCACTGTTGCAACAGAGCCTGTAAGATCACTCTTTTTCTGTACACCATAGCCAACAACTACGACCTCATCAATAAATTTAGAATCTGTAAGAAGTCGAATTTTCATATTGCTACTTGCCTTTACTACTTGAGTCTTATAACCCACATAAGAAACAGCAAGTTTTACTCCAGGTGTAACATTCATTGAGAAATGTCCATCAAGGTCACTGATTACACCTTCACTCGAACCTTGAACTTTAATAGTTGCACCGATAACGGGTTCACCATTTTCATCAAGGATGGTACCTTTCACATAATTTTGAGCCTGTATTCCAAGAGGGAACAGACAGAGCAACATCATTAAAAATAAACAATGTTTGCCCAGATTTTTAAAACTTTTCATTAGCAATAAACATTTTTAGATCTTTAATTTAGGTAAGTACACTAATAAAATAGAACGGACTAATTATAAAACTTCTATTAGCAGAACAACCTCAGTACATGTCTGATGCTTCCAATAGTTATTTGTTTATAGAATTAGTATTAGGAATACAAATACACGAATCTTAGTGATTATTTAAGCAAAAAGAACAACTTATTTACGGTATTAGCCTTTTGGAAAGATTATACGATACTCGCCGCTCAGATGCATAAAAGCAAACAACCGAAGGAAACCGTCATAATAGGCATCAAAATATCCATCAGGAAATGGTCTGTTTGAAGAATCCCATAGTCGATGAATGAAATCACGTGCCTTTGCATGAGTTGCAGCAAGCGAGATAGCACCTAAAGTACCAACAAGCCCTACAGAATGACGAAGTCCCGGTTTGCCACCACCCTTGTTAGGTCTTACTGCGGGCATACCGTCAATATGATACTGATCAATGAACGCATCAATTCCTTCATTAAAAAAGAAATCCTGAATGGTATTGGCATATTGTTGTTGCCAAACAGGGTCTGCGCACGACCAACTGTAGTCAAGAGCGATATTCATGGGAACGCGCCAAGAATCATAACAGAAATCAGACATCTCAAAATATCCGTGAGGTCCATTAAAGGACTGTATACTCCCATCAAGATTGTTAATATCAGGATTCAGACCTGTCACACGATTAATACTCTTGTGAAGGTAATCCCGAGTAGCCTTCTCACACTGCCGATAAAAATCAGCCCGACCATCGTTGGCCCAACGAGCCCATACTTCATAAAAAGACGGAATGTTATAACTCGGATCTGAGAAATGAGCACCAAATCCTGTAGGAGAAAAGGTTATAATGTGATGAGTCTTATCAATGAGCGGAGTTACACCTTGCCCTTCTGCTTTTCCAGAGAAAGAGTTATTCAGAATATATTGAGCTTCAGCCAAGTAATTGATACCCGTATCATTACCCCAACGATTGGAAGCAAAGATAAGGGAAGTGATAAAGTATAGTTCACCGTCACTTGCTGGTCCTTCAGCATTGCGAGTTCCATCCGGCTTACAACTCCACGAAAAATAACCTTTTAATGGACCATCTTTATAAAGCATATACTTTCTTGCCCAACGATAGATACGATCAAAGATATCTTTCCGGTTCATTTGTACAGCTGCCATCATTCCATAAGACATCCCTTCAGTACGAACATCATGATTTTTCAGATCTGAGACATACCCAAGCGAATCTCCCACTTCAAAATAGACCTTATCAGGTCCAAAAAATACTTCTTGAAAAATTTTATCCAGACGATCTTTCACTTCTGCTTCACTATGGCCAAGCTCCGCAAAATAATTACGGTATTTATGAGTCTGAAAAGCACCTTCTGTCCATGGATGCAGGTTATCTTCTTCAAAAGAAAGCCAGTCAATATCTACATTCTCACCCTTGACTAGTTGGACTCTCAGTCCCATGATTCCAACAGGCACATTCTTTACGCCAAATGTCTGTACGGTGTATTCTTTCTGGGCTGGAATTGTCAGTTGAGCTACCATCTTTCTTCCCAAAAAGACATTCAACTTAGAGAGAGTTGAACTTTTCACACGCAAAGAAAGTTGAGTAATCCCAGGCTTAAAGTTCACTTTATCATAAGAAGCCCAGCCACCAGCATCCAGTCTTAAAAACCACCCCTCAAAAGGATGTAGTAAATCGAGATAATCGACAGAGGCATGCTGTTTCGAGAGAGAACTGTATCGGTCAATCTGAATATGCTTGCGAGCATCTGTGATACCTACGCCTCGAAGAGAAGGAATGACTTTTTTGATTGTTCCATCTGCATTGAAAAAAACAGGATCTATACATACCGACCGATTCTTGTCAAATTTAGGTGAATAATCATTATGGTGATAGAAAAGATACCACTGTCCTTGATATTTGACAAAAGAATGATGATTAGTCCAGCACCCATTTGGCCACTCATCCATAAAGACGCCTTTAAAACTGTAAGGGCCCTCTGGATTTCGACTCATAGCATAGGCTAGTGTCTCTGTTGAATTTTTATGACGAACCCAAGGAAAAGTAAGATAATACCATCCATCACGTTCAAAAGCAAATGGACCTTCCTTAAATCCTTCAGGAAGGCCTTCTATCTGTATCGGTTTACTAGTCAGTGAAAGAAGATCATCACTTAGTTTTGCCATTCTAATACCCATCCCTGCCCATATAAGATAATTCTCACCTCCAGAAGTCTGAAGTACACATGGATCAATACCCATAACACCTTCTAAAGGTTTCTTCTCAGGGACAAAGGGGCCTATTGGACTGGGTGATATGGCAACACCAATACCAAACCCCCTTCCTGACTTTAATGCGTCTGGGAAAAAAAGATAATACATTCCTTTGTGTTCCACACAGTCTGGTGCCCACATCGAATAACCTTTAGGATTACCCCACTCTACCTGCCGTTGATCAAGTATGACGCCATGATCTGTCCACTCTGAAAGGTTCTTTGAGGAATAGACATGATAATCTGCCATAGCAAACCATTTTCTTTCAGGATTTATCGGACTCACAATATCGTGAGAAGGATAAAGATAAAGTTCATCTCCAAAGGCTCGCGCTGTCGGGTCTGCAGTATACTGACCCTTAATAATTGGATTCTGTCCTACAGCCATCAGAGATACAGCCAGACAGCCCATGAATAACATATATCTTCTTAACATAGATTATAAGGTTAAATAGGGGAAAACTAAACACAAAATCTCAGAATTATTCTTTTTCCAAGAATTCCCATTTAGAGTTATCACTTTTCATATCAAAAGGAGCTAATGTAGGTGTACTGTCTCCTGCTGAATAAAGTACGAGCCGCTCTCTGGTTCCAGGAACAGCTTTCGGCATAATACGATAAGTACCATCAGTAAGTTGGTCTATCTGCCATAGTTGTTCTGCTTTCCCAGAGAAAGAAGCTTCTGTGGTAAGTTCTTTATCTGCAGTTGCCGTCAGTGTACGCTGCGTACCGGCAATCTGTATTTTATAATAAGGTGCACCAAGCGTACCTACGCTATCATTCACGGCTGTAATAGTCCATCGCTGATTGGAACGATCCATATAATCACTCGTACGTACACTGATCTTTCCTTTAGGCCAAGAACTTTCCACTTCGTCAAGCCGTTGGTTATCTATAGGTTTTATCGTATTTTCATCTATTTTGCGCCAGAAACGGAATCCAGCTTCCATGCGTACGAAATCAACGGCTAACTCCAGAGAATAGCCACGCCGCTCAGAAGCTATCTCATACGTTCCTTCCTGAAATTGCTTTCCGGCTACAGGCCAGTCATTTTTCCAAAGCAATGGTAAAATACCGAGAACACTATAACCTCCTTGTTGAAAGTCAGCTTCATAATGACACGACATCTTCTCAACACCTTCTTCTTCTACAAAGCGTCCAAAATGTCCCGGACCAATTTTATTTTTTCTTGCAGAAAGGACCATCTTTCCGCCGCCCTTTAGCATATCGCGTCCTACATTATCAAGATAAGGACCGGTAACTTGTCTCGACCGCCCAACAACAATATTATAAGTTGAATTCGGGCCATCACAGCATGTTCCATGCGTACCGAGAAGATAATACCATCCATTACGGTAAATCAAATCTGTAGCTTCGCAATCGATTGCTATATTGACAGGCTGATTACCTTCCATTCGCTTTCCAGTTTTCGGATCAAGTTCTACCAGTCGAATAAATCCAAAATAGGTACCATAACTAAGCCAGAGCCTTCCATCAGGAGCCATCAAAAGAGAAGGATCAATAGCATCACAGTCTTCATCATAGTCCGAATTAGCAACTTTCACAGGATCTGAATATTTAAAATCAGGAGAGCCAGGATCAAGTGTCTTATTCCAAATCGTCATCACATTACTTGCATGGCCTCCAGCCAGACCGCCTCCGCCAACACTATAAACTACCAGATAGCGATCTCCAATTTTCATTACATCCGGTGCTACACCCCCACCAGGGCGCACGGCTCCACCATGCCAATGCCATCCATCCTCAGAGATTAATCCACCTTCGCCAGTTCCAAACACATAATATTTCCCATCACAATAGGCTATCGTGGAAGGATCATGAATGAATGGAGTACCTACCTGTGCTTTCATGTTGAGAACAAAAGCAGATAGTAATATCGTTATATAAATCTTCTTCATTTCGTTGTAATTATTAAATTCTTGACTGGCTCACCATTGTCATTAAGAAATCTCACACAGATATCACTCATACCCGGGCCATTAATAACAGCAAAGCGTAAAGTATTTTTGCCTTTCTTCAGTGTAATTCGATGAGACATACCATCGTCCATCACCATACGACGGTCTCCTGAAAGCATCAATACTTCACTATTATTGAGCCACCAGCAGGAAGCGCCATTAGAACCAGCAGCAAGGCGCACATCGTGCATTTCTTCAGGAGCATTTATAACTGTATAACCCCAGAAAACCACGCCATACTTATTCTTATTTAATCCCGAAGCAAAACGGAAAAGCTTCACATTAAAGAGTTTGCTATCAAAAGCATGCCAGCGCAAAGTCTCCTTACCTTTATTCGTTCTTATCTTCACTTTCTGACCGTCTGAAGGTTGGTATCCCCACACTTCCGGATAACTAGATTGAGAAAGATTTGCTTTTAAATAAGAATCAACAAAAACCACATTACTACGATTAGGTTTTTTGAAAGGCTCCAATAATAACCAACGACGGATAAATCCATTGTCATCTGGTTTCATCACTGAACTGGAAACTGGAGAAAAATACTCAGTTAAATCAGGATGCTTTACATTCTTAGGATCAGGCTTCTGATAAAATCCCATCATCTGATCGGTGTGTTTGGGAATTTTTCTCGGTTGACCCGTCTGAGCATACCCAGACATCGTAAAACACATAAATGATAGAGAACAAAATGCTATAATTAATTTCATAAAGATTAATAATTAAGGTAACTAAAGATTTTCACTATGGTTTCATCACAAAAAGATTTTTTATTCTAACACATTATATACCCTTCTAAGACTAGGCAGATATAAAAATCTTAATCGTTTAAATTATTAGTCCAAACATTAGATAACTTCAATACCACTGACAATGTTATCAGTTTCATTGTTCATCACCTCCTCGATCTCTTTCTTGACAAAGATCTTCAGCGAAAGAAAACTTATTTGTAACAACAACGATAAGGACTTACATCTGTTTTTCATGTATTTCAATTTTAACAATTATATTATTCTAAAGATATTATAGAAGGTAGTTTTGCATGATTGGATGCTCTTACATCTAAAAATATTTAAACAACATATAATTTTCACTGATTCTTAGTAGACACAAATTAAAGGTATTTCGAAAATATTAAAGTTTTACTGGACTAACGTTTGTACAAATTTATTTGATATCTTCTATTCTTTATCCAATATTTTGTAACATAAACTTTCTCTGATATTACAAGCTATAGCTATGAAACAAAATATTATCTTTATACAACATAAGGGAACAAAAGCATTATTCATCTCTGCAACTTATTTATAGCTTCTATCCAAAATGATAAGAAAAATTTATACAAAGATGTTCGATAAGACCTTAAATTTATAATTTAACAAATATGAGGTCAACTCTGCTTTTCAGATAAAGACAGTTGGGTACAAAAAACTTTCGCAAATGAAATATCCAGTTTTTCGAAACGATTATAGGATAGCAGTCAAGAAGCTTATGGTGAAGATTGACTATGGCACACTGGATAATAATACTTCCGACAACAATAAACAAAGATACCAAAGGAGGTTATAACTGCAATTACCTTGGTCTCTGGCAGAATGATATTACGGTAATATATCAATTTCCGAGAATTGTTTTCATGAGATATTATAGATTTATTCATCTAAGTATCAAATTATTAGCAAAAATTACCATAAGAAATAACAGTACCCTTTATTATATCTGATTTTTGTTAATACAAAGATATAGAAAATATCGCTATTTACCTCATATTTTTCTACTTAATTTTTATATAATATATGTTAATTTGTAAATCTATCAGGAATCCATTCTGAGGATTGAATAAAAACGCATAAAGGTTACTCGTCTCTTTAAAGCACTAATTATTTGATAGCTAAAGATTTATATATCCGAAAAAAGACTGTTTATATAAATGTCAAACTATCGTTACTTTATAATATTAAATTTGGCAAATTTCAGTAATAATTGTTTTGTGCCTGAATTTTTAAATTCAACCGTAGCTTTCGTATTCTCACCTTTCCCTTCTACTTTAATGACTTTACCAACACCAAAACGTTGATGAGCAATAATGTCTCCCTCAGAGACTTCATATTCTGAAGTTTTTATACTTGTCCTGCCACCATTAGTAGTTGCTTCAGCCACTCGACGAAGATTTCCTCCACTTTGAGCCAGATGTTGCTTAAATGTTGCAGATAAAGGATCAACCGCTTTCTCAGGACGGTGCTGCTCTGTAATTCTAGGTTTTGGATCAGCCCTGAACTGACTGCCTACAGGATGACTGTTCTGCATCTTGGAGCCGTATCCGAACCCACCATTCCCCCAGTCATGGTAACCAGTATAAGGCTGATTAGGCTCATAACTTCGATCACTTGTTTTATGAGTAGTTGATGTCCTTTCCTCATCTTCATCAGCTTCAATATGAAGCAAATCCGGATCAATATCACGAATAAACCGACTAGGACCATCTACCGTCATATTCCCATAACGCCAACGGTTCCGGGCATAAGTCAAGATGCAATGTTTTTCGGCACGAGTGATGGCTACATATAGCAAACGTCGCTCTTCCTCCAATTCCCGAGGTGAACCGGCAGACATAGGACTTGGGAAAATATTTTCCTCTAGTCCGACAACAAAAACCGTAGGGAACTCTAATCCTTTAGCACTGTGAACTGTCATCAGATTTACCCGATTTACCCCATTTTTGTCTTCGCTGTCCAAATCCGTAAGTAATGACACTTCTTGCAGATAGTCAGACAAACCAACTCTATCATCCTGCCCTACCTCTTTTCTTTCCTCTACAAAATCTTTCATTCCGCCAATAAATTCCTCAAGGTTTTCCTGACGTGATACAGCCTCAGGATCAGTTCCATAAAAGATATCGGCACTGATGCCACTCTCCTTAATCAGTTCAGATCCGAGAAAGTAAGCGTCACGATTGAGGCTCATCTCCAGATATTTTGAAATAAAAAGTCGAAAACTATTCAGTTTATTTAAGGTTCCTTTATTGACATCCATTCCATATTGTACAGGATCAGCAATCACCTCCCAAAAACTAACCCCATACTTACGTGCTGCAACTGAAATCTTGCCGACTGTGGTAGTTCCTATACCTCGGGAAGGATAATTAATAATACGTTTAAAGGCTTCTTCATCATCAGGATTGACAACCATCCGGAAGTAAGCTATGATATCTTTAATTTCTTTACGCTGATAAAAACTCAGACCACCGACAATATGATAAGGAATACCTTCTTTCCGCATTTCTTCCTCAAAACTGCGGCTCTGAGAATTGGTACGATAGAGAATCGCAAAATCTCCCCATTGAGCAGTCTCTTTTTTACAAATACCTTTAATCTCATGGCACACTATCAAGGCTTCTTCTTTGTCACTATAAGCTGGTTTCAGGACGACCTTACCGCCTTCAGCATTCCTACTATATACCTCCTTGGGAATCTGTTTCCGATTATGTTTGATCAAACTGTTCGCAGCCTGAACGATATGTTGTGTGGAACGATAGTTCTGCTCCAGTTTAAAGAGTTGTGCGCCCTTGAACTGCTGATTGAAATTCAGAATATTATCAATATTGGCACCACGGAAACTATAAATACTTTGAGAGTCATCCCCCACGACACATACATGTTGCTTATCACGTGTCAACTGCAAAAGGATACAGAGTTGAGCATAATTAGTATCCTGATATTCATCTACGAGTACAAAGTCGAATTTCGACTCATATTTTTTCCTTACATCATCATGATCACGAAAGAGCATATAGGTAAGCACCAGTAAATCATCGAAATCCATAGCATTTGCCTTTCTGCAACGCATACAATAAGAAGCATAAATATCTGATATAGCAGGCATGTGGGAATGCTGGTCATCTGTAATCAAGTCCTTATCCAAGGCATAGTCTTCAGGTAGAATGAGATGATTCTTAGCCATGGAAATTCTGTGGTGAACCGAAGCCGGTTTATAGACTTTGTCATCCAATCCTTTTTCTTTGACAATTGCCTTTATCAAGGACCGGGAATCAGCTTCATCATAGATCGTATAAGAAGATGTATAACCTATAGCTGATGCTTCAATACGCAGAATGCGTGAAAAAATGGAATGAAAAGTCCCCATACCCAATTGTGAGGCATCCTGCTGGCCTACAATCCGAGCAATGCGCTCCTTCATTTCTTTAGCTGCTTTGTTCGTGAAAGTTAAAGCCAATATAGACCACGGGCGGTAACCTTTTTGAAGAAGATATGCTATTTTATATGTCAGTACACGAGTTTTTCCGGAACCAGCTCCGGCAATGACAAGTGATGGTCCGTCTATATATTTTACAGCAGCAAGTTGTGAAGGGTTTAAATCTCCTAATAGATTCTCATTCATATTTCTTTCACTATTTTTCCTATCTATAACACCCTTTCCGATAGAAGAAAACTCTCATAGAATTTTTAAAACGATGATATCGTCTTCGGATATAAAAATTTCAATGAGAATAATATCCACCTACCACGGTATGTGGGTTTACATCCTCACCTTCTCCTGGAAAAGCTGGAATAAAGCGCATCTCATGTTCAATCTGAAACTGCCTTTTCCTTATATATTCACTGGGATGAGCACTATTGAATTTTATGGGATTAGGTAATGTAGCTGCTATCAAGGCACATTCATTTCGAAACAGATTAACGGCCCGCTTGTTGAAATGATACTCTGCTACAGCATCCACACCATATATACCATCTCCCATTTCAATACTATTCAGATACACTTCCATAATACGATGCTTACCCCACATCAATTCTATAAGAAAAGTAAAATAAGTTTCAAAACCTTTACGAATCCAGGAACGTCCCGGCCATAAAAACACATTCTTTGCAGTTTGCTGACTAATCGTACTGCCACCATGCACTCTACCCCCATCGATATTATGGAGTGCTGCATTTTCTATAGCACCGAAATCAAAGCCATGATGCTTCAGAAATCTTTGATCCTCACTTGCCATTACTGCTACAGGCATGTGAGGAGATATCTTATCAAAAGATACCCAATGATGATGCATAGTAAGGGACTCCCCCCTTCCTACTTGCTGGAAGCAACGGATTACCATCAGGGGAGTTATATAAACTGGTAAAAAACGATAGGCCATTACAGCAAGAATGGTGGAACTGAAAAAGAGAACCACCATCCATCTGAATACTTTCCGTATCTTAATCCCTCTCATCTCAAAGTACCATTATTTGCGTTATCTATCATTTCTTTACTAGCATAGAGATAAACCTCTACGCGACGATTTTGCGGAGCAATACTCTGATTGACAATCGGATTCTGACTGCCATAACCTGCAACATTTTTGAATTGATTGGAAGGTACTCCCATCTGAATCAGATAGTTTGAGACTGCACGTGCTCGGGAATTACTCAACGGAAGATTAATCTTATCCCCTCCTGTTGCATCAGTATATCCCTGAATGTCTACAGAAAGAGTTGGATCTTTCTTTAAAACATTAGAAAAATTAGCCAGATCCCTCTGAGCATCAGACTTTAGTGTCGCTTTGTTAATATCGAATTGCAGACCGCTGTCAAATGTCACTTTAACAGCCTTCAGACCATTAGCATCCGTAATTTCATCTATTTTAGCATTTGATACCTGTTGAGCTACATCTGACTTTACTTTGTCCATGTGATGACCAATCACCGCTCCCGTTCCGGCACCAATTGCACCACCAACAACAGCACCAATCGCAGCCCCTTTGCCATGACCTGCCAGTGCGCCGATAAGAGCGCCCACACCAGCACCTGCTCCTGTTCCAATAAGAGCACCATTACGTTGACTCGTACCACAACCGACCATCAACAAGAAAGAAGCTCCCACAACAGCAAATTTCATATTCTTCATAACCGTATACCTTAATTTGTTCTCGATTTACTTGATTCTATACTGCAAAGATAGTCTTTTTTTCTACACGGTTGAATAAGAATCAACTTTTTTTTGTACTTTTGCCCAAAATTAAAGATTCCCAAAAGGTAAATACCTGCTGACAGGTAAAACCTCCCTTCGTAATCTGAAAACGAAACAATTTATAATTATGGCAAAAGAATTGAAAGAATTAACGAAGCGCGCTGACAATTATAGTCAGTGGTACAACGATCTTGTAGCTAAAGCCGGTCTTGCAGAACAGGCTCCTGTCCGTGGCTGTATGATCATCAAACCTTACGGATATGCCATTTGGGAGAAGATGCAACAGCAACTCGATAAAATGTTTAAGAAGACTGGTGCCCAGAATGCTTATTTTCCTCTATTAATTCCGATGAGCTACTTTTCCCGTGAAGCAGAACATGTTAAAGGTTTTGCAAAAGAAAGTGCCGTAGTTACCCATTATAGACTAAAAGCCAGTGAAGACGGCAAGAGTGTTGTTGTTGACCCAGAAGCAAAACTGGACGAGCCACTTATTATCCGCCCTACTTCTGAAACGATTATCTGGCATACCTATAAAAATTGGATCCACTCTTATCGTGATCTGCCTATCATGTGCAATCAGTGGTGCAATGTAATGCGTTGGGAAATGCGTACACGTCCATTCCTGCGGACTTCAGAATTTCTTTGGCAGGAAGGTCATACCGCCCATGCTACGGCAAAAGAGGCAGAAGAGGAAGCACAACGTATGATTCAAGTTTATGCTGACTTTGTGGAAAACTGGATGGCAATGCCGGTATTACAAGGCGTCAAAAGCCCTACAGAACGCTTCGGAGGTGCTGACAACACCTATACCATCGAAGCTATGATGCAGGACGGAAAAGCTCTTCAAAGTGGTACAAGCCATTTCCTGGGACAAAATTTTGCCAAAAGTTTTGATGTCACTTTCCTGGACAAGGATAATAAACCACAATATGTCTGGGCATCTTCCTGGGGTGTTTCAACCCGACTGATAGGAGGTTTGATTATGGTACATTCTGATGACAATGGACTGGTTCTACCTCCTAAATTAGCACCTATACAGGTAGTAATCATACCAATAGCAAACAATGCAGAACAACTCGCTCCTATTACAGAAAAATTACAACCTATAATTCATCAACTCGAAGAACTTGGCATCAGTGTTAAGTATGACGACAGCGATAATAAACGTCCGGGATTTAAATTTGCAGACTATGAATTGAAAGGTGTGCCAGTACGCTTGGTTATGGGAGGACGTGATGTAAAGAACGGCACTATCGAAATCATGCGTCGTGATACACTGGAAAAAGAAAATGTACCATTTGAGGGAATCGTAGAACGGGTACAAAAACTTCTTGATACTATTCAAGAAAATATCTTTGAAAAAGCTAGAAAATTCCGCGATACTCATATTTTCGAATGTGACAACTATGAAGAATTCAAGGAACGCATCAAAGATGGAGGATTTTTCCTTTGCCATTGGGACGGCACTGCCGAGACAGAGGCCAAACTGAAAGAAGACACACAGGCCACGATCCGTTGCATCCCATTTGCTTACCCCTCAACTCCTGGTATAGATATGATCAGCGGGAAACCAACCACTATACGAGTGATTGTAGCAAGAGCTTATTAATTTAAAGTGATCTCTTTGCTTTGAAAACAACAAACATTCCTTAAAAATCAGATTTATAAGGAAGTTGGTTAAAAATGTTTAAAAGG
>DAIPMC010000121.1:260-5692 GCA_036768895.1 Prevotella sp. | reverse complement strand
CGTCCGTCAGTTTATCATACGGTGACCAAATGGAGAAGTACGGATCATTGACCACCAAAGGGACTGACGGAAGACGCAGGTGGGTAGTACGATATGGAGTGAAAAAATCAGACACCTGAGCAGATATCTTTAATGAAAACAAGAAAGTCAACAATAATATTTTAGTAATTTTTTTCATTATATATTAAATAAGAGGTTATAGAAATTAACCTTTATGAAACTCTTCATAAAAATCATACATTATCTGATTTTGAATATAAATATCTCCTTCAATAACTTATAAAAACATGAACACCTGATGGCTGATTTTTGAAAGAAATAAACAATGTTCTGCTACTCTTATCCCAAGATGAAATATTTAATTCCATATCCTCACCATCATTTTTTTTCAATTTGATCGACCTTGGTTTTCTTGAAAGAAAAATTCTCATATTATTAGTAGTATTTATTGGAGCCTTGGCAATAAATGAATATTGGTTAAAAGTATTTCGTTGTTTGCAAATTCGACTAGCAGAAGCCAATACTCTCGGATGATTTTTACTCTTTAAAGTTGATAAATCATACAATAAAGACTGTGTTCCGGGAAGAACGATTTTCTTTTTTAAAACGGGTAAATCAGGATTAAAAAGATCAATAAATTTACCCTTGAACACTAAAGGCTGTCCGCTGACACTTTCTTTCATTACCGATGACAAGAGATAGGCACCACGCCTTAACATGAAATTATTTTTAAAAACCAGTCTCTCTTTTTTAATTCTTGTATAGTATAAGTCAGCAATCGTTTCGATTAGTTTCTTATCTCCACCAACTGTCATGACATATTCTTTCGGATTGTTTCTTAAGACACAAACGAGACCTTTTCCATAGGAATAAGATCCTTCAGAAGGATCCGCTTTTATTCCCATCCTTCCAAACAATTCATCCGCTGGTCTTGCATACTTATTATTATCAGTGTTCCACCATTCCCTGACATTCTGGAAGGGGTCATCATCTCTGGATATATAAACCAGGATTCCACCATTCCTGACCCAGTCAGCCAATTGAGCATGACTTCTTTGGTTCATTGGTTTCATGTTAGAATAAGTCATGAGAAGAACTTTAATCCCCGATAGCGATTTTCTATATCCCAGATTCTCCATGTGGACAATATGCACAGGTATACCCCGTTTGATAAGAGGCATGGACATTCCATAGAAATTGGATAATTGAGGATCATACTTATCAGAATATCTTGGAGAGCGCTGAAACATCAGACTGTTAGACATCAATACCCCAATACTGTTTGTTCCTGATACCCGATTATGAGACAGGGGCATAGACTGAAGTGCATTTTGCATAATTTGCATTTGAGTGGAATAAGACCGTGGGATATGGCCTTTTGTATGATCTCTCGCACTTATTTCATAAAGACCTTCATAGATTCTCTCTGGCCAGGGCATAATCTCATAGTGATCAACTGCCGGATAGAATAATTGTGCTGTAAATGTAGCCTGGTAATTATTTTTATAATCAGACCAATCTCTTGCCCAATCTTCTACAGGATCAGTAAGGAAATAAATCCTACAATGAGAAGGGGCCGTCATTGACTGCATGCACCCATATTCCAGAAAGGCATTTTCAAATACACGTTCCGCTTTCTGACCATTATAGTAATTTGGCTCCCGTGAGGTACCCGTCCACACTTGGGCTATATATCCATCCACACAAGGTAAAGAAGCCAGGCTGGCCTCAGGACTGATAATCTGCCATTGTGAGTAATTAATAAGAGAATGGGTTGCAACATAACATTTTATATCGAGTCCTTTACTTTTTCCATATTTCTTTGCATAATCAAATACCGTTCTAAGCGCTCGATAATATAAATAATATTTAAGTTTATTCGACAAATAGGTATTTTCTGGTGAAGCATCTTGAGGACGCCAGGGGAAGCCATAATATTCCACCCACTCCTTTTTAAAAGCTTCACTATACCCAGAGCGAGCCCAGAATTCGGGTTCCTCTAAGTATATTGAAGTTATTCCACCATCAATAACAGGTTTTATATTTCGTTGCTCAAAATATTTTAAGTAATTTACGGAAGGAACTATATAAGGCACATTGGCCCCATGCCAGATAGTATCTCCACAGGCCGTTTTCTGCCCTTCATCAAGATGACATTTTCCATCCCATTTTCCCATAAAGTAATCTTGATATTCGCCCCAGGCTATACCCGTCATGAATTGGACATTATATCCCTTTTCTCTCCAGGAATTAACCCTGTCAAGAAATGTTGATTGCCTTCCTTCGTGCCTGTCAGAAGGATTGCCTTCCACTCCATAAACCATCGCAATATCGGCACGACTGTCAATATAGGGTTCCCATACATGGGAAGTCTGAAACGAAGTCTTATCAGACTTGCTTACTCTTTGAGCAAAACCATTAATGTATATGATAGTCACAAAAAGTAAAGCAACGAATTTACAAGAAAATTTCATGTCTAAATATCTATTAAAATGAATGTTGCTTCTGTCATTACTCCGTCTTCATTCTAAGATTTCAAATGAACAACAAATTACTTCTGATATTTCAGGATGACTTTTACGGGGAAATGATCAGACGGCATCCTGATGTCATATTTCTGAAATGAAATCTCCTTCGGAGCATCTTTCTCATGAACCTCTTCCGCCATATTCCGAGGAGTACGATAGGTATCTGTCAGGATGCCAAAACGATAGACATGAAACTGTTTCGACACAAACACATGGTCTATCTGACTGTTTGTCCAGGAATACGGATCAAAGCCATTGAACGTCCCATTCAAGACATAGCTCATATCGGCTATCTTATAACTGTCCTGAAGTATTCCGGAATTAGCCAGCAGGCGATAACTCTCATGGGTCTGGTCCACATTGAAATCACCCGTCAGGATCACCGGATCATTGCCACACATCGACCTGATCTTCTTCAAGACCAGTTTGGAGCTCTCTCGCCGGGCGGTCACCCCGATATGATCCATGTGAAGATTAAAAAACCAGAGTTTCCTTTTTGTCTGCAAGTCCTTGAAATACCCCCATGTACAGATCCTGATGCAGGCTGCATCCCAGCCTTTATTCGGATAACCTGTATGCTCGGACAACCAGAAATGGCCGTCCTTGAGAACCTTCAAGCGGCTCTTTTTATAGAAGATCGGTGCATATTCTCCGCCTGTCTTCCCATCATCACGGCCTACGCCGAGATAACCATACTGGGGCAGAGCCGATAACAGGTCATTCAACTGGTCATGCAAAACTTCCTGGGCACCCCAGATGTCAAAATCATTAAAGGTTACCAACTCGGAGATGACAGGGCAGCGCTGTGACCAGCCATTGCCCTGCAATTCATCTTCATGATTGTGATTTCTCACATTATAAGTTCCCACTGTCAACTGCTGTGCATTGACAGCAGCGACAACGAACAGCAGGAACAGGAACATCAATCCTTTTCTCATTATTTTATCTTCCAGTCATCAATTATTACCGATCCTGCTCAGAACCACCGGACGGGAACTGCGACTCTTGCCGAAATTCTTGTTCGGCTTCTTTCCCATGACAAACTTCAGGGTACTGCCCTTGATGATCTCATCATAGGTGATGTAGCTCTTACTGTATGGCTTTCCGTTCAGGTAGGCCTTTTCGATGTATTTGTTCTCAGCACTGTTCCCCACGGCCTCCATCGTAAATGTCCTGCCGCCGCGGACCTTCATCTCTGCCCTGTTCAGCACGGGACTGCCGAATACGAACACCCCGTCACTGGGATTCACCTGATAGAGTCCCATGGCTGAAAGGACATACCAGGCTGACATCTGCCCGCAGTCTTCATTCCCGATGATTCCGTCCGGCTGGTCCGTATAGAAATTGTCCATCACATAACGCACCTTCTCGGCCGTCTTCCACTGCTCACCGGCGTATGCATAAAGGTAAGCGATATGATGGCTCGGCTCATTCCCATGGGCATACTGGCCGATCAGACCGGTGATGTCGCCCTGAGGATGGGGTCCCATGCTGTCATGATTGGTGAACAACTGGTCCAGTTTCCTCGTAAAATTCCTGTCTCCTCCGAACAATCCAATTAATCCGTAGGGATCCTGAGGAGCAAAGAACGTGTACTGCCAGCCGTTACCTTCCGTAAAGTCCCGGACTCCGGCCATTGCCGGATGATATGGAGTCTTCCAGGAACCGTCTGAGAGTCTGGGACACATAAAATCTATTGAAGAATTGAAGTAGTTCTTATAATAGAAGGCCCGCTTTGCAAAGACACCTGCATCGGCTGTCTTCCCCATCCTGAGGGCCATTGCTGCAATACCCCAGTCATCCACGGCGTATTCCATCGCCTTCGATACGGACTCCCCTACCTTGTCGGCCGGGATAAAGCCGTCTTTCATCACATAGGGTACTCCGCTCTGGTTCTGATTGGTTGCCGTTGCCTTCATCGCCTCAAAGGCATCCTCTGCATTGAAGCCTGTAAAGCCCTTCAGATAGGCATCAGCGATCACCGGAACCGAGCTGTAGCCCGGCATGCAGTTCGTCTCCCCGTTCCACAGAGGCCAGATCGGAAGCTTGTCCTGCTGGCGGTAGATGGAAAGCATCGAGTTCACCAGGTGGGGGACCAGATCCGGCTCGATCAGAGTCATCAGGGGATTCCACGCACGGTACGTGTCCCACAGCGACATCGTCGTATAATTGGCCCTGGCTGAGTCGGCATAGATCATGTCATCCATGCCCCGGTACTGGCCGTTCACGTCACAATACAGGGACGGGTCGATCATCGTATGGTAAAGGGACGTATAGAAGATACGGCGGGCCCTGTCGCTGAGGGCACGGACCTTCACCTTACCCAACTGGGCATTCCATTTAGATCTGGCTGCATCCTCCGTCTGGACGAAGTCCCAGCCCGGCAGCTCCGACTCCATGTTCTCCATGGCATTACCGGTGCTTACCGAAGACAGGGCAACCTTAAGGAGGACCTGGCTGGCCCGGCCGAAATCCAGTATACATTTTACAGACTTACCCCTCAGTTGGGTATATGTAGTCGGGACGTCGTTGTCATAGGCTGTAAACTTCAGGATCCTCGTATTGCTCTTCAGGACAAAATACACCTTGCGGTCCGGACTCCAGCCGTGATCATAACGATAACCTTCTATCGTATAATCATCCACCTTGCGGGCATAGCAGGCATAGGCCTCGTCCCCGTTGCCCTCATGAAGGTCGACCATCACGTAGGAGGGTTTCCCCGAAGGGTATGTATAGCGGTGGAAGCCCACGCGGGCCGTGGCTGTCAGCTCCGCGCGGATCTGGTACTTGTCCAGCAGCACTGAATAGTAGTACGGGCGGACCACCTCATTCTTGTGCGAATAGGTCGAAGCATAACCATCGCTGATATCCTTCTGCTCGCCCCGCCGGACGTGGATCTCGTTC
>DAIPMC010000121.1:0-248 GCA_036768895.1 Prevotella sp. | reverse complement strand
TACACCCTGTCCCGCTCAGATGCGTATGGGAGAAGCCGATCAGGATGCTGTCCGAATAGTGATAACCCGAACACCAGTCCCAGCCCTTGTAGATATTGCTCGGACCCAACTGGACCATACCGTAAGGGACACTCGCGCCTACAAACACATGGCCGTGGCCTCCCGAGCCGATGTAAGGATCTACATACTGGACATCATCCGAAGTCTGGACTGATGTCTCCTGACCAAAAAGGCCTGCCGAGAAGAGC
>DAIPMC010000120.1:0-5707 GCA_036768895.1 Prevotella sp. | reverse complement strand
GTCTAAACTCCATTTGCTGTAGAATATCAAGGACGAGTTGTCTGGTATCACGACCAAATTAACTCATGACTCATAATCCTTATCACTAATTCATTTGTCATTCAAGTCACTATAAGATATTTCCTATCATTTGATATTTTAACTTTCTCTACCTTATATTCCTGTAATTTATAATATCATAGGCTTGAACAATATAGATTTTGAACTTATATTTTTTAAGCTATAAACTTATAGGACAATAATGATAGCAGAGATATTGGTCTTAAGTCCCATCTTTCATGTGGTTGAATACAATCAGTAGAAAGTATCTGAGGTCAAGTTGGAGCTTTGTAGATAAGCAACATTTCTAGATGGCTACAACCGTTTAACCGGTCTTTTGAAATAGACATCTTCTACAAATTTAGAAAAATAGAGATAGGCAAGGGCTGATGAAACAGGAGCAAAGTGGTGTGCTTAGTTTTATTCATGAATGATATTCATAAGTGTTTATAAATCAAGAAGAATGTTGACTGAACAGGATGGTAATGGGAAGTTACATCTTTATTTAAAGATTCCTTTATATTGTTTGTCTATTTCCTGATTTATTGCTTATCTTTGTCTTGATAAAAATAGGGAAGACTTTCTAGTATGTAGCTATGCCTATTAATAAGAATGCTTTGATCCGTTATCGTACCTTGGACAGGTGCTTTGGGGACTTTTACAGGAGATTCTATATAGAGGATCTTCAGCGGGCATGTTCAACTTGTATTTATGGATCGGAGGTAGATGGTTGTGTGAGTCGCAGGCAGATTTTCGAAGATATCCGGTTTATGGAAAGCAAGGAAGGTTATTCTATTAAACTTAATCGGGTAAGGGACGGAAGGCGCACGTGGTATCGCTACAAGGACCCGAATTTTTCTATTGACCAGCGTCCTATATCAGAGTTGGAGATCGTGCAACTCCAACAAACCATCAAGTTGTTGGACCGCTTCAAGGGAATACCAGGCTTTGACTGGCTGGACGAACTGCTGATGCAGCTGCGAACCCAGTTTGGCGTTCGTGCCTCTGACCGTTCTGTTATTAGTTTTGAGCATAACTCCCGTCTGGCAGGGTTACGTTTTCTTTCCCCTTTATTCAATGCCATTATCAGTCATCGGGTGTTGCACATTATCTACCGGAATTTTAAGGATCGGCAGTTGATCTGGTTCATTCATCCTTATTATCTGAAAGAATACAACAGCCGTTGGTTTCTTTTCGGGTACAATGAGGAGAACCAGTCGATTACCAATCTGGCCCTTGACCGGATCTATGAAATGACGGAGACAGACCATACTTATCGGATGAATCTTGAGATTAATTTTGATACCTATTTTCAGAATGTTGTAGGGGTGACGATACCGGAAGAGTCTCCTCAGACGGTAATTCTGCAATTCTCGCCGGAGCGTTTTCCTTATATTACTTCCAAACCGATTCATCCCAGTCAACAGATTCTCAGTGTGGAAGAATGCAAAGTCAGTCTGGAGGTGATCCCTAATCCTGAACTCCTGAGTCAAATTCTTTCTTTCGGTTCCGATGTGACTGTTCTGTCTCCGGAAAACCTTTGTCAGCAGATGAAGAAAGAAATATCTAAAACATTGGGAAAATATTCCCAACTGTGAAAATTGGCTGCACAGCAGCCTTTTATCTTTGCAGTGTTATATTTGAGAAGCACTGCAATGAAAGAAAGTTCGAAATCATCTATTATCTCTGAAGTGAAGTCTGTCCGCAGAAAACATTCCTGTCTCAGACTTATCCTCATGTCTTTTTCTACAGAGAGACATTCTATATTTGTTTCTCTTTGTCTCCTTGTGCTTCCCATTCTCGTACCTGTTTCAACTTCCAGAAGCGAGGCTACCTTCAGAGCCTATTTGCTTAATAATCTGGTATAATCATTGATAAAATTTATGTAATATGAAAAGAAAATCTTATGTATTCCTGTTCGTGGCTTTGGTCACCGTACTTGTGTTTCCAGCCTGTTCCGGTAGTGATGGCAACTCCAGTATTGACACTTCACCCATTACACTTTATGCGGGTGATTCTGTCTCTGTAAGCGGGGCATCCAGTATTATATCTTCCAATAATTTTGTGGCATACGTTACAAAAAGGAATCATGTCAAGGGATTTCATGTTGGGGAAACCTCAATAAAGGTCAATGGAAAATACAGTATTCCTGTGACCATAAAGGGAAAGTATAGTTTCTATAGTGATCCCATTGTAAACTGGGGTTGTGATGAGGATTATGTCATGAATAACCAGTCTCAAAGTGTACTGTATTCTTCTACTTCTAATATGCTGGTCTATGAAAATGTCGGAAATGCCAGATACCTGTTTTACTATTTTGTGAATGGTAAATTGAAGGCTGTAGTAGCTATGGTGAGTACTGCTTATACTTCGTCCTATATAAATTATCTGGCTGAACGTTTTATCATTTTGCCTTACGAAACCAACAGCACTACTTATTTTGTCGGGATGAATGCCTTGAAACTGAGTCAAGCGACTATTGTGGATGTCCTCACAGTTTATAATGCAGCTTACTTGAGTAACATGTATATGCAACCCACAGATTATAATTCTTCTTCATCTTCCTCAATGAAGATACTTAAGAATATACAGTCTTTAAAACTCATACTTCGGCCATAATGTGGGTAGATTTATGATAAATCGGAGAAGGATTCTCTAATTCTAAGTTATCGAAAATGTGCTTTCTTTTTATGACGGGAAGCACATTTTTGTTGTTTTTGTTTTCTGTTCCAAATAAGATTGAGTAATTTCGCAATAATAAATTTAAATAAGATGAGATACACAAAAAGATATCATAAAGTAGATATTGTAGCTATAATAGCTATACTGTTATGGTTGATAATTATTTTTCTGTAAGACTTTTGAAAAGTCGTTGCAATCCTTTTGATAAATAGTTCATAAAAAGCTTTTCCTGCTTGAAATTGTTGTTCTAGGAATTTATAGAAGAAGAAAATTGACCTTAAAAGCATAAGAAAGTAATCAAAGACCATGTAAATTGAAATAAAAGCATTATATTTGTCTCTGACACAATCAATTCTTTTTATAGCAATGGAAGATATTAACCGAATCAAAGTGGTTCTGGCAGAAAAGAAGAGAACCAATAAATGGCTGGCCCAACAGTTGGGAAAGGATCCTGCTACAATCTCTAAATGGTGTACGAATACTTCCCAACCGGATCTGGGAACATTAAAGCAGGTGGCCTTGTTGTTGGATGTGGATATTCGGGAATTAATTTACCGGACTAAAGAGGAAGGTCATAATCTATGAATAAAATCAATAGTCCATATCGTTCCATTACCGGCTGTGCTTTCCAGTATTATGAATACCAGCGGTTGCTGCCTTTATTGATGGATCCGGATTCGGAACGCCTTCTGAAGGAGGAAGTGGAACAGAACCGGTTCTTGCAGATTAATGCCCGTACTGCCCGAATTCGCTTTGTCACGGAGTTTAAGCACCGCTTTTCCGCCGTTCCAAGAGCTTTTTGGAAGCAATGGGAAACATTGAGCGAAGAAGGACAACGTGCCGGATTGTTCTATGCAATATTAAAAACTTATAAATTGGTGTTTGACTTTCATTTTGATGTCACCGTCAGGAAGTGGAACTCCATTGACCATCAGTTGACCAAGTCAGATTTGATGATGGAAATGAACGAGATAGCGGCAAAGGATGTTTTCGTCGACAGTTGGTCGGAGAACACGAAGAACCGTTGTGTGAGTCAGTATCTCACTATTTTGCGTCAAACCGGTTTGTTGGAAGGGAAGGAAAACCAACTCCATCCCCTCCACCTATCATCCGTCAACAGTGGCTATTATTTCCGCAGCGGGGAGGAATGGTTTTTCGATGCCTGTCTGCTCTATCCCTATGAAATCAAAGCATTAAAATCCCAGTTGCTATGAAAAGTATGACGATCCCTGAATTGTATGACTATCTTTGCAGCCCTCAGTTTCAGGATGCGAAGAGTGGCAATATTTTCTACAATTACTATATCTACCAGTATCCCGCACGACAGGAATATGAGATCCGGCGGCAGATCCGGGAGTTCCAAAAACAATTGAGACGCCCGGCCCATTTCATCAATGCCGTACTCCTGGATTTGTTTGAAGTATTCTGTGATTATCTTAAAGCAGAAAATTTTGGTAAGCAGAACCTCCTCGATATGACTTTTCAGGAAGAGAAGGATACCCCCGACGAAGTGACAAGTGAACTTACTTATGAAACCAATAGTGACGAATTTTTCTCTTTTGTCCATGATCGTATCCTACAATATATTCAGGAAGATGACGGTTATAAGCATCCCTATGTTTTTGTCTATGGCATCGGAAAAATGTTTCCCTATTTGCGTAGCAATGTCTTTCTTAATGGCTATGAGAAATATAACGATACGGATATTTACAAGATCATCCTCTTCTATCCCGGCCACAGTGTCGGTAATTCCTTTTCCTTGTTTGATACGCTTCCCGATGAGCATACTTACAGGGCCATATTACTGGTAAATGAATAAAATCTATCCACATGAAATTTGAAGACTTATACCTGAAAGGGCTGGACCGGAAAGTCAACCCCGCAGTTTCTGCATCAGATCTCAACGAAGAGACTGTAAATATTGAAATCAACGAGTATGTGTTTACTGATGATATTATCAATAATCTCTATGAGATATTAAGGAATATCCGGGAAAACCATGGAAACCATACCGGTATCTGGATCAACGGCTATTATGGTTCGGGAAAGTCGCATTTTCTGAAGTATGTCGATTACTGTCTGTCACAGAAGTACGGAGCGAAGGCTCTGGGCCGGTTGCGGGAGGCAGTGGCGGAACGCAAGCCTATGGAACTGAATGTGGAACCCGGGGAGATGGATGACCTGATTCGTTGGTATACCACTCGGGCCACGGTGGATACGGTTATGTTCAATATCGGCACCGTTCACGATGCCAACAGTGGCGAAAATGAAGTATTTACTCAGGTGTTCTGGAATCAGTTTAACGGGATGCGCGGACTGAATGCCGAACATCTGGCTATGGCCCAGTTTCTTGAAAAGCCTCTTGCTGACGATGGCAAATATGAGAAATTCTTGGATTATGTCAAGGAACAAGGGTATGACTGGAAACGGAATATCCACCGGTTCAGCGGCAGCAAACTCGACCTTGCCCTGAAGATGGCAGCGACTGTCGACCCATCACTTTCTACTGATGTTATCCGTGAGCGCATCAAGAACAATGATGTCAATATCAGTGTGGAGTCCTTTGCCAATGAGTTAAAAGAGTATCTTGACCATAAGAACAATCCGAATTATCGTCTGTTGTTCCTCGTGGATGAAATCAGCCAGTTTATTGACAACCGCCAGAATGTGCTGCTCCAGTTGCAGGAGGTTGTCAGCCGGGTATGTGAAGTCTGTGCTTCGCAGGTGTGGTTTGCCTGTACTGCCCAGCAAGACCTGTCAGAGGTACTGGACAACTGTAATATCCAGAAGACCAGCGAGAACTATGGCAAGATCATGGGCCGTTTTGAGGTACGTCCTTCCCTTCAGGGAACGAACCCCGAATACATCACCCAGAAGCGTATTCTCGAAAAGAAAGGTGAGGCTGAGATAATGTTGAAGAAACTCTATGAGAAAGACAAGGCCAAGTTGGATGCCCAGTTCATCCTGCCCACATCATATAACTCTT
>DAIPMC010000014.1:15378-33498 GCA_036768895.1 Prevotella sp. | reverse complement strand
GTCTGCATCACCTTCAAGAGCATGATTGTAGAGTTTGCTGAAAATTTCATCCATGTCAACAGGTACACCGAGCAGTTGCTGGTATTCTTTGAAGAGATCAACCCATGCATTCAGATCAGACGTACAGTTGTTGCAATGTACCATGGCAACAGGTTTACCAGTAGGTGTGGTAACTACGTCTAGTTCTGGATAGACCTTAGATAATTCTTTTTCTAATACAAACGATCATGGAGAAAGAAGACGTTCCGGCAGATACATTTCCTGTACGCTGCTTAACGGCATTCGTTGCTGCCATTCCCGTTCCCGCATCACCTTCAGGAGGGCAGACAGGAATGCCGGCTTTCAGATGGCCTGACACATCAAGTCTTTTTGCGCCATCTTCTGTCAGTGTACCTGCGTCTTCTCCTGCCAGCAAGACCTTTGGGAGAAGGTCTTTGATTTTCCACTGGAATCCTTCCGGCGCAATGAGCTTGTCAAACTTTTCAACCATTGCGGCATCATAGTTCTTTGTAACAGGGTCTATAGGCAGCATACCTGATGCATCACCGATACCTAGTACTTTTTTTCCTGTGATTTGCCAGTGGATATATCCGGCAAGAGTGGTCAGGAATTTAATATTCTTGACATGTTCCTCACCATTAAGGATAGCCTGGTAAAGGTGAGAAATACTCCAACGGAGAGGAATATTGAAATTGAAGAGGGCTGAGAGTTCTGCTGCCGCCTTACCGGTGTTCGTGTTACGCCATGTGCGGAATGGCACCATGATACGTTCGTTCTTGTCAAAAGGCATATAACCATGCATCATCGCACTGATGCCGATGGCTGCCAGGTTCTCAATCTCTATATCGTATTCCTTTCTGACATTGGCACGCAGATTGGCATAGCAATCCTGCAAACCGTACCAGATGGCTTCAATACTATATGTCCAAAGGCCGTCAACGAGTTGGTTCTCCCACTCGTGACTGCCCTGGGCCAGAGGTTTATTATTCCGGTCGATCAGGACGGCTTTGATTCTGGTAGAGCCGAACTCTATACCCAGAATAGCCTTACCTGACTCGATCGTAGATTTTGAGTCTGCATTCATATTATCTCAAAGCCTTGTTCAACATGTAATACATTTCATTCCAGCGTAGTTCTTTCTTGAACTGTTCCGGATCAGTATCCTTATTGATAATACAACCTTCGATGTCTGCTATGACAGCATAGTCTCGCCAGTATTCGTCAGTGAGGCCGAAAGAGAAACAGGAGTGATGGGCTCCACCGGCTTCCATCCAGCAACCTACTCCCTTTTCAAATGTTGGTTCTGGAATCCAGAGAGCAGATGCTACAGGAAGTTTTGGCAGTGGCTTGCTCTTGATTAGGTTGACGTCATCAGCGATGAGACGGAAGCGGTTACCGAGATCAACGATAGTCGCTGTAATACCATGTCCTTGTTTAGTAGTGAAGACCAGGCGCGCAGTCTGACTTTTGCGAATACCAATGCCCAGAAAATGTACTTCCAAACGGGGCTTTGACTCTTCAGAGATATCCGGATTGACTTCCAGCATGTGAGATTCCAAGATGGCTGTTTTATCACCATCAAAGTCCAGGGTATAATCTTCAAGGAATGATGTACCTCCTTCAAGTCCCTGGCTCATGAACCATGTCGTACGGTAGAGTGCAGCACTCTTCCAGTCACCTTCAGCTCCAAATCCGAAACCGTCATGCATCATACGCTGAGATGCGAGTCCGGGAATCTGATCAAAGCCACGGCCTGTTGTTTCTACATTATAGTCGCCCAGATCGTCGAAATTTGTCGTAAATCCCTTTGCTCCGAAATCCTTCAATACAGAACGGAGGGTCAGTTCGGCCTTGGCGGAGTTCCATATTTTCTGGTATCCTTCCGATTTTTCGTCCTTTAGGTCGTTAGCAACAGTGTATTCCTTAAAATAAACATTATGGACGAGATCATTCACATCTTTATCTTTGACCTTATCAAAATATTGCATGACCGTCGAGAATGGACAATAGTCTACATGATAGCCGAGGACCTGTTCAGCGGATACTTTATCTCCATCTGTAACGGCTACATTGTTCATCTGGTCACCGAAACGAAGAATCAGACAGTCATGAGCATCAGCCCAACCGGCACATACGCGTTCCCAGACAGCAATATGATCCTGAGTCTTAGCATCTTTCCAATAGCCAATAACAGTTTTGCAAGGCTTACGCAGGCGCGCAATGATATGAGCATATTCGCGGTCACCATGAGCACTTTGATTCAAATTCATGAAGTCCATGTCCATTGTGTCATAAGGAATGTGCTGATTATATTGTGTGTGGAGGTGTAGAAGAGGTTTCTGCAGAATCTGTAAACCGTGGATCCACATCTTGGCGGGAGAGAATGTATGCATCCATGTGATGACACCGACACATTTCTTATCTGTATTGGCTTCAGACATCACTGAAGCTACCTCGTTCGTGTTATTAGCGGTGCCCTTATAAACGACTTTGATGGGCAGACGTCCTGATTTGTTCAATCCGTCTACCATTTCTTTTGAATGTCCGTCTACTTGTTTGACAGCGTCGCCACCATAGAGGAGTTGGGCTCCTGTAACAAACCATACTTCAAAGTTTTCAAATGTTTTTACCATAGTAATGCTTTTGTTTTTAGTTCTTTATTCTTTATATTTCATTTCGTTAAACCTGTATACCAAAAAGGGTCAACAGGCAATGAGGAATTTATTCATTTCTTTTTCTTTGTCCATAATAAGCGTTTGGACCATGCTTGCGATTGAAATGCTTTTCTACCAGCAGAGGATTCATAGTTGTAAGGGGATTAACGGAAAATGAGATAAAAGCCATTTTTGCCACTTGTTCTGCCACTACAGCATGATAGACTGCCTCGTCAGGATCCTTCCCCCATGTGAAGGGTCCATGGTTCTTGACCAGAACACCGGGAGTATAGATGTAGTTGATCTTGCCTTTTTTGAAACGGTTGATAATTACTACTCCTGTGTTGTATTCATATTCATCCATCTGCTCTTTTGTCATATCTTCTGTACAGGGTATGGCATCATGGAAGTAATCCGCATGTGTAGTACCGATATTCGGAATGTCTTTTCCTGCCTGAGCCCAGGCTGTAGCATAGGTAGAATGAGTATGTACGATGCCACCGATTTTTGGAAAATTACGGTAGAGTACAAGATGTGTAGGGGTATCAGAAGAAGGATTAAGATTTCCTTCTACAACCTTGCCTGTTTTCAAGTCAACAACAACCATGTCAGATGCTTTCATTATATCATAGTCTACTCCAGAGGGTTTGATGACTATAAGACCTTTTTCCCGGTCAATACCCGAAACATTTCCCCATGTAAAGAGCACAAGATTGTGTTTTACCAGATCCAAATTGGCCTTGAAGACCTTTTCCTTTAATTCTTCCAGCATATATTTAGTGAAATATTTGTTTATAGTTTAAATGTTGGATCTTCTAAATAGATCCGTTTATTAAAACGATACAGTGCAGCGCCACGTTTGGAGGTTAACTTATCTATGAGTCCTGTTTTTTCCACAAAATCAAATTGCTTGATCCGATTGCGGAAATTGCGCTTGTCAATCTTTTCATCGAGGACAGCTTCATACACAGTTTGCAATTGAGTAAGTGTAAAAAGATTTGGGAGAAGATTAAAAATCAATGGCTCAGTATTGATATGTCGCCTTAACATCAAGATGGTATCTTTTACCATTTGGTTATGGTCTGAATAAAGTTGAGGTAAGTTTTCCAGATTGACCCATTCCAATCCATATTGTTTCAGTAGTCTGTCATCATAGTCTTTAACATTGATCAGTGCACAATAAGCAACAGAGATGACCCGTTCTCCCGGATCACGATTGATGGCGCCGTAAGCACCGACTTGCCGCATATAGATCTTGTTCAGCCCTGTCAGTTCCAGAAGGTCTTTATTGGCTGCGTCTTCCAGACTTTCATTACTGCCGACAAACCTTCCATAAAGAGACCATTGGCCTCTTCCTGGATCCATCTGACGTTTTCCGATAAGGAGTTTGAGTTGTTTTGTCTCAAAACCTAATACAATACAGTCGACAGAAACTAATACTTTAGAATGCTCTTTATAAAAACTTTTCATGACACTTTTGTATTAAGAGATGACAGTTCGTTCAGGTTATATTTTACCTGAATGAACTGTATGATAGGATTACCAGAAAAGAACATAGAATATGGTAATGAGTGCAACGACACCTAATGATGCGATAACATCCCATTTATTCCAACTACGCCGTGTTTCGTGGCGTTCTTCCTTACTCTGTGTAAGATAAGTAATGCCTTTAAGTTTTTCTTCACTGGCCTGCTTGGTAAAGAAACTGACGATGATCATGACAACTATAGTCAGGACCAGCAGACAAATCTCAAAGATAAGCCAGTTGGAGTCCCAGAACCATCCGATGGAACCATGGAGTAGGGATCCATCTAAGGCATTCTTTACAGGAGCAATCTGAGTTATAAAGCGCACCATACCGATGAGGAAACCCGTTACGATACCGATTTCACCTGCTTTCGGGGTGATTTTCTTCGTGAAGACACCCATAGCGAATACTGCTACAATAGCAGGTGCAAGAATAGACTGGACATCCTGAAGATATTCATAAAGTCCTTTTCCTGCCATTAGGGGAATCATGCAGAGACCAATAATAACTACACTGATGGTAGCTATACGGCCTACCCATACCAGTTTCTTCTCACTCGCATCTTTATGATGTGGTTTATAGAAGTCAACTGTATAAAGTGTAGCACAGGAATTAAAAAATGCACTTAGAGAGGTGACCAATGCGCAGATAAAACCGGTAGTAACCAGTCCTTTTACTCCTGCAGGCAATACGAATTTTACCAGAAGTCCGAAAGCTTCATCCGTATTATTCATAGTAAATCCGTTGATGTGGTTCTTTGCCAATGCCATAGCGACCATACCAGGAATCAAAAACATAAATACCGGCAGGCATTTAAGGTATCCCGCAGCAATGGTACCACGACGGGCGCGGCGCATGACATCTTCATCATTCTCGTGATCACCTTGGCCCAGGACTCTCTGTACAATATGTTGGTCTGTACAAAAATACCAGAATCCGATAATGGCAGAACCGATAATAACACCGATTCCAGGGAATTGACCGTAAAGCGGATCATGAGGATCCATGTGTACCAGATGGTTTGTTCCATAGCCATTATCCAGGGAACTGGCAGCAGCCATCATAGAATGCCAGCCATTGGTAATACTCCCTCCGCCAAGAACAGCTAAAGATAAGAAAAGTACGAGAAAAGCACCGACAATCAGAATTGGTGTCTGTATCTTACTCATGGTCATTACACCTTTCATGCCACCTATGACAGTTACAATACCTGTAATGATAATCAGTCCTATAGCTCCTACCCAGAAGTTCAAACCCATCAGACTTTCCAGGAATATGCCTCCTGTAAAGGCGGTTACACTTACTTTCGTAAGGATATAGGAAACCAGGGTTATTACACTCAACCAACTACTCGTAGTACGGGTATAGCGGCGACTGAGGAATTCTGGCATGGTAAAGACTTTGGCATGTTGGTAGATAGGTACGAAAAGCCATCCAAGAAGCAGGATGCACCATCCTTGCATTTCCCAATGGGCCATCCCAAAACCAGTCTTGGCTCCGGCTCCGGCCAGACCTACCAGGTGCTCAGAACCGATATTGGCTGCGAAGATAGCTGCTCCGATAACCCACCAAGGTTCTCCCTTTCCTAAGAAATAACCACCAGAAGTTTCACTTCCCTCTTTTTTCTTTTCTTTTGCTATGGCTCTCATGACTGCCCATCCGATGAGGATAACACCCAAGAATAGGACTACCCAGTCCAGCCAGATAAATTCGTGTATTGACCAATTCATTGTCCTTAGTTTCAGTTAAGATTTTTATTATTTTTAATTTGTTATTTCTTTACACTAAATTTAAAAGCAAGGTGAGAATAATATTTCTGTCCTGGTTTCAGATAAGGATTAGAAATTTCCCATCCCTTAACTTTTTCTGTAATTTTGGTGGGGGAGTCTGGGTATTTTTGACTTTCCAGACATACACTTACATGTTTAGGATACTTTATACCATGTTTGCAAGGTATCCCTGTACCTTGAAAATTGCCTGTATATACTTGAAGTCCTGGTTCATTGGTATATACCTGAAGAAAAATTCCTGTTTGGGGAGAATAGAGGCTGGCTGCTACCTTTTTGTCATTACCTTTACCATTTTTGAAGGTGTTCAGGCACCAGTTATGATCATAGCCAGTCGCATTTCTGATTTGATCATAGTTTGTATCTGTGATCGTTTTTTGAATTGCATGAGGTTTTCTGAAATCCATCGGTGTCCCGGCAACACTTCTGATTTCTCCGGTAGGGATGTAAAACCTGTCAGATGGGGTAAACCTATCTGCATTAATATATAAAATCTGATTAGTACCTATTTTTGAAGGATCGCCATTAAGGTTAAAATAAGAGTGGTTGGTCATATTGATAACTGTTTCTTTGTCAGTAGTGGCTTGGAAAACGATATCCAGAGTATTGTTACTCTTTACAGTATAGGTTGCTGTTACTTTAACTGTACCGGGGAAACCATTATCTTTGTCTGGCGAAGTGAGTGCAAATACGACAGATGAATCTGTTAAGGCTTTTATATTATAGATCTTATTTGCCCATCCTGTGTTTCCACCTCCGTGAAGGCAATTCAAAAAATCGTTTCGGCGCAGTTTATATGTCTTGCCTTCTACAACGAGTTTGGCATTTTTGATACGGTTGGCATAACGGCCTACAGAAGCGCCGAAATCTGAAGGGCAGTTTAAGGTGTCTGCATATTGGCGGATGTTGTCATAGCCCAATACCACATCTGTGAGCTTATTGTTTCTGTCAGGAACAGAAACAGATACGACACGACCTCCATAATTTGTCAGACACACTTCCATTCCCTTATGGTTCTTGAGTGTTATCAACTCGGTCTTTTTTCCATTGATAACAGACTCAAAATCTGCCGGATGAAGACCTGATACTGTTGTTGTCTGTGCATTTAGGTTTGCACCATAGGATGCAAGTAAAACCGTTGCCATCCCTGTTCTCAAAAATAGACTTTTTAAGTTTCTCATTATAGAGTGATTATTAAGAAATTTGACTTATTGAGTGTAAAATTACCATTTTTCTTTTATGTTTTTTCTTTTCAATATCTTTTTCTTTAAATAATAGTGTAAATATAACACTTTTTAAGAATTTGGATAGAATCAGAGGGGCTTATCTGTCTGAATCAGATAGGATTATATTATTTGATTCATTTTATATCTTCCTATTTATAATCAAGAATGGTTCTTCCATTCTTTTTGATTTTGATGTTCTTTCATATATTCTCTCGGAGACATACCGTAAAAGTTTTTGAAACTTGTTGAGAAGGAAGTTAAATTGTTAAATCCACAGGCATACATGACTTCTGAAATGTTCTGGTGTCCCTTGGAAAGTAGATAGGCCGTTTGTTTCAGTCGTATATTTCTGATAAAATCGTGTGGAGTCTGATTTGTAAGTTCCTTCATTTTCCGATAAAGATGTACGCGACTTATGCCTACTTCGTTTGCTATCATCTCGACACTTAGGTCAGTATTGTTAAGATTTTTATTGATTACGTCCATGATCCGTTTAAGAAGTTTGTCATCAGGTGTTTCTATATTTATATGATTCACATTTTTATCCCGTGTCTCGTTGCCAACAAACTTGTTTCTGAGGATTTCTCTTTGTTTCAGGAGATTTGTGATGGTACTTTTCAATATTTCCATATTGAATGGTTTTACCATGTATGCATCAGCCCCTGTCTCCAGACCTTCCAATCGGTCTTCGTCACGGTTCTTGGCAGTGAGAAGAATAACGGGGATATGATTCGTGTTGATGTTTGCTTTAATTTTTGCACACAAGGTGTTTCCGTCCATTATAGGCATCATGATATCACTGATGACAAGAGCCGGAATCTCTTTGCAGATTATGGTAAAGGCATCTTTTCCATTTCCTGAAACCAGAATCTTAAAATCTTTTTCGAGTTGAGTTTTCAGATAGTTACGGATCTCCTCATCATCCTCAACAATGACGATCGTTTGTTTTTTTCGAGTTGATAGTTTATTGTAAAGTTCCTTTTTATTGATTTTTGGTTCTTTAGGCATTTCCTCATCAGATTCTATTTTAAGAGAGGGTGTTTCACTATTGTTTTCGTCCTCTGTGGCCATCTCTTCAGATGAAAGATGATCACAACCTAAAGGAATCGTAACAACAAATTCACAACCTTTTTCATCCTTATTGTTCTTGGCTATGATTGTACCATGATGAAGTTCCACAAGAGACCTTGTTAGGTCAAGTCCTATCCCGGTTCCGGGCATTGTGTCGTTCGTTTCGGAAGAAGTTTGATAAAAACGGTGGAAAATAGTTTCTAATTTGTCATCAGGAATTTTCTCCCCATTATCCTTAATAGAAATCTTGGCATTCTTTTCATCGTGAGTAAGACGGATATTTATTTTACCTCCAGCTGTGGTGAATTTGAAAGCATTGGATAGCAAATTCATTAAGACCTTATCAAAGTTGCCATGATCGATATAGATATACATCGGTTTTTCATCAGAAGTAAAGGAAAATTCTATATTTCTGGTATTTGCCTCTTGTTGAAATAACTGATAGATATCATAGGTAAAGGCTACAAGATCTGTTTTCTTCATGTGCATGTTCATGAGTCCTTTATCAATCTTTCTTAAATCCATCATCTGGTTAACGAGATGCAGGATACGTTCTGCATTACGCTTAATAAGTTTATAGACACTTTTCCTGTAAGGATTTTTATCTTCTTTTATCAGTGAAACCAGAGGTGTGATAATGAGTGTCATTGGGGTGCGTATTTCGTGACTGATGTTCATGAAGGCTTTAAGTTTTTCTTCTCCCAATTGTTCAGCGTGAATATGTTCCTGCATACGTAATCTGTTCTGTTCCTTGTGTTTGCGATTGCGTATGAACCAGTAGATGATTCCTGTAATGAAAAGCAGGTAGATGAGGCGTGCCCACAGAGACGCAAACCATGCAGGATGGACGACTACATCAAAAGACTTGACTGAGGATTCGAGGTTATTGTTTATAGCCTTGACCCGAAAGTGATAGGTCCCGGATGAAAGATGACTGAAAGTAATTTCATTGACTCCTGGTTGCAATCGTTTCCATTTTTCTCCGTTTATACTATATAAATAGGTGATATGGTCGGGATTATCAAAGGTTAGGGTAGATAATTGTATGGAGAAGGAGTTGTCTGCCCAGGCGAGGCTGAATTTATCTGTATTGATAACCGGTCTGTCTGTAATCTGATAGATCCCGGATTTCATGCCAGCAATAACATGTTCATTGCCAACTATAAATCCTGTGATTTTTACAGAAGCGTGCCATTGGGGCTGGTGAATATTTTGTGGGTTGAACCAAGTGATTCCTCCTGTACCTCCGAAAATCATTAATTTCCCATCGGCTGTTTGGCAGGATGCCCCATCTGAGAATTCATTGCTCTGCAGTCCGTTGTCAACATAGAAATTTATTGTTCTTCCCTTATTCGGATTCAATTTGCATAGTCCATGATTGGTTCCGATCCACAGATTATTGGATCGATCTATTTCTATTGCGGCTACTCCGTTGTCAGGAAGACCATTGTTGATAGTATATATACGTAGGGTATGTCTTTTCAGGTTATAACAGTAGAGGCCGTCATTTGTACCCATCCATACTTGTCCGTGAGCATCTTCACAGATAATTCTGGAAAACGTGCCATAGTCTGGGCAGTTGCAGCCGAATGTATTTATCCAACTGTTATGAATAAGGTCTAAGCAACAGAGGCCTATGGATGAGGCAATATATAAGCGTCGTCCATCATGAGAAAGTTGAAGTTTTGAAAGATAATTATTGGGAATACTGTTTTGATGTCGATTTTGATCTGCCCCATTTTTGATACGATAACTTTGGATCCTATGATTCTTTCTGTCCAGTCTGATTAATCCTCTTCCCATAGTGGCAAACCATAAGTTCCCCTGTTTGTCTGATATGATGTCGAAGACACTTAATCCGCTCCCTTGTTGTAAGTTTTCCGGATGCCATGTTTCTGATGTTGGGTCTATGTAGCCACTGCCTTCGTGCCAGGAACCTATCCATATATGTCCTTCTATATCTTCGGCCAGAGTGAGGATAGATAAGGGAATATTGGTATAGTGTCTGATCAATTGAAAATGTTGGTCCAATTCATAGAGACCGTCTTTGTCTGTTCCTACCCATATACGTTTTGCCCTGTCAATAAGAATACTGATGACACAATTATTCCCGATGACGTTTTCTCTTCCTATGCGATAGCCCTCATAGCCGAATTGAACACGTTCAGCTGGATGCATGAACACGCCTTTTTGGAGCATTCCTAACCATACATTTCCATAATGGTCTTCCAGAACGGAATAGACCTTGGTTCTGGACAAGTCAATCTCCCTGCTATAATAAGGGTCTTTTGAGAGTTTGTGATTTTTAGGGCTGTAAATGTATAAACCTTTTCCGTCAGAGCCTAGCATAAGATTGCCATTATGGGAAAGCTTAAGACAGATCAAAGGGAGATTTCCTGCCTGATTGATTTTTTTGAACGTATTGCTTCCAGCCGGTTTGCAGTATAATCCGAAGTTGAATAAGCCCACATAGATGTTTCCTTGCTTGTCTTCACAGATGTCTCTGACAGAACTGCTTCTGGAACCATCATTGAAGAACTTCATGATATGTTTCCCGTCAAACGCTATAAGTCCATTGCCTTCCGTGATTATCCAAAGTTTGCCCGTATGGTCTTCCATTGTCTTGGCTATATAGTGAAATCTCCGGAAAACTCCTCCCATACTCTTGGCGTAGTGTCCTTGGACCCTCATCAGACCGTAACCGGAAGAACTGGCGATAATATCACCGTTGCGGCGTTGTATGATATTGGTAATATAGGTTTTTACTTTTCTTCCATCAGGTCCGATCATTTTGACATGATGAAACCGATTACCGTCATAAGTTTCTATATCACTATTGGTCCCTATATAGATGGTGCCCTGATGATCCTGAGCGATACAGTTTATATAATTGTTTCCTAATCCGAAATTTTCCGGAGCTTCTTTAGAGATCGTACGAAATTGATAACCATCATAAATGTCTAGTCCATTGCGTGTAGTAATCCAAATAAAACCATTATGATCCTGGAATACTTGTGTAACAAAGTTGCTGACAAGCAGGTTGTCTGTACTGTAGAGATTTCCGGTTTGAGACATTAGATGCTGGCATAATAAAAGAATGCAGGTAAGTATAAAAAGGAATTTGTTCTTCATGATTTTATTTTTAATGAGGCAAAGATAATCGTTTTTTTTTAAGAAACGAAATTAGATTTATTTTTTTGTATCATATAGCCAGAGTATGTAACGTGGAAAAAAGTTTGTGATACTTGTTAATAATAGTAAAGTATATGTATGATTTTAACTGATTATTTTAGGGATTAATTGTTATCTTTGTCCTTGAAATCACAAAGATAAAGATAACATGAAAAAAAGAAAATTATTATTATTCTTTGTTGCAGCCTTTTTGCCTATAGGGTTAGCAGCTCAGACAAAGTTTACGTTGAATCTGAATCAGGCCACGAAAGAGGTGAGTCCTATGCTTTATGGTTTGATGACAGAAGAGATTAATTTTTCATACGAGGGGGGACTTTATGCCCAATTAGTTCGCAATCCTTCTTTTAAAGACGATCGGAATGGTATGCGGCGGAATTCCTGGACTCCCTGGCGGTCTGGCGGTCCTTCTTATTGGAGTTTGAATGACACGCTGAATGCCTCTATGCGAATTGACCCGAAAGGGGGATTTAACCGTGCTAATCCTGTTGCTCTGTGTCTGAATGTTAAGAAAACAGGAAATGTGGCTATCCTCAATGATGGATATTGGGGATTTCCAGTCCGTTCCGGAGCACATTTCCGAGGATCTCTTTATGTGCGTAAACTGGGTGATGGTGCTGAGTCTATGACAGTAAGTCTGGTAAGTATTGATGGTAAGAAAGTTTATGCTTCAACAAAAGTGAGTGGGCTGACGAATAGTTGGCAAAAAATCCCATTTATACTTAATATCGGGAATCGTGAAGAGGGGACAAAAGATGTCCGGCTGAAAATCTCTCCAGATGGAGTTGGATCGTATGCTCTGACACGTGTTACGCTGTTTCCTGATACTTATAATCATCGTGAAAATGGTTTGAGACCGGATTTGATGACTTTGTTAAAAGGTATGAGCCCTAAGTTTATCCGTTTCCCAGGCGGAAATTATGTTGAAGGCAATGATTTTTGTAATCGCTTTAACTGGAAGGAAACAGTAGGTGATCCAGATAATCGTCCCGGACATTTTAGTCCGTGGGGATACCGCTCTTCTGATGGTATGGGACTCCTTGAATTTCTGGAATGGGCCGAAGATTTAGGTGCGGAGCCATTGTTAGCAGTCTTTGCCGGATATACACTTAATGGAGATTATTTGACAAGTGACTATATTGGTGGTTTTGTTCAGGATGCACTTGATGAAATAGAATATATTACCGGAGGACCTGATACTAAATGGGGAGCACAACGTGTCAGAGATGGTCATCCCGATCCTTTCCCACTTCATTATGTGGAAATTGGCAATGAAGATTTCTTTGATAAGAGCGAAAGTTATCCTGGCCGATATAAAAGATTTTATGATGCCATTAAAGCCCGTTATCCACAGTTGCAGATTATTTCCACTATGGATGCAAAGATGATGGCTCAGCAAGCTAAGGATACAGGAGTGGATAGTATAAAGTTAGACGTAGTCGATGAGCATTATTACCGGAACACGGAAGGGATGTTTCGTGCAGCCAATCAATATGATACTTATTCCCGTAAGGGACCAAAAGTTTTTTGTGGAGAATGGGCATCACGTGAAGGTGAACCGACTACAAATATGAATGCGGCACTTGGTGATGCTGCATGGATGGCGTGTATGGAGCGTAATTCTGACCTCGTCGTTGCTTCTTGCTATGCACCGCTTTTCGTAAATGTCAATCCTGGTGGAATGCAGTGGAAAAGTGATCTTATTGGTTATAATGCTCTGACAGCCTATGGATCTCCTTCTTATTATGCTCAATGTATGTTTTCGCAGCATGTAGGCAATAAAATTGTACCTGTCAAAGTTTCAGGAATGCCTGTGCTGACCTATGGTAAAGAGCAACTCCCGCAGTTGTATTATTCGGCTACGACGAATACCCATAATGGAAAAATCTATTTGAAAGTAGTCAATGGCGGATCCACTGTACAGAATGCTGAAGTAACGGTGAATGGTGGGAAAATTTCAAGAACTGGTACAATGATTGTTCTTAGAGCGGACCGCCCCGATGATACGAATCGAATAGATGATCCGCGTCATATTGTTCCAGTATCTTCTAAAATCAAGGTTTCGAAGGATTTTCATCTGAAACTTTCACCTTATTCTATTACTGTTATTGAAATATGATGGAATAAGATAGTTTATGAGCGTATGATGAATAAAAAACGATATCTGTGTCTTCTTACAGTTTTAATGCTGTTATTTTCCTGTGACGTGTGGTCACAAGAGGACAAACTTTGGTATGCTCGTCCCGCTACTGAATGGCTTGAAGCCCTGCCGATTGGAAACTCCAGAATGGGAGGAATGTATTTCGGCGGAATCGTAAAAGATGAACTTCAGTTGAACAATGAGACTTTTTGGTCAGGGTCTCCATACCAGAATAATGGAAAGGAAGCACTTTCGCATCTTAAGGCAGTGAGAGATTCGATTTTCTCAAACGATGAAATGGCTGCCTATAAGTTGATTAACCGGTATTTTGTGGTTGGTCCTCATGGAATGAGATACCTCACCTTAGGGAGCATGCTCTTGAAAATGAAAGGACAGAATGTTGCTCAGGTGCGTCATTACTATCGTGACCTGGACTTGAAGAAAGCAGTTGCTCATGTTTCTTATTCTATAGGAAGGATAAATTATAAGAGAGAGGTTTTTGCTTCTTTGGCTGATAAGGTTATTGTTATGAGACTGGAGACCAATCAGAAAGGGGCTCTTTCTTTCTCATTGGGACACCATTGTGTGTTAGGAGGATCTCATCGTGTGGAAGGTCATACGCTGATAACTACCATTAAAGGGGTTGCTCAAGAGGGTGTACCTGCCGGACTTACGGCTGAGTGTCGCTTTCATATAGTTAGTGATGGCCAGATTCATGATTGTGGGGACAGTATTGTTGTTGCCGGTGCTCAAAAGGCAACGATTTACATTACTTCTTCAACCAATTTTGTTAATTATCATGATATCAGTGGAAATCCGACTAATCAGAATGTGCAGATATTACAGCAAGCCTTGAGGTATAATTATCAAATGCTATTGAAGAGGCATCAGATGGTCTATGGCAGGCAATATGATCGTGTGAGTCTGATTCTGGATCATTCTGAGAAATCCGGCGAAGAGACCGATCGCAGACTGGCTGATTTTGCAGGAGGGAAGGACATGGCTCTTGTGGCCTTGATGTTCCAGTATGGCCGCTATCTATTGATCTCATCTTCTCAACCTGGAGGACAACCGGCCAATCTGCAAGGTGTTTGGAATGATAAACTGTATGCTCCGTGGGATAGTAAATATACGATAAATATCAATACGGAGATGAATTATTGGATAGCCGGTCCGGGAAATCTTCCAGAGGCCGAGATGCCTCTTTTCAGCATGTTACAGGACCTTAGTCATACCGGAGCTGTTACCGCAAGGTTGATGTATGGCTGTAGGGGGTGGATGGCACATCACAATACGGATATTTGGCGTATCTCAGGACCTGTTGATGGTGCTACATGGGGGATGTTTCCTACAGGCGGGGCCTGGTTGTCTACTCATATCTGGCAACATTATCTCTTTTCCGGTAATCAGATATTTCTCCGTAAGATGTATCCTGTTATGAAGGGTGCTGCAGATTTTTTTCTGGATTATATGCAGATAGATCCCCGTACCGGTTGGCTTGAAACTGTGCCTACTGTTTCTCCGGAGCATGGGCCAAGGGGGAAAGGTACAACAGTTACTGCCGGTTCAACCATGGATAATCAGATTGCTTTTGATGTGTTTTCTAATGTACAAAAGGCTACACAACTCTTGTTTCCTGATGATACGACATATATAGATTCTCTTGATCATGCTTTGTCTATGTTGCCACCTATGCAAGTAGGGCGATATGGGCAATTGCAGGAATGGCTTTGGGATGCAGATGATCCCAATGACCACCACCGGCATATTTCACATCTCTATGGTCTTTATCCAAGTAATCAAATTTCCCCATATTTTCATCCGGAACTTTTCGCGGCAGCTCGGACTACTCTTTTGGAACGTGGAGATATGGCTACAGGATGGAGTCTAGGCTGGAAAGTGAATTTTTGGGCGCGTATGCTTGATGGCAACCATGCCTTCAAAATCATCAGTGATATGCTTCATTTGCTTCCCAATGAAAAGAAAGCTATGAATTATCCTGAAGGAAGGACCTTTCCAAATCTATTTGATGCTCATCCGCCTTTTCAGATTGATGGTAATTTTGGCGTAGCTGCAGGAATAGCGGAAATGCTTCTTCAAAGTCAGGATGGAGCTGTACATGTCCTGCCGGCATTACCGGATGCCTGGCACGATGGTAGAGTAAATGGGTTAAGAGCACGTGGTGGTTTTCTGGTTAGTATTGAATGGCAGAAAAATATGCTTCGTACTTTAAAGATCAGGTCTACTCTTGGCGGCGTGCTTCGTTTGCGCTCTTATGTACCCTTAAAAGGAAAAGGATTGCATAGGGCGACCGGACCTTGTCCGAATGCATTTCTCTCACCGGCTAAAGTGAAATCGCCATTAGTCTCAAAGGAATTTAGTGGATCTTTGTCGCCGGCTATAAGGAAAGTTTACGAGTATGATGTAAATACCCGTAAAGGAAATGACTATATTTTCCATTAGGAATAAACTTAGAATTTTTATTATGTTACTAAAAGGAGTTACAAATCCATGTAATTCCTTTTTTTGTTACTTACAGGCAACTCTCTGTTACGTATAGAATGATTCCTGTCTCAAGGAATATTTATCTTTGCGGCTGTAAAATATATATTATTATAATGAAAATACTTTATTTAGCATTCTTCTTTTTATTATGCTCGGGAGGGGCAGCCTATTCAGAAGAAGTAACGAAAAAGGATTTAGTTCCTAATGTAGAATTTCCTCAAGGTCATAAAGATTCGGTAACGGACATGTTTAACCCTGTATTGTGGGCTGATGTTCCGGATCCGGATGTTATCAGGGTTGGGGATGAATTTTATCTGGTGAGTACAACGATGCACTTGATGCCTGGTGGACCAATCATGCGTTCAAAAGATTTGGCAAGTTGGGAAACCGTAAGTTATCTCTTTGACAGTCTTACGGATTCACCTAAATATAACATGATAGATGGAACTGTTTATGGCCGAGGTCAATGGGCGACTTCCTTACGTTACCATAATGGCAAATTTTATGCTATGTTTGCTCCTAATGATAATATGGGAGGTAATACTTATATTTATACTACCGAAGATCCAGCTAAAGGATGGAAACTCCTTTCGCGAATGCGTCATTTTCATGATTCCTCATTCCTTTTTGATGATGATGGCAGAGTTTATGTCTTTCACGAAACGGGAAAGATCACAGAGTTGCGTCCGGATTTGAAGGGAGTACTAAAGGGTGGATTGGATACCTGTGTCATCCGTCGTGATGCTGAGGAAACCGGATTACTGGAAGGAAGCAGAGTCATTAAGCATGATGGAAAATATTATTTATTGATGGTATCCTGGCCTGTTAATAAGCCGCGTCGGCAAGTATGTTTCCGTGCAGATCATCTTTGTGGTCCATGGGAAAAGAAGGTCATCCTTCAGGATAACTTTGCCGGTTTTCCGTATGCTGGACAAGGGACGATAGTCGATGACCAGAAGGGAAATTGGTATGGCGTGATTTTTCAGGATCGTGGAGCTGTTGGAAGGGTACTTACGGTAGAGCCTTGTCATTGGATTGATGGTTGGCCGATACTTGGTGATGCCAACGGGAAGATTCCTTTTGTTATGAAAAAAGTAGTACCAGGACAACCTTATCATCCTTTTGTAGTAAGTGACGAATTCAATGAAGGAAAAACGCGTCATCCAGCGTTGGATATCCATTGGCAGTGGAATCATAATCCGGTTAATTCTGCATGGTCATTGACGGACCGACCAGGGTATCTCCGTTTGAAGACCTGTCGTATCGTAAATAACCTCTTTGCTGCACCAAATACCATTTCCCAGCGGATGGAAGGACCAAGATGTTCGGCTGTAGTCAAAATGGATCTTAGGCATCTCAAGAATGGCGATCGTGCTGGTTTCTGTGCTTTTAATGGGGATGCTTCTCTACTGACTGTAAGCAGGGAAGGAAAGCGATTGATTCTCAGACATACGGATGAAAGCGTGGTGCTTTCTAATCAAAATAAGAAAATAGAGAAAGTGAATTATAGGGAGTTTGATTCCATTCCTCTGCATACTCATATTATATATCTTCGAATTGATGCAGATTTCAGGTTAAATACCGATATCGCACAACTATGGTATAGTTTGAACAACAAAAATTGGAAACCTCTTGGAGATCTCTTTCAGATGAAATATGATTATAAAAGACTATTTATGGGTACACGCTATGCTATCTTCTGCTATGCTACGAAAAATACTGGCGGATATGTTGATGTGGATTGGTTTCATTATTCCAGGCTGAAGCCATAGAAATATAGACCTGTTGAGGTTTATACTCAAATGTTTTATATAAATTACCATTTGTTTCATGAAGTGATTTTGTAACATCAGAAAAAATATGCGTTACAGAATATTGGCAAAACCTAAAATAGATTAAGTAATTTTGCAATGAATATAAGAATGCTTGTGACAATATAAAACCTAAAAATATTACATGTTAATCTAATTCATATCTGTAATGAGAAAAATAAGTAGATTTTTTCAAATCACTTCTCTTG
>DAIPMC010000014.1:11629-15368 GCA_036768895.1 Prevotella sp. | reverse complement strand
ATATGCTCATTTTTAGTAGCAATTCCATTTTCTCCTTGTTATATTTCTAATGTCGACAATGTCGGCAATGGGTCAAGGAACTACTATCAAAGGAAACGTCATTGATTCCAATGGTGAACCGCTGATAGGAGCCACTGTTACAATGAAAGGGGACACAAAAGTGTTGACAGTTACCGATTTTGACGGAAACTTTGTTCTGCATGTTCCTCGTAAAAATGTAGTTTTGGTCATTTCTTATGTAGGCATGTTGACCAAAGAAATTCAGGCCTCTGGAGGTTCTCCTTTAAAAATCATGATGAAGGATGATACTCACACCTTAAACGAAACGGTAGTTGTGGGTTATGGTCATCAAAAAAAGGTGAGTGTTGTTGGAGCTATAACACAGACAGATGGCAAGGTTCTTGAGCGTACGGGAGGAGTATCCTCCCTAGGTGCTGCCTTGACAGGTAATCTTCCGGGTGTCATAACAATGTCTTCTTCTGGTATGCCGGGTGATGAGGATCCACAGATTGTTATCCGTGGGGTGAGTAGTTGGAACAATTCACAACCTTTAATACTTGTTGACGGTATCGAAAGACCTATGGGATCGATCGATATTAGTTCTGTCAAAAGTATCACTGTTCTTAAGGATGCATCTGCTACTGCTGTATATGGTGTGAAAGGTGCCAATGGTGTGATCCTGATCACTACTAAACGCGGACAGGAAGGAAAAGCAAGGATAGAAGTATCTATGGACATGACGACTAAGGTTGTATCCAAACTTCCTAAAAAATATGATTCTGCAAGTGCATTATTAGTACGTAATGAAGCTATTGAACATGAATTGGGACTTTCTCCAGATTCCTGGAATGATATCACTCCTGCTACAACTATAGAAAAATATGCTCATCCTGCTAATTTAGCAGAATCAGAGCGTTATCCTAATGTTGACTGGCAGAAAGAACTTTTTAAGAATGATGCGTTATCTTATAATCCAAACATCAATATATCTGGAGGTACAAAATTTGTGAAGTATTTTTCCAGTATTGATTTCCTTCACGAAGGTGACCTTTATAAAAAATGGAACAATAATCGTGGTTATCAGTCTGGTTATGGATTTAATCGTATTAATGTACGTTCTAACCTTGATTTTCAGGTAACGAAAACGACCAAATTAAAGGTAAATCTTTTTGGAAGCAATGGAATCAAACAGGGGCCTTATGGTATAGCAAGTAATTCCTTTGCAGAAAGTCAACTTTGGCAGGCTGCTTATTCCGCGCCGCCTGATGCTTTTATTCCTCGATATTCTGATGGTACGTGGGGTTATTATCCAGCAGATACGCAGAGTGCTCCGAATTCAATAACCAATTTGGCTCTTTCGGGTGTAGATAAATATACGACAACCCGAATTAATACCGATTTTACTTTGGATCAGGATCTGAGTTTTATAACAAAAGGCTTGAATGCAAGTGGGTTGATCTCATGGGATAATGTCTTCGTAGAAGATAAAAGAGGTATAAATGACCTATACCATGATGCTCAGTACAAATGGATTGATCCGAAGACGGGAGAAACAACATGGGCAAAATCTGTAGACGGTAATACCAATTTTGATTTTCAGGAGGGAATCAAATGGACAATTGATAAGGGTTCAATTTTGGATTATCTTACACAGCGCAATCTTTACTATCAGTTTCAATTAAATTGGGCTCGTCAATTTGGTAAACATAATGTGACAGCAATGGGAGTTTTTAGCCGTCAGGAAAGAACTATGGGTAATGAATTTACCCATTATCGTGAAGACTGGGCTTTTCGTTCCACTTATAATTATGCGGACCGTTATTTCTTTGAATACAATGGTTGTTATAATGGTTCTGAACAGTTTGCTAAGAAAAACCGTTTCGCTTTTTTCAATTCGGGTGCAGCGGGATGGCTAATCAGTGAAGAGAAATTTTTCCAACCTTTAAGAAAATGGGTGGATATGCTGAAGGTACGCTATTCTTATGGTGAAGTTGGTGATGACAATGTTACGAACCAGCGTTGGCTTTATGCTACGCAATGGAGTTATGGCCATACCATAAACCAGGGGTTGTATGAGGATTCCAGTCCTTATACCTGGTACAGAGAATCTTCTGTGGGTAATCCGGATGTTCATTGGGAGAAATCTGTCAAGCATAATTTGGGTATTGACTATAGTTTCCTTGGAGGTTTATTGGCTGGTAGCGTGGAGTTTTTCCGTGATACACGTTCTGATATCCTTGTTGTGGGGAGCAGTCGCTCTGTGCCTTCCTATTTCGGAGCTACTCCTGCTACGGCCAATCTTGGTAAAGTACGTACGAAGGGATATGAATTGGAATTGAGGATAAACAAGACTTTGACTAATCAAATGCATTTATGGGGTAATTTTAATATGACCCATGCTGAAAACAAAATTTTAGTCTATGATGATCCTGAGCTCGAACCAGCCTATCAGAAGACAGCGGGATATGCCATGGGACAAAGTCGTACTTATTTGGCGACAGGTTTTGCCAATACCTGGGATGAGATTTATGGTATGACTCCAGAAAATACCAATGATAATCAGAAACTTCCGGGTACGTATACAGTCATAGACTATAATGGAGATGGTGTAATTGATTCTAAAGATGCTGCTCCTTATGGTTATACGGGTATTCCGCAAAATACTTATTCTGCTTCTTTAGGATTTGACTGGAAAGGATGGAGTGTTTATTTGCAGTTCTACGGAGTGAGCAATGTTACTCGTTATGTAGGTTTCAATTCCTTGAATAATAACCTCGATTGCGTTTATGACGAAGGCTCTTTCTGGACAAAAGATAATATTGATGCCGATGCTCCAATGCCTCGCTGGAACTCTAAGCCGAGTTATTATGATGGGACAAGATTCTATTATGACGGGTCATATATACGTCTGAAAAATGCTGAAATTTCTTATACTTTTACCTCGCCTTGGGTCAAGAAGATCGGACTGTCTAGCCTGAAGGTCTATCTGAATGGTAATAATCTCTGGGTCTGGAGTCGTATGCCGGATGACCGTGAAAGCAATTTCTCCGGTACAGGGTTGGCTTCACAGGGAGCATATCCTACCGTCAGACGTTTTAATCTTGGTCTGAAAATCAATCTCTAATTTTTGACAACAATGAAACATTTGAAATCATATATTATATTAGGTGTGCTGTTCCTTTCTATTGGACTTTCCTCATGTACAGATTATTTGGATAAGTCTCCTGAATCGGATATATCGGAAACGGATGCCTATAAAAACTTTACAAACTTTCAAGGATTTGCAGAGGAACTATACAATTGTGTACCGGATTTCGCAAAAGGTTATTGGACTAACTCTTTCAATTGGGGAGAAGATGAGATAATGAACGTAGGCATTGACTATCACATGTGTTATAAGATTGATCAAGGGGATTTTTGGGGCTGGCAGTCTAAATATGATGGCTGGCAGTGCGGTTGGATGGACCGTTCCAGTAATTCTACTTCCGGTGATCGATTCAGTCATTCCCTTTGGCCTTTAGCATGGTATGGTATTCGCAAATGCAATCTTGGCATTGAAAATCTGGATAAAATGAGTGGGACAGATGAGGAAAAGAATCTCATTGCTGGCCAACTGTATTTCTTTCGTGGATGGTTTCATTTTGAACTTATGCAGTATTTTGGGGGACTTCCTTATATTAACAGGGTGTTGTCCTCTACTGAAAAGCTCACACTTCCTCGCTTGAGTTACCAGGCTTGT
>DAIPMC010000014.1:1297-11581 GCA_036768895.1 Prevotella sp. | reverse complement strand
AACTGGGATAATACAACAATAGGAAAACAAACATTAGGTAAGAATCAGTTGCGTATCACTAAGGTTACAGCATTGGCTTATTTAGGGAAGGATTTACTCTGGGCTGGCTCTCCACTGATGAATAAAGTGAGCAAAGGGATAGCCGATTATGATAAGGAATATTGTAGACGAGCTGCTGATGCTTTCGGAAAATTGCTTAATATTGTTGATGGGGGAAATACGCAGTATGGTTTGCTTCCATGGAGTCAGTATTCAGATAATTTTTATACAATTGACCAGAATCATAAGATGCCGGGAGAGTCTGTTGATAATACGATCACTGAAGCAATATTTCGAGGTCCTTCTTATGGATGGAATGATTCTAACTGGGGACAAAGCAAGTGTTATGGAGGGAAAATTCTGACACAAGGTGGTGTTACCTGTTTACCGACAGCCAATTATGTCAATTATTTCGGTATGGCAAATGGTTTGCCGCTTTCTGATCAGGAATCAGGTTTTGATAAAACACATCCTTTTAAGAATCGTGATCCGCGTTTCTATAATGATTTTATCTATGATGGATGTAAAGTAATTAAAGGTACTCTGTCAGCAAGTAATGAGAAATATCGTTATGCCGATTTGCAGACTGGGGGTAATCTTCGGGATGTAAAGTATGACAGTCGAACGGGTTATCTGATGTATAAGTTTATAGATAGGACGTGTAACCAGTTTGATGATGGTTATGGCTATAGCCATGGTTTTCATCTCCATATTCCATGGATGCGTCTGGCAGATGTTTATCTGATGTATGCTGAAGCAGCAGCTGAGGCAACAGGTTCAGCTACAGGGAAAGTAACAAGTAGTCTTACGGCCGTTGATGCAGTAAATAAGATCAGAAAGCGTGCAGGAGTTGCTGACGTGGCAATTAAATACACGACGACATTGGATGGATTTATGAGCGAATTGCATCGCGAACGTGCTGTTGAACTGGCCTATGAAGGACATCGGTTCAACGATCTCCGCCGCTGGCTCCTTTTGGATAAATATCCCTATAATATCAAAACGTCTCAGGAATTCCTCCGAGTTGGGGATATCAATAAGAGCGATCCTTCGCAAGATCAGGTAAGTGGATGGCGTGAATCTTTGATCTTGAAACGCAATTTCACAGAAAAGCATTACTGGTTCCCGATGAAAGAAAGTGATGTCCAGCAATATAAAGGCTTTTCACAGAATCCTGGTTGGTAACCTATAATCAATCTAAAAAAGAACAAATGATGAATCAAATCTATAAAACGATTGCAATTGGCGTTCTTGCATTTCCAATAACGTTGTGTGCCGGTGCTCAGGATAAGGCCGACTATCCAGATTCAATTGCTAATATAGTGAATGTCGCTTTCCATAAGGTGAATAAAAAAGACTTAATGGGCGGTGTTTCATCCCTCAATATGATCGACTTGACAGATAAAGATTATAGCACTTATTCGCTTGATAATTTACAAGCTAATGTAGGAGGCTATAATGGTCAACTCTGGAATCAGGGTGATGTCCTGGTTCTTGTTGATGGTGTGCCGAGGGATGCCAATAATGTACTTCCTACTGAAATAGAACAGATTACGTTTCTAAAGTCTGCTTCTGCAATAGCTCTTTATGGGAGTAAGGGTGCTAATGGTGTTGTCTTGATTACTACTAAACGGGGTAGAAACGATGGATTAAAGGTCAGTGCGCGTGCGAATGCTACGCTTTTTGTCCCCAAGCGTTATCCGAAATATCTGGGATCTGCTGAATATATGACTCTTTACGATGAGGCACTTGAAAATGATGGAAAATCAGCCGTATATTCAGATAAGGATATTTACAATTATGCTTCTGGTAAAGATCCATACCGTTATCCGAATATCAACTTTTTCTCAAATGATTATTTGAAGAAGACTTATCAACGTTATGATGGTAACGTGGAAATTTCGGGTGGTGGCACTTTTGCTCATTTTTATACAAATATCGATCTTTATCATCTCAATGACTTGATGGATTTCGGTGAGGGTAAGGACAATGGTACGACACGACTGAATGTCAGAGGAAATATTGACTTGAAGTTGAATAATTGGATTTCCGGTTGGATTGATGCTGATGCCACATTCTATTCCGTACGTAATGACAATGCTGATTATTGGAAAAGTTCTGCAACCTTGCGCCCGACGAGCCAGTATCCCCTTACGCCGTTGATTCCGATATCTATGGTTGAACCCAATGACGAATCATCTCAGATACTGATCAATAATAGTAATAATATAATTGACGGGAAATATCTCCTTGGAGGTACACAGTCTATTCAGACAAACCCTTTTGCTTCAATGTATGCAGGAGGGCACAATACCTATAATTCCCGTCAGTTTCAGTTTGACGGTGGTATTAATATAAATTTGGAGAAGGTACTGAAGGGACTGAGTTTTAAAACGATGTTCGCTATAGATTATGCTACGGGGTACACAACGACCATCAAGAACTCTTATGCTGTGTATGAGCCGTCCTGGAATGATTATTCAGGAAAGGATTTGATCTCATCACTTACAAAATATGGTAATGACAAGAAAACAGGAACACAGACTACCAGTGGTTCTTCTTCTAAGCAGATGATTCTCTTTAATGCGCAATTTGATTATAATCGGCAATGGGGCCCTCATGGACTTTCTGCTATTTTGCTTTGTAACGGTTATCAGCAGACCATTTCCGGTACTTATCATCGTGTGTCTAATGCAAATTTAGGACTGGATATTAATTATAATTATTTAGGTAAGTATTATGCTGATTTTTCCGGGGCAGCTATTCATTCAGCAAAATTGGCAGAAGGACATCGCGAAGCTTTCTCTCCAGTAGGAACGTTGGCATGGAAAATAAACAAAGAAAATTTTATGAAACGTATTCCATGGATCAACAACTTGGCTTTAAATCTATCCTATGGCTTGATCAATGAAGATATTGATATATCGGATTACTATATGTATGATGACGTTTTTACAGCTACAGGTACCTGGTGGGGATGGAGTGAGAGTGCCAACTCTATGCAAACTTCAGACTCTCAAAGAGGTGGAAATAAAGATTTAACTTTTATAAAGCGAAAAGAATTTCGTATAGGTCTGGATGCTCAATTGTTTAATGGACTACTGACATTGAATACGAATTTCTTTAATATCTGCAGGGATGGCTTGCTTACAACTCCGAACAGTATATATCCAAGTTATTTCTTCACTTACTGGCCTAAGTCGTCTTTTCTGCCAAATGTCAATTATAACAATAATCGAAAAACAGGTATTGACTTTACAGTAGATCTGCATAAAAAACTGGGAGAAGTTGATTTGAATCTTGGAATGACGGGTATGACCTTTACATCTCGTTGGACGAAATATTCTGAAAACGTACAATATGACTGGTTGAAGAATAAAGGAGCTTATACTGATGCTATACGTGGTTATGAATGTCTGGGCTTTTTTCAGGATGAAAAGGATGTGGCTAATAATGCTGTCATCAATAATAACACCAAACCTGGCGATTTGAAATATAAGGATCAGAATGGTGATGGAATTATTGATTCCAAGGATGCCGTTGTCCTGGGGCATTGGAGTTCTGATTTCTATTATGGGGTGAACCTTACTGCCAAATGGCGGAATTTCACTCTTTATCTGAATGGAACTGGACAGTGTGGAGGCAAGGCAATTAAAAACAATTCTTATGAATGGGTATATGGTGATGGCAAGTATTCCGATGCTGTCTTGGGACGTTGGACAAAGGAAACAGCAGCAACAGCCGTTTATCCTCGTTTGACTACAGAAGGCAGTGAACTTAATTTCGTTACTTCCAGTTTCTGGATTTACAGTACTACCGCATTTCGTATTAATAAAGTACAACTCACATACGATCTTCCCAAACATTTATTTGGTAATTCTTTCATCAAAGGGCTTTCTGTTTATGTGAGTGGTGCCGATTTGCTTACCATTGCTCATGAAAGAAAATATATGGAAACGAATGTTGGTTCTGCTCCGCAGACACGGTCCTATAACCTAGGTGTAAAGGTAAACTTATAATAATGCAATTAAAGAATAAAATCATGAAAAAGATAAATATTATTGGAGTAATGTTCCTTTCTTTGGTATGCACATCTTGCGGTGATCTCTTTGTGCCTGAGAAGGAGAATAATCTTGGTGTTGATTATATGGATAAAAATGCTTCTTATGCAGAAGGTGTATTGGGTAATGCCTATACAAGAGTTCCATGTAATTCCTTCTCTTTCGATGATGTGGCAACGGATGATGCAATAAGCAATGACCCTACGGATAACTATAGAAAAATGGCAGCCGGAACTTGGACTTCTGATAATAATCCGGAAGAAAAATGGCAAAACTGCCGGGCTGCAATCAAGTATATTAATTTATTCCTTTCACGTGCTGAAAATGTACAGTGGGCTACAGATACCATAGCTTCACACATGTATAAAGATCGTGAAATGGGAGAGGCTTATGGGCTTCGGGCTATGTATATGTTCTATCTCCTTCAGGCTCATGCTGGTTATGCGCTTGATGGTACTTTGCTGGGAATACCGATTGTGACTGGTCCTGAAACTACAAATGGCAACTTCAATATTCCACGCAATACTTTCAAAGAGTGTATTCAGGCCATTAATAATGATTGTAGTAAGGCTTTGTCCCTTCTCCCTACAAAATACATTGATGGTGGGGAAATTCCTGCGAAATATCAGAAAATTGGTGCTACACAAAATGAATATGATCGTGTCTTTGGCGCTAAATTCAATGGACGTATGGATGGTGCTATCGTAGAAGCTTTTCGTTCTAAAGCTGATTTGCTGGGCGCTAGTCCTGCATTTAATGCCAATTCAGGTGTTACATGGGCTGAAGCAGCGAATAGTGCAGCTATAGTTCTTGACCGGATCGGTGGTGTTGGTGGTATGGATCCTAAAGGATGGACTTGGTATGCAAATACAACTGAAATTGATGGTTTGAAAAATGGTTCTTGCCCTGCTGAAGTAATGTGGCGTGGGGAGAAGTCCCAAGATACGACTTGGGAAGCAAGAAACTTTCCTCCTTCTCTTTATGGGCGTGGGAGAATCAATCCGACGCAGAATTTTGTCGATGCTTTTCCTATGGCTAATGGATATCCTATCACTGATTCTGAGAGTGGATACAATGCAAGTGATCCCTATAGTAACCGTGATCCCCGTTTGGCAGCATACGTTGTTCTTAACGGATCTACTGAGGGTGTGGACAATACGGTCATTACGACAGCATCTGATGGTTCGACAAAGGATGCCTTGAATAAGGTGAATGGGAGTTCTACCCGAACAGGATATTATCTTCGGAAACTTCTTCGGCAGGATGTTAACTTGAATCCAACGTCAGTGACCAAGCAATATCATTATACGCCTCGTATCCGTTATACGGAAATTTTCCTTGATTACGCTGAGGCAGCAAATGAAGCCTGGGGACCTACAGGAACTGGTGGACACGCTTATTCTGCATACGATGTGATTAAGGCTATTCGTTCACGTGCCGGAGTGGGTAAGGATAATGGAGATGCTTATCTGGAATCTATTAAGAATGATAAGGATAAAATGCGTCAATTGATTCGTAACGAGCGCCGTATAGAACTTTCATTTGAAGGATTCCGTTTCTGGGATCTTCGTCGCTGGAAATCTAATCTTAATGAAACGACTACGGGAATGGATATCAACTCTGCTAATAATACATATAAGAAGATTGATGTTGATACTCGAAACTATAAAGATTATCAGTATTATGGCCCGATTCCGTATTCGGAAGTATTGAAATTTAATCAATTAATTCAGAATAAGGGTTGGTAAAATATGTTTTATTCCATAAAAGTCATGTTTTAATGGATAAATAGCATTTCTTTGTAGACTATAATTAAACAATAATAATAATGAAAAAGATAATCACAATAGCATCGCTTGTTTCTGTTCTTGCAGTGCTCTCAATTTTTTCTTCTTGCAAGAATGATGATATCAGCTTTGGCAACTATGACTACCAGACCGTATATTTTGCTAACCAGAATCCGGTGCGCACCATTACTCTCGGCGATGATGTCTATAGTACCGAATTGGACAATGAACATAAATTCCAAATTTATGCAACACTGGGTGGTGTGGAATCAAATTCCAAGAATCGTACCATAAAAGTTGTTGTTGACAATGACTTGGTAAAGAATCTTTATTTTAGTGATGGTTCTGCTGTTCAAGCTATGCCTGCAGCGTATTATTCGCTGGATGGAAATACGATAACGATTCCTTCTGGGAAGATCATGGGTGCTGTGAATATACAACTTAATGATGCTTTCTTTAATGACCCAAAATCTATTGGAGTTAATTATGTAGTACCATTAAGGATGGTATTAGCTTCTGATTCTATTCTTAGCGGAAAAGTCAATCAAGGTGTATCTAATCCTGTGCTCACTAAATCAGATGATTGGTCCATTGTTCCGAAAAATTATACTCTTTATGCCGTAAAATTTAAAAATAAATGGCATGGTGCATGGCTGTCTCATGGCATTGATAATATTAATGATAACGGGACCATTAAAAAGGTAGTTAGGGATGCTGGTAATATAGAGCATGATGAGGTACGTTATATTTCTACTACAGGATATAAAACTTGTAGTTATCCGATTTCTACTCTTGTTACTGTTATGGGGAACGATAATAAAGAAACGACAAAGACATTATCTTGTAATCTTATCCTTACTTTCGATGATAATGATAAATGTACCGTAACTACGAATACTGATAACTGTACGGCCTCAGGTTCAGGAACGTGGACCCATCAGGGTGCTAAGAAAGCTTGGGGGGATAAGGACCGAGACCTGTTGGTCCTTAATTATGAAGTAAAATATAATTATGATTATAGTCCTTCTGTGATGCACTATAAGACTTATGAGTGTGTCGATTCTCTTGTCATGCGAGACAGGGAAAGTAAGATGGAGACCTTTGATTATAAGTATAAAGAATAATCTTAATATTTTAAATGTCATGAATATTAAAGTTGTAAGATCTTTTTTCTGTGTTGTCACAGGGGGACTGTTTGCAGTTTCATGTGCTAATACAAATATGGACAATATTTCTGTTGATGAGCCGGCAAGTATGTCGGAATATGATTATCTTAATGATTATTCGGCTCTGAAAACTTATATTGATCATGCAAAATATCCTAATTTTAAATTGGGTGCCGGTGCTTCTGCTTCTGATTTGTCTGCTTCTAATATTATGGCTCGTCTTACCTATGCTAATTTTGATGAAGTAACGGCAGGAAATGCTTTCAAATATGCATCTTGTGTAGCGGCAGATGGTACTATGGATTTTTCCAATGTTCAGAAGTTTATTGAGCAAGCGAGTAAAAATAATGTATCTGTATATGGACATACCCTTGTATGGCATGCACAACAGCAGGTTTCTTATCTCAAAGGGTTGATTACAGATCCCAATGCTGCTAATTATATTTTACATGTCACAACTCCGGAAGCTAAGAAGGATGTCTGGGATTGGCAACTATTTGCCCATACGACCAAACCTTTGAAAGTGGGGAAGAACTATACCTTAAAGATGCGTGTCAAGACCTCAAAAGATTATACAGTTACTTGCTGGCCTTCAATAGATGGTGGTGATGCACAGTATTATCCCACGCCGACGATAAACTCGACGACGGAATGGACAACCATCAGCTCCAGCTTTAAAGCTAATATAGCAATAGATGAACTTGGTTTCCAATTTGGTACTTTAGGCGGTGATCTCTATCTTGATGATGTGAGTCTTACTGAAGAGGGAAGTTCTGAAAATCTTCTTTATAATGGTGACTTTTCTGATGATGATTTAACGTATTGGACTCATCCAAGTTGGCTTAGCGATGAGACTGTCAAGCGTGAAAAGGATGAATCGAGTGATAAGTCTACATTTACAGATCAAACGGTAAAAGATACATTGACATGGGCCATGACTAAATGGATTAAAGGCATGATGGGAGCATGTGCTGGTAAGGTCAAAGCATGGGATGTTGTCAATGAACCGATGTCTGATATTCACCCTGATAGTTTAAAGAGTGGAGCTGTTGAAGGTGATACAAAGAAGAATTTCTATTGGCAGGATTATTTGGGAAAGGACTATGCTCGTATTGCTGTGAAACTTGCTCGTAAATATGGTCCAAGTTCTTTAAAATTGTTTATCAATGATTATAACCTTGAAGCGGCTTACAATAACAATGCAAAATGCAAGGGACTAATTAATATGATAAAATATTGGGAGAGTGACGGTGTAACGAAAATAGATGGTATCGGTTCACAAATGCATGTTTCCTATTCTATGAATTCTGCAACGCAGAAAAAAAATGAAGATGCATATATCAATATGTTGAAACTTCTGGCTGCTTCAGGGAAACTTGTCCGTATTTCTGAATTGGATATGGGATGTCTGGATACAGATGGCAATAAGATCTTGACAGAGAATATCACTGATGCAGAGAAGAAGGGGATGGCCGCTTATTATAAATTTATCGTAGAGAAATATCTGGAAATTATTCCTCCAGCCCAACAGTATGGAATCTGTCAATGGAGTGTCGTTGATTCTCCTTCATCCTCTGGTTGGCGTGCGGGGGAACCAACGGGACTATGGAATGCAGCATATAGCCGTAAACCTGCGTATGGAGGGTTTGCAGATGGGTTAACAGGAAAATCAATAGTAGCTACAAAAAGCAATTAGTGATTTTTGTACATATAGCTATGGAATTATATACCATAAGTTTGTTAATATAGTTTAGATATAAAGTGCTCTAAGTTGATGTAACCTCCGGAAGTTTAGTAAAATAACTTTCGGGGGTTTATTTGTGCTTGGAAGCAAGAAGCATACAGGTAGCTGTTGCCTTCTATATTTGCCAATGGCAGGATACGGAGAATCGATCGTACTTTACATAAACGATTCTCTTCTGAGGTCTGTGGGAGAATTTGAAGATTGACTTAGATATATACTATAGTTAATACTACGGAAATAAAGCTGGGGTTAAAAGAAAAGAGCCTGGCTAATACCAGGCTCTTTATAGTGATTTATGATGTTTGATTTAAATCCAACTAAAAAAATCATGAATCATATTCATTGTCTTTTTCTATATGATGCAAGTCTTTCTTTGGTAAATGCTTTTTCTTACGAAGCCATGTCATCTTGCGTTCTTCATAATCACGACGGTGACGTTCTAGAAAATTATCAGCCATTACTAATCTTATTTCTTAAACCGGCTGTAGATGACGGTTAACTTATTCGGATGATCCCGTCCACCTACCAGTTTCGTACTCGAAAGTGACATGTCATTTACGACTCGTGTGATGTAGGTTGTATTATTCCGCGTCGTCGTAGAAATCGTCACAGGAACAATGACGGCTTTATTATAATCGGCACTCTGATTCCGTTTCTTATACATATCAGTGATCAATCCAGCGATATTATTAAATGTATAAGTATTTGAAGAGGAATTGAATGATGCTGAAAAACTTGTTTTATAATTGATAAGTTCATCTTTTTCAAAGAAACTTTTCAAACTGTCTTCTGGAATGATCAGCAAACTCTGTGGAATTCCCAATTTAAATTTACTTTCACTGGTACTGTTTATACGAGTGAGGACGAGTTTTGCACTGTTAATGGAATCATTTTCATGTTTGGTCATGATTTCATTGATAGGTAATGTTACTTCAGTAAAAATACCGGCAGGAGTTTTCAAGTAGCTGCATGACGGGTCTGCAATAAGCTTGTCAATGGTATTGTCATCGTTTGTGATCTTATTTGTCTGCAATACCTCATCTGTACCATAGAGATAAGCACCTGTGGTTATGTATTCAAGTGTATCTTTTGTTGTAGTAACAGATTGTCCATTCACAGTTGAGGTGTGGGATACTGGAACAACCGTATCCGTCAACTGTTCCATATATATCTGGCTGATTTCTATCTTGGCCATAGCACCTAAGCCACTCTCATATTTTATATAGAATCCCGGAAAAACATGATTCAAGAAAGTCTTTGATGTCTTGAAATATTCAGGATGTGCATAATATGTCCGCATAAGATAAGTTCCGAAATCAGGATAGGTTATCCCGTCATGAACATATTTCTTGTTATCCAAAGAGATGGTGATTCCTTTCATTCCCTTATTTGCTGTTCTGGAAGAATCACAAAGAGTCATATCCTGTACAGTATAAGCCTTTTCCAAGGTCAGACCATCTTTCTTGACAAATCCTGCTGCTTCAGGG
>DAIPMC010000014.1:0-1264 GCA_036768895.1 Prevotella sp. | reverse complement strand
AATAATAGTTGACCCCTTCTGGTACAGGCTTATTCAATTCCATTACCTTTAGTTTCATCGTTTCCAGCGAGTCTCCGTAATAATCTTCAAAATAAAGATTCATATAGGTGTGTGCTGGTTTAACTCCACCGTCAGAAGCGATTGAGCGGATGGAATCTTTCTGGATAAAACCGGGGTTGGGTAGTGCATAGAACTGGATCATGTAATCACCTGTAATATAGGCATTCGTTTCCGGATCTTTGACCTTTCCTACATATCCACTACTGTTTCGAGCCAGAACCCTACCAGCCTTAATAGATTGCGTGTAAGTTTGAAAACTCGAATCGGTTACGAAGAGAAGGTCGGAATTGTTGATTAATGATGACCCAATGTAATCAGTTGTATCATTACATGCTGTAAAGGTAAGTGCAGTCAGTGCTGCTATAACCAGAACTTTCAGTTTCATTTTGTTTTATTTTATTTATCGGAACTGATTTGATTCATAAAATCTACATAAGCTTGTGTATTGTCGCCTGGATATTTAAGGAGAGGTTTCTTTTTTTCGACAGCTTCTTTTAAAAAATCTTGACTGACATGATTTCCCGCCTCAATGATTCCGTCACTGTAGTCAACGGCTAATTTTCCCAATTCGAGAAAATCGAATTTCTTTTTATAGGAATCCAGAAGTTCGGCTTTGGCTCCCTTATATTCAATGCAACGCTTGAAGTTTTCTCCAAAATCAGATTTTAATTGATTCTCAAAGAGTAGGCTGATGATCTTGGTATTCGCAAAAGATGGTTCATCATGATATGCTTTCTTAATGTAAAAAGGTACTACTGCTCCCATCCAACCTTGACAAATCACAATATCAGGTGCCCAACGTAACTTTTTTACGGTTTCGAGTACACCCCGTGCAAAGAAAATAGCTCTTTCTCCATTATCAGGATATTCAACACCCGTTTCATCAGTTTCCATCTGGCGTTTGCTGAAATAATCATCATTATCTATAAAGTAAACTTGTATCCTTGAAACGGGTATGGAAGCTACTTTTATGATAAGAGGATGGTCGGTGTCATTGATGATCAGATTCATTCCTGATAGGCGGATAACTTCATGTAACTGTCCTCGGCGCTCATTAATAGTACCCCATTTAGGCATAAATGTACGAATTTCAAAACCGTTTTCCTGCATTTTATGAGGCAGATCTCTTCCCATAATGGACATTTCACTTTCAGGTACATAAGGAGCAATCTCCTGGTTAATGAACAGTATTTTCTTAGCCATA
>DAIPMC010000013.1:19673-33909 GCA_036768895.1 Prevotella sp. | reverse complement strand
GCCAGTTTCTAAACCGCAAACACTTCAATTGTCTGGTTTAGAACTTTTAGACGTAACCCCGGAGGTCAAGTTTGTGAATATCGGTGAACGCTGTAATGTCGCTGGCAGTAAGAAGTTTCTACGATTGATTAAAGAAAAAAAATATGATGAAGCTGTTTCTATAGCTCGTAAAGAAGTTGATGATGGTGCTTTGGTGATAGATGTCAATATGGATGACGGACTTCTCGATGCAAAGACAGAAATGGTCAATTTCCTCAATAGAATTGCTTCTGAACCGGATATAGCCAAAGTTCCGGTTATGATTGATTCCAGTAAATGGGAAGTTATCATCGCGGGCTTGAAATGTCTTCAGGGGAAAGGCATTGTAAATTCTATTTCCTTGAAGAACGGCGAAGAAGAATTTATCACTCATGCCCGTGAAGTAAAACGCTATGGTGCTGCATGTGTCGTAATGTGTTTTGATGAAGAGGGACAGGCTACGACTTATGAAAGAAAAATAGATATAGCACGAAGAGCATACCATATTCTAACTGAAGAAGTGGGGATGAATCCGCTTGACATCATTTTTGACCCCAATGTTCTTTCCATTGCTACGGGTATGGAAGAGCATGATGCATACGCAGTAGATTTTCTAAGGGCTACAAAATGGATTCGGAAAAATTTACCCGGGGCACATGTAAGTGGTGGAATCAGTAACCTGTCTTTTTCTTTTCGTGGCAACAATACCGTACGAGAGTCTATACATGCTGTTTTCTTGTATTATGGCTTGAAATGCGGTCTTGACTTTGGCATTGTAAACCCTTCTGCAAAAATCACTTATGATGATATACCTAAAGAACAACTTCATGTTATTGAGGATGTCGTCCTTAACCGACGGACGGGAGCTGCAGATCAACTCATCGAGTTGGCTGATCGATTAAGGAGTGAAACAAATGCGAAAAAAATCGGAACAAATTCTGATCTTTCTCATTCTTCGAAACAGGAAGAGTGGAGGGCTCTGCCATTGGAAAAACGACTGGTTCATGCGCTTCGAAAAGGAATATCAGACTATCTGGAAGAAGACCTGGAAGAAGCTCTGAAGATATATCCTCATGCTGTAAATATTATTGAGGGGCCTTTGATGGCTGGCATGAATCAGGTAGGAGAGTTGTTCGGTTCAGGAAAGATGTTTCTCCCTCAGGTTGTAAAGACCGCCAGAACTATGAAACAGGCCGTTACCATCCTCCAGCCCTATATCGAATCCGAAGAAACAGGTCATTCTGCAAAAGTCGGAAAGGTGCTTCTGGCAACCGTTAAGGGTGATGTACATGATATAGGTAAAAATATCGTAGCAGTGATCATGTCCTGCAATAATTATGAAGTTATTGATATGGGAGTTATGGTTCCTGCTGAACAAATCGTAAAGAAGGCAATAGAGGAGAAAGTGGATATTATCGGGCTAAGTGGTCTGATCACTCCTTCTCTCGATGAAATGGTCAATGTTGCCAAAGAACTCAGGAAGGCAGGACTTGATATTCCTATCATGATCGGTGGTGCTACGACAAGCCAACTTCATGTGGCTCTTCGCATTGCACCTGTGTATGGTGGTCCTGTAGTATGGATGAGGGATGCAAGTCAGAATCCGATTATGGCTTCTCGACTTTTAAACAAGAAAGAGAAACCGCAATTGGAGAAAGATCTTAATGAGAAATATAAACAACTCCGTGAGGGGTATCAGAAAGAGCAGGAGCACTTATTGTCTCTTGATGAAGCAAGAAAAAACAAATTGAATCTTTTCAATTGAAGGAAGGATTCATGGAATGTTATAAATTATATGATTAAAAATATCATTTTCGACCTTGGTGGCGTCATCTTTACGATTGATGAGAAACAAGCGATTAGAAGATTCAATGAAATAGGGCTGAAGAATGCAAAGGATCGACTGGATCCTTATCGGCAGAGCGGCTACTTTGGAAAATTGGAATCAGGTGAGATTAGTGCGGAAGAATTCCGCCGGAAACTGAGTGAGGATATAGATCATACCGTAACCTTTGAGGATTGCCGCTATGCATGGACTGGCTATGTAAAGGAACTTCCCCAAACTAATTTGGATAAACTGATTACTTTGCATCAGGAAGGTTATCGTATCCTTTTACTCTCCAATACCAATCCATTTATGATGAGTTGGGCTGAAAGCAATGACTTTGACCACCATGGTCATCCCTTATCCTTTTATTTTGATGCAACTTACAAGAGTTATCAGTTGAAAACGATGAAACCGGACAAATCGTGCTTTCTATATCTTCTTGATCATGAGGGGATCACACCGGAGGAGACTCTTTTCGTAGATGATGGTCCGGGTAATGTAGCAGTGGCCAGTAAACTTGGTCTGCATACTTATTGCCCTGCTAATGGGACAGACTGGACCAAGAGAATTGATGATTATTTAAAATAATTAAAAATCTGCTTTTTCAGCTGATAGAGTACCGAAAATTTAAACTTTTCCTTTAACTTTGCAGCGGATTAATCATTTTTAAGCATTTTCGTCGGGGATAAAAGAAGTGAAATTAACAAACAATTCGATGAAAAAAATACTTTTACTTTTAATGGCATTTTTAGCCATTTCTTCCATATCAGCATCCGCACAACACATCTTTTATGATGTTATTGCCAGAGTACCTTATAATGCTCGTACCATGCAATATGGAAAAATAGATCCGGTTAATATGAAAATCGTCCGTATTGGAAACCAGACTGTATACATCGGTCCTGACAAATACAGCATTAAAAGCATAAATACTGAATTCAAGGATTCTGTAATGCAGTATATAGAGTATGATGCAGTCAGTGAAACAGGAGAAGAATATACGATTAAGATTGCCTATGATGGTACAGCTACTGCAGAAGTAATGCGCCATTTTGTATTGATATTTAAGGATAATGATATTTATAACTGGACCTATTATTATACCTCTGCCGGCGAAGAGACCGAAAATAAAGAATCCAAATGATATTTTAAGAACTATATAATAATGTTTAAAAAGAAAAAGAGATGGCATTGCCTGCCAGGTCAGCCTGTGACAGAACTTGACAAGAAGGTCATGTATTGGGAAAGTAAGGGCAAGGAAGTGCCTACTCGAGACTTGATTAAAACTCCAGAACAGATAGAAGGAATCCGTAAGAGTGGTATTGTAAACAATGGCCTTCTCGATACGGTACAAGCTGCTATTCATCCAGGGATGAATACTGAAGAAATTGACGATATCGTCAACGACTATCTGAAAGAACATCATGCTCAGTCTGCCACTTTGAATTATGAGGGATTTCCGAAAAGTGTTTGTACCAGTATCAACGAGGTTGTTTGTCACGGTATTCCTAAAAAGGAAGATGTACTCCAGGAAGGCGACATCGTAAATGTAGATATGACGACGATTGTAGACGGTTATTTCTCAGACGCAAGCCGTATGTTTATCGTCGGCGGTAAAACTTCACCAGAAAAGGACCAGTTGGTCCGTGTGACAAAAGAATGCTTGGATATTGGTGCTGAAGCTGCCAAGCCATACGCCTTTGTTGGCGATATAGGCCATGCCATTCAGCAGTATGCTGAAAAGTTTGGTTATGGCGTAGTCCGTGATCTGTGTGGTCACGGTGTAGGACTAGCCATGCATGAGGAACCAGATGTACTGCATTATGGCCATAAAGGTACTGGAATGCTTTTAGTTCCGGGAATGTGCTTTACCATAGAACCAATGATCAATATGGGTACATGGAAGGTCTTCATTGATGCTGATGACCCATACGGATGGGAAATCATCACAGGTGATGAAAAACCGTCAGCACAATGGGAACATACATTCGTTATGACAGAACATGGTGTCGAAATATTATCAGCATAATAATTATGGAAGATATTTATATATTAGGAATAGAGAGCAGTTGTGATGATACATCTGCAGCTGTTCTTCGTAATCGAGTAATTATGAGCAATGTGACCGCTTCACAAGAGGTTCACCGTGCTTATGGCGGCGTCGTACCGGAGTTGGCCTCCAGAGCCCACCAGCAGAACATCGTACCTGTAGTGGATCAGGCCCTCAAACGTGCAGGAATCAAAAAAGAACAGTTATCTGCCATTGCCTTTACACGCGGACCGGGATTAATGGGATCTTTACTCGTAGGAGTGAGTTTCGCTAAAGGATTTGCCCGCTCATTGGATATCCCTTTGATTGATGTCAATCACCTTCAGGGACACGTTATGGCTCATTTTATCAAGGAAACGGATGATGATAATCACATGCCTCCATTTCCGTTTATCTGCCTTTTGGTCAGTGGCGGCAACTCCCAGATTGTAAAAGTCAATGCCTATAATGACATGCAGGTATTGGGACAGACGATTGACGATGCAGCCGGTGAAGCTATTGACAAATGTTCTAAAGTGATGGGACTTGGTTATCCGGGTGGCCCGATTATTGACAAACTTGCTCGGCAGGGTAATCCAGAAGCCTTCAAGTTTGCTGAGCCACAGGTATCAGGACTGGACTATTCTTTTTCTGGTCTGAAGACATCTTTCCTCTATTCTTTACGTAAGTGGGTGGCAGAAGATCCGGATTTTGTGGAGCATCATAAGAATGATCTGGCTGCCAGTCTGGAACATACCATTGTTGATATTCTGATGAAGAAACTCCGTACGGCGGTAAAGGATACTAAGATTACCCATGTTGCAGTAGCAGGTGGTGTATCAGCCAATACCGGTTTGCGTAATGCTTTCAAGGAACATGCAGCAAAATATGGATGGACTATCTATATCCCGAAATTCAGTTATACTACTGATAATGCTGCTATGATCGCTTGTGTGGGTACTTACAAGTACTTGGACAAGGACTTTGCCTCTATTGATTTGCCGGCATTCTCCAAAGTAACTTTTAAATAAACACTCCCTTTCTTTTAAATATCCTCTTCAAAGGGTGATAGTATTCATTATAATCAATTGAAAAATGGAATTAGAAACTAAGATTTTAAGTAAGCAGATACAAGAACTGCTCTATAACAATCAGAAAACACTTGGTACTGCCGAGAGTTGTACTGGCGGGCGTATTGCTGAATCCATTATATCTGTGCCTGGTGCTTCCAATTACTTTAAGGGAGGCATTATCTCTTATACGAATGAAATCAAGGAGAAACTGCTCAATGTCAGTCCTCAGGTACTTGAAGAGCAGACAGCAGTATGCGAAGAAGTTGCTAAGGAGATGGTGAGTGGCACAATAAAAACACTCAACGTAGATTATGCTGTCAGTGCAACAGGTGTAGCAGGTCCGACAGGCGGAACAAAAGAAACTCCGGTAGGAACAATCTGGTTGGGATATGGAAATAAAGATGATATCAGAGCTTTTAAATTGACAGAAGATTTCGGCCGGGATATCAATCTCAGTATCGCTACAAACAAGGCATTGAAACTTTTACTGGATTTCCTCAGAGAACATGAAAGTGACATAAATCAGGGTGAAAAGTAAAAAAATTCCTTAAAAGATACACTTTTATGAAAGAATGCTTGCAATTTCAAATATAAAATTGTACTTTTGCACCCTGTTTGGAATAGGTTTCAATTAACGAATTTAAAATTTTGAGATAGAAATGTCGAAAATCTGTCAAATTACAGGAAAGAAAGCACAGAGAGGTTGTAATGTGTCTCACTCAAAGCACCATACAAAGCGTAACTTTGACGTAAACCTCTTCAGCAAGAAATTCTATTACGTAGAACAAGCATGCTGGATTAGTCTTAAGATCAGTGCAGCTGGTCTGCGTCTTATCAACAAGGTTGGTCTTGATACAGCTCTGAAGCATGCTGTTTCCAAAGGTTATTGTGATTGGAAAGACATTAAAGTAATAGGAGAATAAGATCATGGCAAAAAAAGCTAAAGGCAATAGGGTACAAGTTATCCTTGAATGCACGGAAATGAAGAAGAGCGGTCTGCCAGGTACAAGTCGTTATGTTACCACCAAAAATCGCAAGAACTCTCCGGAGCGTCTGGAATTGATGAAATATAACCCCATTTTGAAGAAGATGACTCTTCATAAGGAAATCAAGTAATAGAGATATAAACTATGGCAAAGAAAGTAGTTGCTACCCTCCATGAAGGTTCAAAGGAAGGGCGTGCATATTCAAAGGTTATAAAGATGGTTAAGAGCCCTAAAACAGGTGCTTACATCTTTGATGAAGAAATGGTTCCGAACGAAGCAGTAAAGGACTTTTTCAAATAAGCTGATAAATCGTAAAACATATTAGAAGTCGTAATCTCATTAGAGATTACGACTTTTCTGGTTTTATCATTACCTATTCACTAAATAAATCATCATCCTTATCAGAATTATCAATTTTATTTCTTAATTTTGCAGAAAATACATTAGGATATGGCATTATTTGGTTTATTCAATAAAAACAAAAAAGAGACTCTCGATAAAGGTTTAGAGAAAACAAAAGAAAGTGTCTTCGGGAAACTGGCCAGGGCTGTTGCAGGAAAATCGAAAGTTGATGATGACGTCCTCGATGATTTAGAGGAAATACTCATTTCTTCTGATGTAGGCGTTGATACAACGATAAAAATTATAGATCGAATCGACAAACGGGTAGCTCGTGATAAATATATTTCTACATCTGAGTTAAACGCCATCCTCCGCGATGAAATCGCTTCTTTACTGACTGAGAACAATACCATAGATGCCGATTCATGGGATCTTCCCTCTGATCATCAGCCGTACGTGATCCTTGTTGTTGGAGTAAATGGAGTGGGTAAAACCACAACTATCGGCAAACTGGCTTATCAATTCAAGAAAGCTGGAAAGAAGGTCTATCTGGGTGCAGCTGATACTTTCCGCGCAGCCGCTGTTGAACAAATTCAGATATGGGGCGATCGTGTCGGCGTGCCTGTTATCAAACAGCAAATGGGTTCAGACCCGGCTTCTGTTGCTTTTGATACTTTGCAGAGTGCCAAGGCTAATCATGCTGATGTTGTGCTTATTGATACCGCTGGCCGTTTGCACAATAAAGTAGGTCTGATGAATGAATTGAAAAAGATCAAGGATGTCATGAAGAAAGTCATTCCTAATGCTCCTGATGAAGTACTTCTCGTTTTGGATGGAAGTACGGGCCAGAATGCTTTCGAACAGGCAAAACAGTTTTCTGCTGTCACCCAGATCACATCACTCGCAATTACCAAACTTGATGGAACTGCTAAAGGCGGTGTGGTAATCGGGATCAGTGACCAACTGAAAGTTCCGGTAAAATATATCGGATTGGGTGAAGGTATGGAAGATCTGCAACTCTTTAATAGACGGGAGTTTGTTGACAGTTTGTTTAATGGTGCCAAACAGTAAACCGGGATAATGAAGAAAAATCAGATTGATGTCATTTCCATGGGTTGTTCAAAAAACCTTGTAGATTCAGAACTATTGATGAAACAGTTTGAAGCTAATGGCTTCCATTGTGTACACGATAGCAGGAATCCACAAGGAGAGATAGCTGTTATCAATACTTGTGGTTTTATCGAGAGCGCTAAAGAGGAAAGTATTAATACCATACTGGAATTTGTCAAGGCAAAGAAGGAAGGGCGACTGAAGAAACTTTTTGTCATGGGATGTCTTTCACAACGCTATCAGAAAGAACTGGAAAAAGATATACCGGAAGTTGACAAGTATTATGGAAAATTCAATTATAAGCAACTCTTGAATGATCTGGGTAAGGCGGATGTTCCTACTTGTGATGGGAAACGACATCTGACGACTCCACATCATTATGCTTATGTCAAGATATCGGAAGGCTGTAACCGGCAGTGTGCCTATTGTGCTATTCCTATCATTACAGGGAAGCATACCAGCCGCCCAGAAGAAGAAATCCTACAGGAAGTAAAGGACCTTGTATCTCAGGGAGTAAAGGAATTTCAGATCATTGCACAGGAATTGACTTATTATGGGATGGATATTGACGGTCATCGGCATATTGCTGAACTGATCCGGAGAATATCTGATATTCCCGGAGTTGACTGGATCCGTCTTCACTATGCCTATCCGACTCAGTTCCCTGTAGAATTGCTGGACGTAATCAGAGAAAGGCCAAATGTATGCCGTTATCTGGATATCGCCTTTCAGCATAGCAGCAATCATATCCTTTCCCGGATGCACCGGCATATTACGAAGAAAGAGCAGATGGATCTTATCCGGACAATACGTGATCGCGTACCAGGGATTTGTATTCGTACTACCCTGATGGTTGGCTTCCCCAGTGAAACAGATGAGGACTTTCAGGAGCTTCTGGATTTTGTTCGCTGGGCTCGCTTTGAACGGATGGGGGCCTTTACTTATTCTGAAGAAGAGGGAACATACAGTGCTCTTCATTATAAAGATGATATACCGGAGAATGTAAAGCAGCAGCGTCTTGATGAGTTGATGGCTATACAGGAAGAAATCTCTGGTGAGATAGAGGCTCTTCACGTAGGAAAGACGATGAAAGTGATTGTCGACAGGAAAGAGGGCCCATACTTTATCGGTCGTACGGAATTCAGTTCTCCTGATGTTGATCCGGAAGTGTTGATACCGGTTTCCGATAATCCACATGTGCGTACTGGTCGTTTTTATCAGGTAAAGATCACGGGAAGTGAAGACTATGATCTTTATGGAAAAATAATTGCCCATGAATACTAAGGAATTGATAGCCAACCTGGCTGAAAAAAGTGGATTCACGCAGGAGGATACCAAAAAACTCTTACGTACTGTTGTGGATGCCTTGACAGATGAAGTAGGTGAGGGACAACCTGTAGTCATTCCTGGTTTTGGCACCTTTGAGGTCAAGAAGCGTCTGGAACGGATCATTGTTAATCCAACAACCAAACAACGGATGCTCGTACCACCGAAACTGATTTTGAATTTCCGGCCTTCGGCATCTGTCAAGGAGCAACTTAAGAATGAACGCCTAATGCCTAAAAATAGTCTTTCTTTGTTGGTTGCGCACTTAGTGGAGAAAAACCATTTGGATGAAGCAACTGCTGACAAATTCATCAGGAATCTGCTGGAGGTTATCAATATGGGTATTCAACAGGACAAACTTGTGAAAATCAAGGGTTGGGGTACTCTGAAAGTCATTAGTGTTCGCGACCGTGAGAGTGTAGATGTCAATACTGGAGAACGTATCGTTATAGAAGGACGGGATAAACTCAATTTTACACCGGATGCGGTCTTAAGGGAAATTGTCAATAAACCATTCGAACAGTTTGAAACGGTTATCGTCAATGATGGGGTAGATTTTACATCTGTTGATCAAGAATTTCTCGATTCCTTACCTTCTCAGAGCTCTTCTGCCCGGCAGGAAGAACCAACGGTAAGGGAGGATGAAAATGAAAAGGCAAATCCTTCTGTCGTAAGGACTGATGTAACAGATAATGTTACTGATCAGATTCCGCAACAGACGGAACAGGGTGTACCTTCTGAAGAAAATACAACTCTTAAGGTTCCGGAAGCAAAACAGTCTCTTCAAGATGGTGAAAATTCTTCGGATAATACTCCCGAAAATAATATTTCAGAGAATGATGCACCTGAAGATAATACTTCTGAAGAGATAGATGAGGAGCAACCTGGTCATCTCGTCTCTAACCCTGTAGTAGAAACGCTTTCTGCCAAAGAGGAAAATGATCATTCTTTAGATCAGGAACAACTGACCATAGAAAAGACAAAAACAGAAACTCTGACTGCTGACACCGCTGCTGTTGATAACCTTCAACAAGAGAGCAGTGAAGGTGCTTCTGATGAAAAAGAAGAAACGAAAGAGGAAGAGGAAGAGAAAGAGGAAAAGGCAGAAAAAGAAGAAGAAAGTGCAAAAGAGGAAGAAGACAATTCTCTTGTAGTGGATGAGGATGGGGCAAAGGCTTCAACTGTAAAAGTGTTCCCCCGATATCTCATCTTTATTGCAGGGTTTTTATTTCTTGTTTTAATAGGTGGTTTGATTGGATTAAGTTACAATTATGGACGATTAGTCTCTGAATGTAATCAAATGGCTCTTAAACTCCATAATATGGAGAATACTTCTGCTGGTTCATTACCTGTTAAAGTTCAGAAAACCAAAGCCAAGCCTCATTCTGCAAATTCTGTTCCTGTATCAGAAGTACAGAAAGAAAAAGCTAACTATCCTGTACCTGCAAAGCAGAGTACTCCTGATGTCAAGCAAACGACTCAACCCGACACGAAGCAGAAAACCATTTCAGCGTTGCCTTCTCCAGGTGCCTATGATTCTGATCCCCGGGTACGTACCGGTGCTTATCGCATTGTGGGTATCGAAAAGGTCATTACCGTCCATAAAGGACAGACCCTTTCCGGACTGAGCAAAGCCTATCTTGGAAAAGGTATGGAATGCTATGTAGAGGCTGTAAATGGTATCAAGGAAGTCAACGAAGGACAAAAACTTCGAATTCCAAAATTAGAATTGAAGAAGAAAAAATAATACGGATATCAATGGTATGGTATCCGTATATTATATTCTCAATATACTGTGAATGAATTCGTTAAGGAATAACGTTAAATAAATAGTTATAATTAACGATGGAGTAGTTGAGGGATGTTCTGCCTATTTATTCTATAAAGAACTTCTGGTATTCGTTCTCAAAGTTAGGAGTAAATACCCCTTTTCCCAGATTGGATAGAATTTCTTCCTTTGTCCAGAATCTCCCTCCGTCAAGTTCTTCTTTATCGGGATCGACTTTACCATCGTAGGTACAACGGTGAACATAAACCAGTTCTTTTTCTTTTTTACTTTCAAAGACATAGTGTCCCATTGCAACAGGCTTGAAATCTGTAACATTCAGTTCTTCTCTTACTTCTCTTTTCAGAGCTTGCTCCACATTTTCGCCCAGATCAATATGTCCGCCACAAGAAGTATCCCATTTGCCGGGTTGTATATCCTTCCACGCAGGACGCTTCTGCAGAAACAGTTCACCTTTGCTGTTAAAAAGGTGCAGATGAACAACCGGATGCAATATTTTACAGCCATCGTGAGCATGCCCTCTGGTTATAGCTCCCAATACATTTCCCTGTTCATCTACTATAGGAAATTTCTCCGTTTTATTATCTCTCATTCGGTTTTCCTTTCCGAATCGTTCTGAATCTCTCCTTCAATTCTGCTGATTTCATTATTTTAAATTAATTTTGGTCATTCCGTATCCATTCATATCTTTTCTATTGACATATCCGAAACAGGAACGATTTGATTAAAAGCTCTATTCCAACGGTCTTACGGCTGTATATGATCCTTGAAACTCTTCTTTAATTCCAAGCGGTTTCTGGCGGAAGATGCCATAGATAGCACTTCCGCTTCCGCTCATTTGTGCATACACGGCACCACGGTCATAAAGATGTTGCTTGATATTCTTCAACTCGGGCCAAAGGGAAAAGACCGGTTTCTCAAAATCATTCACGAGATCGGTCTTCCAGGTATCAATAGGCTGATGTACTACTTCCCGGCAGCATTTCGTCGGTTTCTGACATTTTATTTGACGGAAAGCGTCTGAGGTACTGATAGAAATATCCGGCTTGACAACAACCAGATAATAACCCGAAAGATTTCCTCTCGAACCATCAGCCGGTTCCAGGATATTTCCCATACCTGACCCGAAACTGGGTTCTGCGGTAATAAAGAACGCACAGTCAGCACCTAATTTGGCTGCATAACGTTCCATCTCTGGATTACCGATATTCAATCGAAAACGTTCATCAAGAAGCCTGATCATAAAGGCACCGTCGGAAGAACCTCCTCCGAGACCTGCCTTTGAAGGAATTTGCTTGTATAAATGTGCATGTACACGAGGCAGCGAAAAGTCTTCGGCCAGGACATGATAGGCTTTTATGACAAGGTTCGATTGCTCGTCACAGTCTACTTGATTCCCTGTCACCTTTAGGTCACAAGGGGCTTCTCCCGGAAATTTCTCATCCATATACTTGATTTCGAGTGCATCGTAAATAGGAATAGGATAGAAAACAGTTTCCAGACTGTGGTAGCCATTCTCCAATTCACCTACAATATTTAAGCCGAGGTTGATTTTCGCACAAGGGAATACAATCATAGTTGTTTTATTTAATAGTAATGACAAAATTAATGAAAAAAGAAATACAATGCAACGAATCCTCTTTGTTTTTTTATTAACTTTGCAGTCAAAGCAATAACTAAGATGGCAGAAGAAAAGAAAAATAACAATCGTAAACGACGTATATCTACACCAATCGACCAGAGTTATGGGCATTTGCAACCCCAGGCTACAGATATCGAACAAGTGGTGATCGGAGCTCTTCTTGTAGATAAAGATGCGTTTTCGGTAGTGTCCGAGATCCTCCGTCCGGAGACCTTCTACGATCAGAGGAATCAGAAAATCTATCAGGCAATCCAGACCATGAACCTGGAGGAACGACCTGTGGATATTATGACTGTCATTGAAGAACTCAAGCATGAAGGGACTCTGGATGAAATAGGGGGACCTGCTTATATTCTGGACATCAGCCAGCACGTAGCGTCTTCTGCACACATAGAGTATCATGCTCATGTCCTTGCTCAGAAATATCTTGCCCGACAACTCATTCATTTTGCGAGTGATGTGGAGACTGACGCCTTTGATCCTCAGATAGATATAGATGAATTGATGCAGAAGGCAGAGAGTTCTCTTTTTGAACTCTCTCAGAATAATATGCGCCAGGATTATACTCAAATTGATCCGGTTATCCATGAGGCCACTGAGATATTGCAGCGTGCTGCAAGCAATGCAGGGGGATTGACAGGTATACCGACAGGTTTCACGCGTCTGGATGAGATTACCAGTGGATGGCAGAAAAGTGACCTTGCTATCATCGCCGGTCGTCCTGCAATGGGTAAAACTTCTTTTGCACTGAGTATTGCTAAAAATATTGCAGTTGATCACCATATTCCTGTTGCTTTCTTCTCTCTTGAAATGAATAAGGTCCAACTTGTCAACAGGCTTATTTCCAATGTTTGTGAGATAACGGGTAATAAGATCCTGAACGGACAACTGGATAATGATGATTGGGAACGGCTTGACAAAAAACTCCGGTTACTTATTGGAGCACCTTTGTATATCGATGATACGCCGGGACTGTCGGTCTTTGAACTTCGTACCAAGGCCAGACGCCTGGTCCGTGAGCAGCATGTCCAGATCATCATCATCGATTACCTGCAGTTGATGAATGCTAATGGAGCACGTTTCAGTAACCGGCAGGAAGAAGTTTCTACCATATCCCGTTCTCTCAAAGGACTCGCCAAGGAGTTGGATATTCCTATTCTTGCACTTTCACAATTGAATCGTACAGTAGAGAACAGGGAAGGACTGGAAGGAAAACGCCCGCAGTTGAGTGACTTGCGTGAGTCTGGAGCCATCGAGCAGGATGCCGATATCGTACTCTTCGTCCACCGACCTGAGTATTATCATATTTATGAGGATGAAAAAGGTCATGACCTCCATGGAATGGCACAGATCATTATAGCCAAACACCGTAAAGGTGCAACCGGTGATGTATTGTTACGCTTTAGAGGTGAATTTACTACTTTCCTGAATCCGGAAGATGAGAGGGGCTTTGCACCTCTTCCGCCTCAGGAAGGGGGAGAAATCATCGGTAGTAAAATGAATGGGAATAGCGATGATCCTCCTTTTTGATTAAAGATTGGATTTTACATAGGAAGAAAATATTGATGGGCTGGATCACGGACGCTGATTCCAGCCCGTTTTTTTAATATATAGTTATATCCTTCTACGCAAAGAGCTTTCCCGGAAAGGGATTAGCAAAGTGAAGTCCGAAAATTTCTATGGCCTTACCGTTTTCTCTTTTTCAATTTAAGATGAAGATATGGCATAATATAATGGGCAAATAAACGAATCTGTAACTTTTTTTATTAAAAAAGTAATTATTTTTTTGCTCGTTTCATTTTAATTCTCTACCTTTGCCCTCGAAAATAATAAAAACAATGATTTCACAGATTATACTAAGCATTATGATTCGAATTCGACTGCAACAAGTGGCCGGAAGTGAAGAGGTATGTGTATAATTTTGTATGATCATGTATGAAAGCCTTTCTCACTTCTGGTATAGTGGGAAAGGCTTTTTTAATGATAGGAAGTAAGTAAATGATTAACAAGTTTTGAATATGAGAGACAGATTGTTTGTTTTTGACACTACACTTCGCGATGGCGAACAGGTGCCGGGTTGTCAGTTGAACACGGTA
>DAIPMC010000013.1:1925-19663 GCA_036768895.1 Prevotella sp. | reverse complement strand
CGTGTATAAATTTGCGTGATAGCGTATATGAGCCTTTCTCACTTCTGGATTGTGGGGAAGGCTTTTTTATTGGGTGATAGTAAATGACTAACAAGATTTAAATATGAGAGACAGATTGTTTATTTTTGACACAACACTTCGCGATGGCGAACAGGTGCCGGGTTGTCAGTTGAACACGGTAGAGAAGATCCAAGTGGCCAAGCAACTTGAGCTGTTGGGGGTAGATGTGATTGAAGCAGGATTTCCTATTTCCAGTCCTGGTGATTTCAATTCAGTAGTAGAAATCAGTAAAGCCGTCACATGGCCGGTTATCTGTGCTCTGACCCGTGCAGTACCCAAGGACATCGACTGTGCGGCAGAAGCACTGAAGTATGCCAAACGTAAACGTATTCATACAGGACTGGGAACAAGTGATTATCACATCAAATATAAATTCAATTCCACCCGTGAGGAAATTCTTCAACGTGCTGTCGAGTGCGTCAAATATGCTAAGAAATACGTTGAAGATGTCGAGTTTTATGCAGAAGATGCCGGTCGTACAGACAATGAGTATCTGGCTCAGGTCTGTGAAGCGGTTATTAAGGCTGGTGCTACAGTACTCAATATTCCGGATACAACAGGTTATTGTCTTCCGGATGAATATGGGAATAAAATCAAGTACCTGATGGAACATGTTGATGGAATAGACAAGGTGCAGATCTCCACTCATTGCCATAATGACTTGGGTATGGCAACAGCCAACACCTTGCAGGGTGTCTTGAACGGTGCCCGTCAGGTGGAAGTCACAATCAACGGTATAGGTGAGCGTGCCGGCAATACTGCCCTTGAAGAAATCGCTATGATCTTGAAATGTCATAAGAACATCGGGATCGATACGAATATCAATACGACAAAGATCTGTCCCACTTCTAGAATGGTATCCAGTCTGATGAATATGCCTGTCCAACCTAATAAAGCTATTGTGGGACGTAATGCTTTTGCTCATTCTTCGGGTATTCATCAGGATGGTGTCCTGAAGAACGCACAGACGTATGAAATCATAGATCCTAAGGACGTAGGATTGGATGACAATGCCATTATCCTCACTGCTCGCAGCGGCCGTGCAGCCCTTAAATACCGTTTGAATGTCAACGGCGTTGATGTATCAGAAGATAAACTGAATGAGATTTATAAAAAATTTCTGGTTCTTGCTGACAAGAAAAAGGAGGTCACTGATGATGACGTACTGGCATTGGCTGGCGCCGCTTCCGGACTGTCTCATAATGTGAAACTCGATTATCTCCAGGTCACTACCGGTAAAGGCGTGAATAGTGTGGCAAGTATCGGGCTGGATATTGCCGGTGAAAAATTTGAGGAGTGTTCTTCGGGCAATGGTCCTGTAGATGCCGCTATCCATGCGCTGAAACGTATCATCCGCAAACAGATGGTCCTGAAGGAATTTACGATTCAGGCCATTGATAAGGGATCTGATGATGTGGGGAAAGTTCACATGCAGGTGGAATATGATGGGCACATTTATTATGGATTCGGTGCAGATACCGACATCGTAACGGCTTCCGTGGAGGCTTATATAGATTGTATCAATAAATTCAGGAACAAGTAAAATATAAGATAGATATGAACACTTTGTTTGACAAAATCTGGAACCGTCATGTAATCCAGATTGTAAAAGACGGACCGACACAACTTTACATCGACAGGCTTTACTGCCATGAGGTGACTTCTCCTCAGGCTTTTGCAGGACTGAGGGCCAGAGGTCTCAAACCTTTCAGGCCAGAACAGATTTACTGCATGCCGGATCACAACACTCCTACACATGACCAGGATCAACCCATTCAGGATCCTATATCCCGTAAACAGATAGATACGCTGGACAAGAATTGTGAGGAGTTCGGCTTGACTGAATACAAGATGAATACACCGGACAACGGCATTATTCATGTCGTAGGCCCGGAAAAGGGACTTTCCTTACCGGGAATGACCATTGTCTGCGGTGATTCTCACACGTCTACACATGGAGCTGTCGGAGCTTTGGCTTTTGGCATCGGAACTTCTGAAGTGGAAATGGTCATGGCTTCACAATGTATCTTGCAGCAGAAACCGAAATCTATGCGGATCAATATCAACGGAAAACTTAAAACAGGGGTGACGGCTAAGGATGTCGCATTGTATCTGATGAGTCAACTGACGACATCCGGTGCTACAGGATATTTTGTGGAATATGCCGGTCAGGTAGTTCGGGATATGAGTATGGACGGTCGTCTGACGCTCTGTAATCTGTCTATTGAAATGGGCGCTCGGGGTGGTTTTGTCGCTCCTGATGAAACCACCTTTGCCTTTCTGAAGGACCGTCAATATGCTCCGAAAGGTGCTGAATGGGATAAGGCTGTAGCTTACTGGAGAACACTGAAAAGCGGTGATGATGCTGTTTTTGACAAAGAACTCAACTTCAATGGGGAAGATATTGAACCACGAATTACATACGGCACGAATCCGGGTATGGGTATAGCCATTGGTGAAGCAGTTCCCACATTGGACCAGATACCGGTTGAGGATCAGGCTTCTTTCAAGAAAGCTCTGAACTATATGGGATTCACTCCGGGGCAGAAATTGCTTGGTCATCCTGTGGACTATGTATTCCTGGGAGCTTGTACAAATGGCAGGATAGAGGATTTCCGGGCTTTTTCCAATATTGTCAAAGGACATCATAAAGCTGACAAAGTGACCGTCTGGCTGGTTCCGGGCAGTTGGCTTGTCGACCGTCAGATCCATGAAGAAGGTCTTGACAAGGTTTTGGAAGCAGCAGGATTTCAGATCCGTCAACCCGGATGTTCTGCCTGTCTGGCCATGAACGATGATAAGATTCCTGCAGGCAAGTATTCTGTATCTACCAGTAACCGCAACTTTGAAGGACGTCAGGGACCTGGCTCACGTACCATCCTTGCCAGCCCGCTTGTAGCTGCAGCCGCTGCCATTACAGGTAAAATCACAGATCCGAGAACCCTCTAAAAAGTTAGTAAAATGAAACAGAAATTTAATGTTATCACTTCTTCCTGCATTCCTTTGCCTTTAGAGAATGTAGATACAGACCAGATTATACCTGCCCGTTTCCTGAAAGCTACGGACAAAGAAGGTTTCGGACAGAATCTCTTTCGTGACTGGAGGTATCATAAAGACGGAACTCCGAAAAAAGATTTTGTTCTTAATGATCCTTCTTATTCTGGAGTGATTCTGGTTGCCGGCAAGAATTTCGGCTCAGGATCGTCCCGTGAACATGCGGCCTGGGCTATTGCCGGATATGGATTCAGGGTTGTGATCAGTTCATTCTTTGCCGATATACATAAAAATAATGAATTGAACAATTTTGTCCTTCCCGTTGTGGTCAGTGAACCTTTCTTAAAAGAACTGTTTGACAGCATACAGAAGGATCATAAGACACAGGTGAAAGTGGATCTGCCCGGTCAGACGGTGACCAATCTCGCTACAGGACATTCAGAGCCTTTTGAGATCAATGGATATAAAAAGCATTGTCTGGAAGAAGGTCTTGACGATGTAGATTTCCTGGTGAAGAATTTAGATAAAGTTGAAACTTGGGAAAAAGCAGATACCCTGAGTTTCCAGGATTAAGATAACCATGATGTTATGAATAGCGATTCTGACAAAAAGACAATAGAAATCATGGATTCAACGCTCCGTGACGGTGAACAGACCAATGGGGTCTCGTTCCTGCCACACGAGAAGTTGATGATAGCAAAAGCACTCCTTGATATGGGCGTAGACCGTATAGAGGTTGCTTCTGCACGGGTATCTGACGGCGAAAAGGATGCTGTAGGCATGATCTGCCGTTATGCAGCCAACCATGACCTGTTGGATCGTATCGAAGTTCTGGGGTTTGTCGACGGAACAAAATCTGTAGACTGGATCAAAGATTGTGGCTGTCATGTCATCAACCTGCTGGCTAAGGGGTCTCTGAAACATTGCACCCTCCAGCTCCATAAAACTCCCGAAGAGCATATTGCTGATATTAAAAAGGTAATCCATTATGCTCATGACCAGCATTTCATAGTGAATCTCTATTTAGAAGACTGGTCTTCCGGGATGATAAATTCCAGGGATTATGTCTACCAGATAATGGATGCACTGAAGGACAGTGGCATTGCACGGTTCTTGCTGCCAGATACCTTGGGCATTCTCAATCCTTTCAATACGAAGGAATACATAGAAGATATGATATCCAGATACCCTGGCGTAAGATTCGACTTTCATGCGCATAATGACTATAACATGGCAGTAGGAGATTCCTTTGCTGCTGCCAAAGCCGGTGTCAACGGACTCCATGTTACCGTCAATGGAATGGGTGAACGTTGTGGCAATGCACCTTTATCTTCTATTCAGGTGATGCTTCATGACCAACTCGGTATTCTTACTCATGTGGATGAGTCTGCTCTTGTCGATGTCAGCCATCTTGTTGGCGGATACAGTGGTATCTGTGTGGCTCCTAATACTCCGGTAATCGGTGATAATGTGTTCACCCAGGTGGCAGGGGTTCATGCAGATGGGGATAAGAAAGCTCACCTCTATAGCAATGCTCTGGTTCCTGAACGTTTCGGACGTCATCGGGAGTTTGCTTTGGGAAAGAATTCCGGTAAGGCGAATATCATCCAGAACCTTAAAAAATTAGGGCTTGAACTCACGCCTGCACAGACAAGACTCGTGACAAGAAGAATTACGGAACTGGGTGATAAAAAGGAATTGGTCACACAGGATGATTTGCCTTATATCGTAAGTGATGTCCTCAAACACAATGCGCCTGAAGATAAAGTGAAACTCGTAAGTTATATGGTATCAACCTCTTATGGCATGAAGCCTATAGCAAGCCTTAAGGTGAAAATCAATGGGGTAAGTTATGAAGCGGTACATACCGGTGACGGTCAGTATGATGCTTTCGTGAAAGCAATGCGCAAGATTTACAAGGAGAAACTGAACCGTACTTTTCCGGTCTTGGACAATTATCAGGTCAGTATCCCTCCTGGTGGACATACAGATGCTCTGGTACAGACAGCCATTTCCTGGCATTACGGAAATCGCTCTTGGCGTACCCGCGGACTGGATGCAGACCAGACTGAAGCTGCCATCAAGGCAACTTTGAAAATGCTTAATTTATTTGAGAATGACGAGTGCAATACTGACTCGGATAATCCGGCATCTCCAGGAAATAATGAATAAACAACTCAATAAAAGAAATTAGAATGAACTTGAAAATTGCAGTTTTGGCCGGTGATGGTATCGGACCAGAAATTATGAAGCAGGGCATAGCAGTCCTGGACACTATCGGAAAAAAATTCGGACACACTTTCCACTATACACCTGCTGTCTGTGGTGCTCATGGTATAGATGCAGTGGGTGATCCGTTCCCTGATTCTACATTCAAAACCTGTATGGATTCTGATGCTGTCCTGTTTGCTGCTGTCGGTGATCCTCGTTTTGATAATGATCCTACTATCAAGGTACGGCCGGAGAATGGTTTGCTTGCCATGCGCAAGAAGTTAAGCCTTTATGCTAATGTCCGTCCTGTGGCAACCTTTGACTGTTTGCTTCACAAGAGTCCTTTGAAGGATGAGATCATCAAGGGAGCAGACTTTGTCGTGATCCGTGAGTTGACAGGAGGAATGTATTTCGGCAAGAAATATCAGGACAATAATATGGCTTACGATACTGACATCTATTCACGTCCTGAGATTGAACGTATATTGAAAGTCGGATTCGAGTTTGCCATGAAGCGCCATAAGCATCTTACGGTCGTTGACAAAGCCAATGTCCTGGCCAGTTCCCGTCTCTGGCGTCAGATAGCCATGGAGATGGCTCCGAAGTACCCGGAAGTTTCAACAGACTACATGTTTATAGACAATGCTTCCATGCGAGTACTGACAGAACCGCGCTTCTTTGACGTGATCGTTACAGAGAATACCTTCGGCGACATTCTTACAGATGAGACCAGTAGTATTACGGGATCTATGGGATTGCAGCCATCTGCTTCCCTGGGTGACCATACACCCTTGTTTGAACCTGTCCATGGCAGTTGGCCACAGGCTGCAGGCAAGAATATAGCCAATCCGGTTGCGGAAATTCTTTCTGCTGCTATGCTGCTCGAGCATTTTAATCTGAAAGAAGAGGGAGCACTGATACGTAAGGCTGTCGATGCCAGTCTTGAAGCGAATGTACGTACTCCTGAGATTCAGGTTGAAGGTGGTAAGAAGTATGGTACTACCGATGTCGGCGCGTGGATTGTAAATTATATACAAAACGCATAATAACTTCCATACAGTATAACTGGACTGTTTCAGGTAACTGTTGGTCTCTTAGTCCACGATAAGGATATACAAGTTCTTATCGTGGATATTTTGTTTCTATTTGATGAGAAGCATTAATTTTGTCTAACAGGTAGGGCTATCTTTTGGGACATTCCACTTTTTTTGTAACTTTGCCGATAAAAATTAATGATCATGCGTAAACTCTTTGTGATCTGTATCCTCTTCGTCCTGTTCGGACGACCGGTCATGGCTCAGAATTACCAGTCCTTGAGAGATTCTCTTTCTAAAGCGACGGACATTTTGGCTTATCATCCTGACAGTGTCGACCTGCGCCTGAAAAAGGTGGCTTGGAATATCAAGTTGGAACAGTGGCAGTATGCCAAAGATGATCTGGACAAAGTGCTTTATCTCCGACCAGGAAATATCGCGGGGCTGTTTTATCGTGCATACGTGAACCAGAAATTAAACCGGTATAATTTTGCCCGCCTCGACTACCAGAACCTGTTGACTATCGTACCAGGCAATTTCGAAGCAGAACTGGGACTGGCATTGCTGAACCAGAAGGACATGCACTATACGGAGGCTTATGATGGGATTAATACCCTCGTTGACCAGTATCCTGACAGTGCTGTGGCATACGCTGCCAGAGCAGGAATAGAAGAGGAAAGAAAGATGTACGATGTGGCTGAATATGATTATTCGAAAGCTTTTCAACTGGATTCTGCCAATATAGACTATCTTTTGAACCGGGCTAATCTCAGAATTAACCTGAAACGCTTTGACGAGGCCGAAAATGATTTGAAATTAGCTGTTAAAAAGGGTTATCCGAGAGGTGCACTCATCGGCTATTATCGCAAACTTAAATATAACAAGAAGAAATAGGAGCAATGATTAGAAGTATTAGAAAGTGGGGGAGTTTTATTCTGTTTTTTTTCTGCCTTTTCTCTTCCTCACTATGGGCACAAAACACACCAAATGCCCGACAGGCTAAGAGAATATTCGGTGAAGCCTGTCAACAGATATCTGGCCCGCGCGGGGCTGAATTCAATTATTCTGTAAATGTGATAGGCCTTTATAAAACGTCGGGTACGATGTGGATAAAAGGTAAAAAACATAGATTTGTAGAGCGACAATGTTCTGTATGGGATGATGGAGTCAATTTCTATCGCGTAGACAGAAGAAGGAAGACGGTTGAACTCCATAATTCCAATTCTCCGAAGAAAGATAAGCTGTTTTCTAAATTTTCCTTTAATCCGGACAGTTACAGCTATCATATAAGTGATAGTTGCGAGGGGTATCTTATCTCCCTTGATGCCCTCCCTGGTACTAAAGGAATCAAGCATATCAAGGCTACGATTGATAAACATACCCTGGTTCCAAAACTTTTGAAGATTAAATTGTCGTTCTTCTGGGCAAAGGTGAAAATTGATGAATTTCACAAGGGAAATATCGACGACCATATATTCTGCTTCCCACGCTCACAGTTTTATGGATACAGATATATAGATAAAAGACCTGATTGAGAATCTGCTTTTTCTGAATCTGACTAAGGTGTTTTATGACATTGTGACAGTTGTGCCTTTCAGGCATGTTTCTTGCAGAAGAAAAAGTATTAAGCAACATTGCCTGATAGAAGGTAGAAAGAACATTTGAGAGTTATAAAAAGAGAAGAGGGACAGCAATGAAGGTTGAAATTCATTGTCCGTCCCTTGTTCTTTAGTGGACATCCACTTTGATGACAACGACACGTAGGTGCTGGTCTGGTTCATCTGTCAGCACTTTGGCGATATGCCAGTCTCCGGGGAAGAAAATATTAAAATGTCCCGGACAACTTTTGATAAATTTAGTCCGGTCTTTGATATAATCATAATGGATAACATCTTTGGACAGGCTGTATTTGCAATTCGCCTTACTTGTATAATGGTCTATCAGCCCGAAACCTTCTATACCTTTCACTACATACTGGAAATCAATATGATGGTAATGGCTTTCAGAAGCCCTTTTCTTTAAGGAATCATTGATACCGTCTTCTACACTTGCTACCATAGTGGTGCCTGCTATAGGATAGCGTCCGGCAGGCAGGGTTATCAAGTCTGTATTTTGAAGCCATTGAAACAAGGCTTTCCATTGGGCCGGATTCTTATGATACTGCTCATAGAAATCTACGGCATTCACACTGGCATCCGGTGAAGCTTTGGTAAAACCGTTTCGCCATTCACCGGAAGAAACCCACTCACGGGCTGCCTTGATCTGTTTTGAGTCCTGTACATAATGGGTATAATAGCCTTTGCTCCGGGCATGAACGGAAATTGCCCCTAACAGGATAATGCTAAAAAGAAAAAATCTTTTGATCTTCATATTACTAAAAATTGAAAAAGGAGACAGATCCACAGAACTGTCCCCCTTTATATTGATCAACTTCTCTGTTGTATTACAGGATTGTCTTTACAGCCTCCAGCATTCCCTTCTTCTGGATCAGATCAAGATCTTTCTTAAGCAATGCAGTAAAACCAGCAACGGCATTGAGATCCTCGCCCCATACATAGTCATAGGCAAGTACACCTTCTGCCACTTTCTGTGTATCACCGGTTGCCCAAAGGTCAGTCAGATGCTGCATGATCTTCGGATCGTCCTTCGGTTGGATAAGCGTACCGTCTTCACGCTTGCCACTTTTATAATAGGTGATGATAGCTGCAAGACCGAATACCAGTCCCTGTGGCAGTTCACCTTTGCGATTCAGATAAATCTTAACGCCTGGCAGATCACGTGTATTGTATTTCGGGAAGGAGTTCAGCATGATGGAAGTAACCTGATGGTCTACATACGGATTGTCGAAACGCTCGATGACGTCAGAAGCAAACTTCTTCAGTTCGTCCATCGGCAAGTCGAGGGTTTGCATGAGTTCATCAAACTGTACCTTATGAATGTACTTCCCAATTACGGGGTGCTGGCAGGCATCACGTACGATATTCAGTCCGCTCAGGAAAGCAACAGGGGAGAGGACGGTATGAGGACCGTTCAGTAATGTCACCTTGCGGGCATGGTATGGTTTTTCATCATTTGTGATGAGTACGTGCAGACCGGCTTTCTCTGCAGGAAACTCTGCCCTCAGATCTTCTACAGACATATTCTCAGGTCTTTCTATTACCCAGAGGTGGAAACTCTCGGCCTGTACGACCATATTGTCTCTATAAGAGATTCTCTGTTGGATTTCCTTGATTGTCTTACGTGGGAATCCCGGAGTGATACGGTCTACAAGAGTAGCACATACGTAACAGTCTTCGGTAAACCATTTCTTGAAACCTGCATAGTCACTGCCCATATCGCTCTTCCAGAGTTCGATATACTTATTGATACAGTCTTTTAGATGATGACCGTTCAGGAAAATCAACTCACATGGCATGAGAATCATTCCTTTGGTCGGATCACCGTTGAAGAACTGGTAACGATGGAAAAGCAACTGTACCAGTTTGCCGGGATATGAAGCAGCAGGAGCATCTGTAAATTTGCAACTGTCATCGAAGGCTATACCGGCTTCCGTCGTATTGGAAACGACAAAACGCATCTCGGGTTGCTCTGCCAGTGCCAGAAAGGCTTGGTTCTGTGTGTAAGGGTTCAATGCACGGCTGACACAATCTACACGTGTGATAGTATTGACAGGTTCTCCATTTTCTCTTCCCTGAAGATTAACATGATAGAGGCAGTCTTGTCCGTTCAACATATCTATCATTCCGGAAGGAAGGGGTTCAACAATCACAACACTACTGTTGAAGTCTGTTTTCTGATCCATATTCCAGACTATCCAATCCACGAAACCACGAAGGAAGTTGCCCTCACCAAACTGGATGATTCTTTCCGGCATCTCACTCTTCGGAGCGGTATGCTTGTTCAAAGACTTTAATTCTGACATAATTGAATTTTGATTTTTATGTTTTAGATTTTACGTTTGTTTTTTCAGATTTCCTGCAAAGATAGTAAAATATACATGATCTTTTCTAAGAAAAGCCGGAAATCCCTACGCAAACCTTTGCGAAGAGAATCCCGACAATGATTTTTACATCGCAAAAGCGTTGAATCCACCGTCAACGACTGCCACTGTTCCGGTAACAAAGGCTGCGGCATTGCTCATCAGATATTGGATCGTACCACAGAGTTCTTCAGGCTTTCCCATCCTGCCAAACGGAGTCTGGCGGATTACATCTTTTCCTCGCTGGGTATAACTGCCGTCTGGATTAGTCAGAAGGGCACGATTCTGGTTGGTGATGAAGAAACCGGGTGCGATGGCATTCACACGGATACCCTCTCCAAACTTTTTCGCACATTCGGTAGCCATATAAGCTGTAAAATTACTGATTCCGGCTTTGGCAGCTGCATAGCCGCAAACTCTTGTCATCGGCCGGAAAGCAGCCATAGAAGAGAAATTGATGATACTCCCTTTTCCTGCCTTGACCATCGGTTTGAGAAATACCTGTGTAGGAATCACCGTTCCCACCAGATTCAGGTTGAGAACCTTCTGGAACTCTTCCGGTTTCAGATCGAAGAAGGTCTGGTCCGGTGCAATGACTGCCCCAGCCATATTACCGCCGGCGGCATTGAGAAGGGTATCTATTTTTCCGTATTTGGCCAGAATATCCTTGCAGTTTTGCTCGACTATAGCCTTATTCATCACATCAGTTTTGAAATAGGAAGCCTCACCGCCGGCATTTCTGATGTCATCGACAATATTCTTACCGGTATCCTCACGACGGCCTAATATGACGACTTTCGCACCTTGGAGTGCCAGATATTTACCGATAGAGCAGCCCAGTACACCGGTTCCGCCTGTGATGACTACTACATAGTCTTTAATGTCAAACAGTTCATTCATTTTTTTTGTTTTATTGGTTGATTAAAAGTTGAGTAGTTGTTTCCCCTTGCCGGATATCCAATAACAAAGGCAAATGCAACGCTAAAAATACAATATAGGAAATTGATGAAATCTTTCAACTCAATCTGAAAATCCGGGTTGATGATATTGCAGTCCCAATTCCCGGTCCACAGTGGCCAAGATTCCTTGTACCTGTCCCATGGCAAACATACGGCCGAGGAAAGAATAGCCGGCATTGTATCCCCGCTTGTCATCACCCAGCATGGTCATGCCATGGTCTACCCGCATAGGCAACTTTGGATTGGCCTTTTCAAAAATTCTCACGAGTTCAATGATATTGGCTCTTCCTCCCAGATGACTGGCTTCGGTAAAGTCGCCATTGGGAAACACATGGCAGGAACGCAGATGGACGAACCAGGTCCTGTCAGCATACTTCCAGGCTAATTTGACAATGTCATTCCGCTCACCGGCTGAAAGACTTCCTGCACAGAAGGTCAGTCCGTTGTGAGGATCATCCACGGCATGAAGGAACCAACTGATGTCTTCGTCACAAGTTATGATACGGGGCAATCCCAGTATCTGAAAGGGGGGATCGTCCGGATGGACACACATAAACATATCATATTGATTGCAGACCGGCATGATTGCTTCCAGAAAATACTTCATATTCTCCCGCAGTTTTTCCCTGTCCACGCCTTCATAAAGGGAAATGAGTTTCCGGAAAAGTTGTACAGGATGTTCATCTCCTTCTTTGATATTGCCGGATACGAACCCTTGTGTCTTGACGATAATATTATCGACGAGCTGATGATCCTTTTCCGGAGTCATCGTCTGCTTCAGTTTTTCTACTTCTTGCAAAACCTCGGCCGGCCAGTCTTTCTCTGCATCCTTACGTTTCAGAATACAGATGTCGAAGTAAGCAAACTCTGCCTGAGAGAAATAGAGGTTATAGGTGCCGTTAGGATTGAGGTGCATCAGGTCAGTTCTCGCCCAATCCAGAACGGGCATGAAATTATAGCAGACCGTATGGATTCCACACTCTGACAGATTCTTCAGGCTGATCTTGTAATTCTCGATCAGATGGTCACGGTCCGGTCCTCCGTATTTGATACTTTCACTCACTGGCAGACTTTCCACCACACTCCAGCGCAACCCATAACTTTCGATGAAAGACTTCAAGTCATTGATCTTCTCCTTAGTCCAGATTTCCCCATTAGGTACATCATGCAAGGCAGTGACAATGCCTTCGATGCCGATTTCTTTCAGCATTGGTAAGGTAATCTTGTCCTTTTTCCCAAACCATCTCCACGTTCTTTCCATAGGTTTTATTGTCTTAAAGTAATTGTTTCTTCATGTTTTGTTTTAGCCATATAAACTTCCGAAAAAATTGGAAATTTCATGAGCCAGTCTTTTCGACAAACAAAGTTACTAAAAATATTGAGAAGTTGCTTTCTTTTATTCCGGAAATCTTGCAGAATCCGAAGAAAAAACTTAACTTTGGGCCAAAAGGAGAGAATGACCATGGAAAAAATAACACCTGATAATTTTGATAATCTCTATTTGGACCCTGTTGAGCAGCAGCAGATCGACCTGTTTGTCTGCCGCGAAATGGAACGCCAGGTCCACCGCTATATCAAGGCAATGTCTGGTTCCAAGAAAAGTATGGAATGCTTCATAGACCGACTTTCCCAACTCAGTCTTCCACAGAAGGAAGAGGCTATTGCCCGGTATATTGATTTGAACAGAAAGATTATTGACGGACTGGACTGGAAAATCATCCTGACACGGTCCATAGCTAATTATTGTGACACCTTTGCCTATCTTATTGCTCTTATCCAGAATAAACGCAAGATGGTCTACTATCTGCAGCATATCAAACAGACTTACATCAAATATCATTCTGTATTCGAAATCAATGGCAAATTTGGAATAAAAGACCACGAAGGAAAAGTTGTCATTCCGGCAGAGTATGATTTTCTCCGGACTCCATACGTCTATGTTGATGACTTGTCTATGGTCCCGGTCATCGCGGAGGAGAATGGGAAGATGGGACTTATCCTGCCTGACTATAACAATACGGTGGCAGTAGACTTTATCTATGATGATATCTCTCTGAGAGATGAATATCCCTATTTTGAAGCACGAAAAGGTAAGAAAAAGGGAATATTGGATACCAATGGCAGATTCGAAGAGTATGCATCCGATCCGACAAAAGCGGATACAGGAAACTCTAAAATTCCGAATATCAGATAAAATATAAAATTTGACTTTAATCCTTTTACCATTTCATCCAAACGGATAAAATAGAATGATCAAGCCCCATAAAAGTGGTGGATGATGCCCCAAAACAGACATTAAAGAATCTTTTTTTGCAATTATATTAAGAATATATAAAAATATGTTATTTCTGTTTGTTTTGTAAAAAATTAATTCGTATATTTGTCCTATTAATAAATTAAGGTTGACTTTCTAGAAATATAAGATTATGGGAAAATATAATATCACGGTGAGAAAAGACAAAGAGGTGGCTTACCGTACACTAGTCAGCCCCAGAATGATGGAAGAACTCAAGCAAAAGATTCTTGAGGTTGTTCTCATTCAGAAAAAATATAAGGATAAAGACTATTCTGCAAAAAAGTTGGCAAAGGATTTAGGAACCAACACACGATACATTTCAGCTGTGGTAAATGTGAAGTTCCACATGAATTATACATCATTTGTCAATAAGTTTCGTATCGAGGAAGCCATGTCGCTTCTTGTAGATCATCGTCATAATGACCTGAACATGGAAGATATCTCAGACATGGTCGGTTTTTCTAACAGACAATCCTTTTATGCATCTTTTTATAAGATCAATGGCTGCACCCCCAGGGAGTATAAGATGCGCAATATTGCGTGGCATCCCTCAATCAAAGACAAGAAGAAAAAGGGTGGGAAGAAGTCAGTAAAGGCAAATGCATAAAATGATGGAACTGAAAAAATTCGAATTTGCAAACGAGAAGTTTGCAGATCTACAACTTTTGCGTTATCAACTCAATGGTTTTAATGATCTTTCACTTTCTCAGAAATGCTATGTCTACTGTTTGTCAAAGGCCGCCCTTTACGGAAGAGACATCACTTTTGACCAACAGGGGAAGTATAATCTTCGCATCCGTAAGACTCTGGAAACCGTTGTCGCTTCCTATAGCGGCTCACGTGAAGATCCGGACTTTATAGCTCTGGAGACCTACCTGAAGAGAGTCTGGTTCTCCAATGGGATCTATCATCATTATAACTGTGAAAAATTTATCCCTGAGTTTTCGAGGGATTTTCTCTGTGATGAAATCCTGAAAACGAATCCTAATAGTTTACCCTTGCATCCCGGTGAAAGCGTGGAAGCATTCATGAAGGATATCTTTCCGGTCATCTTTAATCCGAATATTCTTCCGAAACGCGTTAACCAACTTCTACGAGGGCATCACCCAGCAAGAAGTGGAAGACTACTATTCGCAGAAAAAAACTGAAGAATATGAGCAGCCGTCATGGGGACTCAATTCCAAAGTCATCAAGCATGACGGAAAAATAGAAGAACAGGTATGGAAAGCTGAGGGCCTCTATGGTCCGGCAATCCGGAAAATTGTGGACTGGTTGCTTAAAGCCCGTGACTTTGCTGAAAATGAAAAACAGAAGAAGGTCATTGATCTTCTGGTGAAGTATTACCGTACAGGAGACCTTCGGGATTTTGACCGGTTCTCGATTGAGTGGGTCAGCCAGCATGAGGGGGAAGTTGATTTCATCAATGGCTTTATCGAAGTATACGGAGATCCTTTGGGGCTGAAAGGCACATGGGAAGGTTTTGTAGAGTATAAAGATCCCATCGCTACCAGACGTACACAGATCATCTCTCAAAATGCGCAGTGGTTTGAAGACCATTCACCGGTGGATCCCCGGTTTCGCAAGCCGCACGTCAAGGGTGTTACGGCAAACGTGGTCTGTGCTGCTATGCTGGGAGGTGACGAGTATCCCTCTTCCGCCATTGGAATCAATCTGCCGAATGCAGACTGGATCAGGGCAGAGAAGGGTAGTAAGAGTGTGACGATCGGAAATCTGACGGAAGCCTATAACCAGGCAGCTAAGGGGAATGGATTCATGGAAGAATTCGTGATTGATCAGCCCACCGTTGACTCAATCAAAAAATACGGAGATCTGACGGATGACCTGCATACTGATCTGCACGAATGTCTGGGACATGGCAGTGGGCAACTGCTGCCGGGTACGTACCCGAATGCACTCAAAGCGTATGGCAACACCATTGAAGAGGCGAGAGCTGATCTGTTCGGCTTGTATTACATTGCTGACCCGAAATTGGTAGAGTTAGGTCTTCTGTCTGATCATGAAGCCTATAAAAGCCAGTATTATACGTATCTGATGAATGGCGCGCTCACTCAATGTATGCGCATCAGACCGGGACAGGATATAGAGGAGGCTCACATGAGAAACCGGGCCTTGATAGCCAACTGGGTTCTTGAACATGCGGGCGGTGCTGCTGAGATTGTGGAACAGGATGAAAAGCATTACCTTAAAGTAAACGATTACAGTGCATTGCGTGATCTCTTTGCCAAACTTCTGGCTGAAATCCAGCGGATTAAGAGTGAGGGTGATTATCTGGCAGCCAAACAACTCGTGGAGCGGTATGGTGTAAAGATAGATCCGACCATTCATAAAGAGATCCGGGAACGCTATTCACAACTCCATATTGCTCCCTACAAGGGTTTTATCAATCCCAAGTTTCAGTTGGTCCGTGATCCGAAAGGAACAGTCACTGATGTGAAAGTCGATTACACCGAAGGTTATGCAGAACAGATGTTGCGCTATTCCCGTGATTATGCAACATTAGTGTGAGAGAATTACCGTTATGAAAGAAGATACAAAGGAAAAGTTGAATGCCATCAAGCGTTCCTTCCGACTGCGGATGAACCGGCCTGCTGCTGATTCCATGCGCGAGAAGGGACTGGACTACAAAATCAACTGGGGTGTCAATTTTGTTGAGTTGAAGAAGATGGCAGGAGAGTATGGTAAAGATTACGACCTGGCCATAGAACTCTGGAAAGAAGATATACGAGAATGTAAGATCCTGGCTACGCTGATGATGCCGCCGGAAAAGATGCTACCGGATATTGTTGATGTATGGATGGAACAGATCCGGGGACAGGAAATGGCAGAAATGATTGCCTTCAACCTGTTGCAGTATGTCGATTATGCCCCGATGCTCGCTTATCAGTATATTGCATCGGACAAGGAAACCTATCAGATTACCGGATATTCACTGCTCGCACGACTGTTCATGAAGGGACAGGAGCCTAATTCACGTGGTATCAATGAGTATCTTGACCAGACAGTAGCAGCATTGCAGAACAAGTCACTGGGAGTACGCCATGCTGCAGCCAACTGTGCCCGCCGTTTCGCCCAGTTGGGTGAAGTTTATTCCCGTATGGCTAAGGCAGCATTGAAAGGTCTCATCGAGATATATTGAAAAGCAGAAAGTAAGAAAGTATTCTCCTTCCTGATAATATGATGCTTATTAATTTCAATTATACATAGATTGTCGACCAATAAGAAATTCTGATTTTGAAAATAATTCGCGATTTTTTTTATATCTTTGTATACAGAAAAAATATTTAAAAATGGCAAAACCCTTTATAAAGTGGGCTGGAGGAAAGGGACAACTCATTTCACAAATTGAGGCATACTTACCTCAGGAATTCGATAATTTGAAAGATATAACATATATCGAACCTTTTGTTGGAGGTGGTGCTCTGCTCTTCCATATGCTTAGCACACATCCAAATATTGTGCGCGCTATTATTAATGATATCAACCCTAATCTTATTACAGCATATAAAACTATTCGGGAACAGCCAAAACTATTAATAGAACGTTTAACCGAAATAGAATTTGAATATCTTGCACTTAGTGAGGATGAAAGGCAAATCTATTTTTACCAAAAACGTAATGAATTCAATAGTGAATACCTCAATGATATTGAGAATACAGCAACATTTATCTATCTGAATCGTACTTGTTTTAATGGGTTGTATCGTGAGAACGCTAAGGGTAAATTTAATGTCCCTTTTGGACGATATTCTAATCCAAAGATTTGTGATGCGGAAACGATCCTTTCAGATAGTGAGCTTCTGCAGCGGGTTGAAATTAGTTATGGAGATTATACACAGGTTGAACACTATATCAATAGTAGCCATACTTTCATATATTTTGATCCTCCGTATCGTCCTTTGAATGCTACATCAAGTTTTAATTCATACGTAAAGGAACCATTTAATGACGATGAACAGATAAGGTTGAGCGTTTTCTTTACGGAAATGGCGAATAGAGGATGTATGGAAATGCTTAGTAATAGTGATTGTAGTGGAAAAAATCCTGAGGATAGGTTCTTTGACGAACTGTATAAAAATTTCTATATAGAGCGGGTTTGGGCAAAGCGAGGTATTAATGCTAAGGCTAGCAAGCGAGGGAGATTAACAGAGTTGTTAATACACAATTACGAAAACATTGTTGGCAAC
>DAIPMC010000013.1:0-1891 GCA_036768895.1 Prevotella sp. | reverse complement strand
TTTTACTGCTGCCAATATGGTTGCTGAACCTATAACTATATAAAAATGAGTGCACATACAAAACAAGAGTTCGAGACTTTCATGTCTCAGTTGCTCGATACGAATGCTAATTTGGCATTTTACACCGATTTTCAAAAATGTAATGATCATGTCAGGTCAATAGCAATAAAACTCAACACCTTAAATTATCTAATTGGCCAAACAGATATGGAAAAAGCTATTCGTGAACTATGGGATAATGACCCGAAAGTCTTTTCTGTGCTAGATATTTTGATAGCTGTGAGAACTAACGATAAAAAGATGGCTCTTAACGGCAACGGCGAGGCACAATACATATCAACCTATTTCAATACAGTTGAAGGTGTTATCACATTCGTAAAACAAACTGGACTTGAGAATGTCTTCACCAACAAACATATAAAAAATTTAGTTGATTATGTGTTTGGTGTGGAAGTGGGTCTTGACACCAACGCTCGCAAGAATAGGAGTGGACACGTAATGGAGGGCCTTATAGCTGATACGTTCACTAAATCTGATATTAAGTTTCGCCAGGAGGTCTATTCATCAGCATACCCAGCTATAACTGAGATTTTGGGCACAGACAAGAAACGGTTTGATTTCGTTATTAAAACTCCGTCTAAGACTTACTTAATGGAAGTAAACTTCTATAGTGGCGGTGGTTCTAAACTCAATGAGGTGGCAAGAGCATACACAGAACTGGCATTGAAGATTAATTCGGTGGATGGTTTCGAATTTGTATGGATTACCGATGGTAAAGGTTGGAATTCTGCAAGTAATAAATTAGAAGAAGCATTTTATACTATACCTAGTATTTACAATCTAACAACGATAAAAGGATTTATTGCTACTTTAAAACAGATTAATCATGGCATGTAAAAAAGATCATTCTGCTATACAAAATATAATGTCTTCGTTACCAGTGGATCAGGGAGGCAGAGGAAGACACAAATGTGCTGCTTGTGCATACGAGCAGGGTTATAAAGATGGTTTAATTCTCAAGGAACAAATTAATCTTGATTCAATTCTCAATAATTTGGAAGAAAGTCAAGCAAGAGGACAACGTCATAAGAGCCCCCATGCAGCATACGTTAAAGGTTATTTAGATGGTGTAGTAGAATATTATAAAAATAAGTAAAAATTATGAAAAGGGGTGGTATTGGTGGCGGTAATACTATCACAGGACTTATATATGAAGCAAAAGTTGACTTGGCAACATTCTTAGACAAGCAAGTTGGTTACAGAGTTGATGGAACCTTGGCATATTATAATAATTTAGTTGTCGCTCATATTTTCAAAAAGTATGGATTATACAAATATTTGGACGAATACAATGTGGATTGGAAAAACATTTATCCAAGCAACTATTGCCTGACAATTGTATTTATGTGATAGTCAATAATACAGTGTTCATTATTGAAGTTAAACATCAAGAGGTTGCCGGCAGTGTTGATGAAAAGTTACAAACATGTGACTTCAAAAAAAAACAATATATCAAGCTGTTCTCTGAACTAAACTATGAAGTTGAGTTCATTTATATATTAGGTGATTGGTTTAAAAATCACAAATACAAGGATACTTTGGACTATATTATTAGTGTTGGTTGCAAATACTATTTCAATTATATTCCATTAAATAAGTTAGGTCTTCCTGTTCCTCCTCAAGAGTAGGGTTATTATGAAGATAGAAGCATATTATAAATCTCCCAACCACGATTTCACTCTCCTTCATGGCGATACTTTCATGTTGCTCCCAGCATTCAACTTCAAGTTCGATATGATATTTGCTGATCCGCCTTATTTTCTCTCCAATGGAGGAATAAGTTGTCAGAGTGGTAAAGTGGTGTGTGTAGACAAAGGAGATTGGGATAAAG
>DAIPMC010000119.1:0-5938 GCA_036768895.1 Prevotella sp. | reverse complement strand
GAGAGGACGTGTAAACGCAATAAGGACGTTCAAGGGCTTAGTTGCGGATTTGAGGTTTAATAAATATTTGTGACATACGTTTCCTCCTTTAATAAAATGTTGTGTCAGTTTTTCTGTCTGCCGACTGATTCCTGAAAACGCTGGTTTAACCAGATCCTTTAGGGCAAAATCAATCAGTGATTCTATCTTTATTCTTGATAAGAAAATCTTTCCAAGTATTGTAATGATGTGTACCCGTCTTAGGCGTACTCATCTGAAGGAAATGGCAGTAGGCTGCCCCAAGCGCATCAGTGGCATCCATGAATTTTGGCATTTCCTCGTCCTTGATATTCAACAAGTGCTGGAGCATTCCGGCTACCTGTTCCTTGCTGGCCCGTCCTTGCCCGGTGATCGCCATCTTGATTTTCAATGGCGCATATTCATGGATTTGTATTCCATAATGGATGCCGGCAGCAATGGCTACACCCTGAGCGCGTCCGAGTTTGAGCATTGATTGCACATTCTTTCCGAAGAAGGGGGCCTCGATCGCCATCACATCCGGATGGTATTCATTCAGTACACCTGTTACCCTTTCCAGTATCTTGCCCAGTCGGATATATGGATCTCTTTCCTTTTTCATGTTGATGACACCCATCACCACCAGATGAGCATGATTGCCAGATGTTTCCAGGACGCCGTAGCCCATAACGTTGGTACCGGGGTCAATTCCCAGAATCGTTTTTGTAGGCTTTTCTAAAGAAGAATCTGTTTCCTTGTGTTTACTGTTGTCTATGTCCATCTTCATCGGTCCATGTAGGGATTAACAGAGACCTCTTCTCCGATTGTGGTCTGGTCATCATGTCCGGGCAGAACGATCGTCTCGTCAGGTAACTGGGCGAGTTTCCTCAGACTCTGAATCATAAGAAACTTTGATCCGCCGGGGAAGTCGGTTCTCCCGATGGAATGTTTGAAGAGCGTATCACCAGTGAAAGCGATGTGCTCTGACTCACAGTAAAAAGTGACTGACCCTTTGGTGTGACCAGGTGTTTCGATAATCGAGAGTTCATGATTTCCGAATCGAATCTTCTCATCCTGTTCGAAGAAGTGATCGACAGGAGGAAAATCATAGTTCAGTTTGATCTGATAATATTTACTGGCCTGCTCTTTCAGCGTCTGCATCAGGTGGGCATCACTTTCAGATACTTCCGGTTTGAGTCCGAATGTCTCGAATATGGTGTTATCACCGAAGTTATGATCCAGATGGCCGTGAGTTAAAATGAGGTGTTTGGCAGTCAACTTGTTCTCTTTGATGTAGTTGACGACGGCCAGACGTTCTTCCTCATAGTAAGCACCGCAGTCAATGATGATACATTCTTTGCTCTCATCGCTCACTACGTAGCAGTTTTCCTGAAGCATATTGCATTGGAATCTCTGTATGTTCATCATCTTCTAGTCTTTTTTATGTGAATCTTTTCTGCCTGACTAATTTCTTGCGACTTATAGGAATACGGTTTGTCTTGTCTCCTTTCAGATGGGGAGGTAGATAAGTTTCTTTTCCTCTTTGAACCAGTCTTCCTGGAAGATATCACTGAGATCAGTGACTTTTGCTTTCCCCTTGAAAGGTTTTAATTGGTCAGACAAGTCCCCGCCTTTCAGACAGAACAGTCCGTTGGACATTGAGTTGTTATGGTTGTGTATGATGTTTTTTCTGATTATATGCGCCAGATCAGGAAGGGACATGACCGCTCTGCTGACTACGAAATCATATTTGCCTTTTTCATCTTCACCACGAAGATGCTCGGTCCTTATATTTTTTAATCCTATGGCTTGTGCAATCGCCTCAACAACTTTGAGTTTCTTTCCGGTAGCATCAATCAACTTGAATGAAACATCGGGGAAGAGAATAGCCAGGGGTATTCCCGGGAAGCCACCGCCTGTCCCGATGTCAAGGATTTTAGTACCGGGCTTGAAGGAGATAACTTTGGCAATGGCAAGAGAATGGAGCACATGGTGTTCATAAAGGTTGTCAATGTCCTTACGGGAGATGACATTTATTTTAGCATTCCAGTCTGTGTACAGAGCACCGAGTTGTTGAAACTGTTGTTTCTGGTTCTCGTTGAGTTCTGGGAAATAGTGGAAAATAAGATCGGCATTTGAATTCATCTTAACCAATGTTTTAGTTTACTTTTACTGATTGTCAGTTGGATTTCTCCTTCAGCATGTGGAGCGATTTCGTCCTCGCAATAGATAAATGTGATTTTGTGGTCACTGAGAATGAAATTATCCGGTGCATACACTTTTCCTCCAGCGAAGAAATACCGTTTGGCAAGTTGCTGCCAGTTATCTACCTTGTATTTCTTGAGGAAGGCTTTTTTGATTACATCAGTTAGTCCATCTTGATAACCGGGAACGAACAGGCTGTTTAAAGTAATCAGGCGTCCCGTCTTCGTATCGAAGTTTCTGACTAAGGTCTGATTAATGGGATGCAATCCTCCGCCGTAATAGTGGATGTTTGCAAAATAGTTGAGGATATGATCAGCCCGACTTTCTACATGAGTATGTAATACATAGATATTGTTGAGAGAGGCAACATGTGTAGGATCCTGTTTGAAGATAGCAGAATAATCATTCTTATAGCCACGGGAATAGATGTTAACGAAAGAATCCACAGAAGCCTTGATGTCCATCCGATTATGCGATAAAGAGAGATAATCCGGAGGGAGGATACCTGATTGCAATAGGGTAGGATTGATCTTGTCAGCATTCTTCCCCTTTATGTAAGTCAGGTCTATTTTCAATTTCAGATTCGGCGAACTGGCTTTTGAGGAAAGGGGAACAATCGTATCCACGGCGATACTGTCGAAATGCATCCCGTCAAGTTGGGTGATTTTTCTATCTTTCCGGTTTCCGCAAGAAGTTATAGCCAGTACAGCAAGAGCTATAATCAGAATTTTTTTTTTCATACCGACAAAGGTACTAATAAAATTTTGTAACTTTGCAAAACTAAAACATAAATAAGGTAAAAATGATTAAAGCTGCACTTTTCGATTTGGATGGCGTTGTCCTTGATACAGAGTCTCAGTATAGTGTCTTTTGGGGGAAGGAACTTCGCCATTATTTTCCAAATCATCCGGGTCTGGAAAATGAGATTAAAGGGCAGACACTCGTACAGATCTTTGATAGTTTTTTCCCGGACCAGCATGAAAAGCAGCAAGCGATTACCAGACGTCTCAACGAGTTTGAAGAGCACATGAGATATGATTATATTCCGGGATTTACCGATTTTATCGTAGATTTACGAAACCATCATGTCAAGACCGCACTAGTAACCAGCAGTAACCAAAAGAAGATGAAGAGCGTCTGTGTTCAGAGACCGGAACTTCCGGATTATTTTGACTGTATGCTTACATCCGATGATTTTTGCAAGAGCAAGCCGGATCCGGAGTGTTATCTAAAAGGTGCACAGAAATTTAATGTCAGGCCATGCGAATGTATTGGGCTGGAGGACAGTTTCAATGGATTGAAAGCTGTTCGTGCAGCCGGAGAATTTGTCGTAGGCCTTGCTACAACAAATTCAGAAGAGGCAATCAGACCGTATTCAGATTGTGTCATAAAGGATTTTAAGGGCCTGACTTATCTGAAATTGAGTATGATCTTTCCGTCTTCTCAAGAATAAGTTGTATTTTTGCTTTAAAATTGGAATTAGTAGGATATAATATAGATTGGAGGATTCACAAAATTTATTTATAAAGATATCATGGGATTGATTACAGACAAGAAGAAGATCACAGTAAAGACATTCGTAGAGATGAAACAGCGTGGTGAGAAAATCACGATGCTTACTTCTTATGATTTTACGACTGCAGGTATTCTGGATGAAGCGGGTATAGACGGAATTCTTATTGGTGATTCTGCTTCTAATGTCATGGCAGGGAATGCGAATACACTTCCTGTTACCGTAGATGAGATGATCTATTACGCTCGGGCCGTTGCCCGGGCATGTAAGCATTGTCTGGTGGTTTGCGATATGCCTTTCGGCAGTTATCAGATAAGTCGTGAGGATGGCATTCGTAATGCTATTCGTATCGTAAAGGAAACAGGTGTAGATGCTGTCAAGATGGAAGGTGGTGCTGAGATTGCGGATACCGTTAAAGGAATCGTTGATGCCGGTGTTCCTGTAATGGGACATTTAGGACTGACTCCTCAGCATATCAATGAGTTTGGCGGCTATGGACTTCGTGCGAAGGAAGAGCGTGAGGCCCATCAATTACTCTCTGATGCGAAAGCCCTGGAAAAAGCCGGCGTATTCGGAATTACCTTTGAGAAGATACCAGCCCAACTGGCATCAAGGGTAACCAAAGAATTGCATGTTGCTACCATTGGTATAGGGGCCGGCAATGGAACTGACGGTCAGATTCTGGTCTATGCAGATGCTTTAGGAATGACACGTGGGTTCAAACCGAAATTCCTGCGTCATTTTGCAGATGTCAGAACTTGTATGCAGGATGGCATCAAGGAATACATCAAGGATGTAAAGGATTCGTCTTTCCCTAATGCTGAAGAAAGCTATTAGTCGGCAGGAAGCCAGAAGGTCACAAAAGAGTTGACATTCTGTCTTTCTGGTAGATCAAGCAAGAGAATGGAGAAATGAGCTAACTGCCATATTTTAAGAATCTTATATCCTAATATGGTATTTATAATTGTCAGAAAAGTTTAGTATAGAATGAATTTATCAACGATACCAATGAGACAATCCTGTATTTGCCCCATACATCGGAAGAGGTGGATGGATATGGTCCTGATTACGCTGGCTATGATGATAGGCAGTGTAGGACTTGGCATTTTCCTGCTTCCCCATCATATAACGATGGGTGGCATCGGTGGTATTTCCTCTATCCTGTATTGGGGATTTGGAATTTCTCCGAGTGTCAGTTATCTGGTGCTCAATATTCTACTCTTAACTATAGCTTTGAAGGTCCTGGGCTGGCACTTCTGCTTGAAAACCATCTATGCAGTATTTGTGTTCAGTGTTTGCCTTTTCTGTGTGCAGCATTTTATGCAGGGTAGTGTCTTGCTTCAGAACCAGCCTTTCATGGCTACAGTCATAGGAGCTTTCTTCATGGGAAGCAGCTCCGGGCTCAGCCTGTCCTGCAATGCGAGTACAGGCGGTTCAGATACGATAGCCGCAATGATCAATAAGTACTATGACATCTCCTTGGGACATATTATCTTCTGTTGTGACCTGGTCATTGTCACCTCAAGTTATCTGGTGCTGCGTGACTGGAATCAGGTTATCTATGGTTATGTCTTCCTCTTTATTACAGCCTTGTTTGTTGACCAGGTCGTCAATATGCGCCGTCGGTCAGTCCAGTTTATGATTATCACTGATCGGTATGAAGAATTGGGTGAGGCTATCAACAATGAAGTGCCCAGAGGATGCACGCTGATTGACGGAAAAGGTTTTTATTCCGGCAGGGAGGTGAAGATGCTCTTTGTCATTGCACGACAGCGGGAATCTTCTAAGATATTTAAACTTATTCATGATATTGATCCACATGCCTTTGTGTCGCAAAGTGCGGTCGTCGGTGTGTATGGCTTAGGTTTTGATCATATCAAACTTAAAAAATAATTAAAAGTGTGGGTATATGAAATGGAGATTTAGTGTAGTAATTGCCCTTGTTGCAGTAGCGCTGGCTTCTCTCATTCATCCACCATTCCTGCAAGACCAACTTCTGCAACATTTAGGAACGGTGGTGCTTTTGGTTCCTTTGATCATTGATATTCCAAAAGCAAAACTTCCGAAAATTGCCTTTCTGGGGGTAGCAATCTTTATTCTCCTCCATATTCTCGGAGCCCGGTATATCTATTCATACGTACCCTATGAAAGTTGTATGAAGTCCTGGTACCATATTGATGTGAATGGCATTCTTCATACGACACGTAATGATTATGACCGGTT
>DAIPMC010000118.1:0-6127 GCA_036768895.1 Prevotella sp. | reverse complement strand
CGATGTCAATCGTAGGGCCCCGGCCGCACATGCTCAAGCATACGGAAGTTTACTCCCAACTTATTTCCAAATATATGATGCGCCATTTCGTAAAACCGGGGATTACTGGCTGGGCGCAGGTGACGGGATGCCGTGGGGAGACGCATGAACTGTGGCAGATGGAAAGACGTGTGAGAAAGGATATCTGGTATATCGAGAACTGGTCGTTCCTCCTGGATTTGAAGATTATCTGGCTGACAATCTGGGATGTGATCTCTGGAAAGAATGGCGAAGCGTACTAAATGGATGGGATGTTTGGCCTTGGTATTATCAACTTTTTAAGTTTTCATGAATGTTTATGATTACCTTATAGTTCAAGGGCCTATTCTGTAGCTCTGAATGTAAGTGTACAAAAGGATGTTTTGCTTGAACTTCTAAACTATGTTACCTTTGTGCTCACATTATAAAACCAAGAAAATATGGTGAGTATAACAGGTTTTTCTTATTCAAAAAACTAAGAGTTTGGTTTGTACCCAAGCAACTGTACTGTTTGTAAAAATTCGACAATAGCTATAACAAAATGTACTCCGTTATCAGATCTGAACTGATAATAATTGATACGTGAAAAATTGGCAACTTCAGAAGGTGAAGTTGCATTAATCCTTGCCAAGTCAAGTTGTTTCACAATGAGAAGAAATAATTGGCTTTTTTGCCTGTTTCCTTTTCGTACTCAGCTTTCATCGTTTTTTCCAAATCTGCGACTACTTCTCTTTTATGCTGTCTGGCTGTCAGGAAACGTGTTAAGGCCTCTTCTCTTGTCATAGTTTTCTTTTCCATCTCATATTGTACTAATATCATTGCAAATGTAGCTTTTTTCTTTCTAATCAGCAAGAATTCAATTGATTTTTTTATTTCTTGAAATACATCGGTTCAACAGGATCGGTGCCTTTTCGTTAAGATGATGAATATAGGTTGTTATTGTTTGCCTTCTTCTCATGATTTAGTCAATTAGAGTAGGGAGCAGTAATGTATTTGAATTTGTTGTTGTATATTTGTATATAGATATTCAGGTTTTTATAAAAGGAGGATATTATGACGGATTTGTTTCAAGGAAGGAAAGAAAGATTGGAAGCTGCTATTAAGAAGGCCACAGCTTCTAAGAAAAGTGCAAATAAATTTCTGAAAGAAGCGGGAATAATAGACCGAAATGGGAAATTGGCATCTCATCTTAGATAGTGGAATCTTTATCTTTTCATTCATAGCTTTATCTCAAGGTATTTGCTGAGGATATTGGCAACGCGCATCTTCTGGGCGTAATCCATTAGAAGAGAGAGGCTCCTCTTCGGGCGTCAAGGTAGCTATTAACGACCTCAGAGCATACATCCTTATAGGTAATTGTTGTTACCTTTCTTTAGAGTACTCAGTCTTCAGGTGCGACAGAGTTTGTAAACTGATTAAAATCCACGAAAAAATGACTAAAACAAATAACTTCAGAATATTGCTTTTGATGTTGGTGAGTATTGTCTTGTCAATAATGCCAACCCTATATGCAGATGGTAAAGTGATCATGTTACATCCCCATGAGAGAATTACAAATCCAAAAGATACGATAGGTGCAAAAAAGGTATTCCTTGCCGGTACGATTGATATGGGGAGCAGCGTTGACTGGCAAAAGGGCCTGGTTCAGTTTTTTGAAACAAAAAACGGTAAATGGATTCTTTTTAATCCAAGGCAGGACAAATGGGACGGGACTAAGAAGGGCGAAATGGATTATCAAGTCAACTGGGAGCTGTCTCATCTAGAAGAGTCTTCTTTTATCATCATGAATATTTTAGGCACGAGCAAGTCTCCTGTATCTTTGCTGGAATTGGGGCTCTTTGCCCGTTCCGGGAAAATGGCTGTTGTCTGTGATTCGACTTTTTATCGTTATGACAATGTTAGAATCACATGCAAGAAATATGGTATACACTTATATCCAACACTTGACGCATTGCTTAGAACAGAGTTTAAATAGGAATTCTTTTGCTTTGAATGCATATTCCGGCGGAATCCCGTTCACCTGTCCAGACATTCCGGAAAACATGGAGATCGGCCTCACGGATTCAGATTATCTTTGTTGTGGTAATGAGGGGAGTTAGCGTCAGAATAGCAACAGGTAATAGTGTATCCAGTGGAACACGTGGAGTATGATATGAGCAAGTATGACTGGGGCAAGATCGCTGACCAGACCGTGGAAGTGTATAAGGGGATGAAAAAATAAGGACCCTTTTCTTATCAGTTCGTCTGTGTGTAGACTGTTTAGGTGCGGCCAGAGTTGTTTGTTTTATATTTGGTACTTCTTCTGGAGAAGAAACTGCATAATCAATAAAAAGCCCCGATAAAGTTACTGCTTTATCGGGGCTTTTTCCATATTTATCCCTCTGGCGAGAATGGGACATTGCCGTGATCTCATGAAAATGATTCTTAGCCAACTGACTATGGATTAACTTTCTTAAAGTTTCTCTGCAACTTAAAATCAGGAATACTTAGGAGTATCTTTTTTAGGGCGTGGACATGATTTGGATATGAATCTTTTATAAGGTCAAAGTACTAAACATTTTTGTGACTTAATATCATGTAAGTATATATTAATGTTAATTACAATTTAATATGTGTTAATTATATTGTTTTTTGTACGGTTTTCGTAACTTTGCAATATAATTAAGGAAACTATGGGAAGTGAGATATTAAGAATCATTGAGGGGGGACTTTCAAACGATAAGCGCAAGATTGTCACTTATTCGAATAAATTGGCAGAACGCATGATAAAGGAAGGTGATGTTCTCTTGGCCAAAAGCATAAGAGAAAAACTTAAGTCATCTTCAGCGAAAGACATTGCGGTAGCTGATTCTCTTAGAAATATTCCCGTTGATCAAGACAGTAGGTTGGAAATTGTCCAAGTTATTCCACCAAGCAACGAAGATGAGAAAATCATCCTTGACAACACTGTAGAAAGACAAGTTAATGAATTTATCCAGTTAGTTAAGCATTATTCCGAACTAGAAATGGCTGGTTATGATATAGCGAAAACACTCTTGCTTTACGGAAAACCTGGATGTGGTAAGACAAGCATTGCTCATTATATCAGTGAAAAAACGGGGCTTACTCTTGTCATTGCCAGATTGGACGGTATCGTCTCTTCTCTTTTAGGAAGCACAGCAAAGAATCTGCGTCGCATCTTTGACTATGCTGCAAGTATGCCATGCATTTTATTTTTGGATGAATTTGATGCTATAGCAAAGGCAAGGGATGACAGTCATGAATTAGGAGAGTTGAAGCGTGTCATCAATAGTCTTCTTCAAGACATTGACAACATGCCGAAATCTTGCGTTCTTGTAGCTGCCACCAATCATCCGGAATTGTTGGACAAGGCTGTATGGCGTAGGTTCTTGCAGCAGATTGAGGTAGGCTTACCCGAAAAAGAGAATCTAAAAAAGATGGTGACTATTTTCATTGATGGGTATGGCTCAGAGATACTTGATGATAGTGCAAAAATGAATGCGTTCTGTAAAGCTATTGAAGGAATGTCTCCATCAGATGTGAAAACTGTTATTAATCGTGCCAAAGTGAGGAGCTTCCTGAAAAAAGAAAAAAATATTTCCATAGCTCAATTGTATCTTTGTTTATTTGAGCTCATAGGCGAAGAAAAAAACGTAGATGGATGTGTTCGTTTTTTGAGTACTTACGGAGTTCCTCAGACCCAAATAGCAGAGTATACTAATATTAGTGTAAGGCAAGTAAGAAATGTTCTATCTGTTAAATAAGATCTAATATGGCTAAAGATTTACCAGTAAAATTCGTTCATTATCGTGGGGTAGAGGATAAGTTTAAGCCAGAAGCAAGTGGCAATGACAAATTACCCCACTATTTTGATATAAATGAAATCCCTGGCAATATAGGAAGAATCCGTAATTCTCTAAAAAGCCTGTCCGCAAGGTTTGGTGACAACGAGCTTTCTTCCAGTGGTCTGCCTGTACTTGTAACAGCTAAACTTCATGAGAAAGCTACGGCAAAGTCTTATCGGCCTTGCGTTCATAATCTGTTTGACATTTCTAGAAAAGATAACATTATCGGAATGAAGGACAAGAACGATGTCCTTGTAAAAATTGATAATGGCCGTGACCTTAGATTGATTGCACGGAGATTTTCAAATATTAAGGTTGACTCTATGGGCAAAAAGGAACGTCGATCTTTTGCTACTGTAAAAGACCTTCATGCTTTTGAGCCTGAAGTGGAGAGAAACATTCAAACTGGTGAAACAGTTAAGGTTCATCTTGCTGACTATCATGATATCAACCTTAATTATCAACTTGCACAATATTTTCAAAAGAAATGCAAAGCCTCTCATATAGAGGTTAAAAAGTACTATGTAACCTCGAACGTTGCTTCTTATGAGATAAAAAACGTTTCTGCTAATATAGTTCAGAATATTGCATCTATGGATGGAATAATTTCGATCCACAAAGTTCCGTATGTTGAACTGGAGGTCGTTCCGGACCATGAGGGCTTTATATTGAACATTTTGAAACCTCAGAAAGGAGTGACCTATCCAATTATAGGTCTGATGGACTCAGGGGTTGATTGCCACCATCAGCATTTGGAAGATTGGATTAAAGGCCAAACTAATGATGATATTGCTGGAAAGATTGATGAACCTGGCCATGATTGTAGCCATGGCACCGCTGTTGCAGGGATATTAATCTATGGTGATGAACTTGCTGGCAAGGACATCATCGGCTGTGGCCCTGTCAGAGTTGATAGTTGTGTGGTAAATTCAAATCTGAAAATATCAGAGACAGATTTAATGTTACATATCCGTGATGCCGTTGAAACTCATCCAGATATTAGGGTGTGGAATCTTTCACAAGGAGTAAGAAAAGTCATTAGTCCCAATAAATTTTCTGATTTAGCCATGTTTCTTGATGATTTACAGGAGAAGCACAATATCCTTTTCTGTAAATCCGCTGGCAATATTCATATTAGTGAGATATCTGGAGATCTGCATATCAATGAAGGTGCCGATTCTTTGCGGAGCCTTGTTGTTGGAAGTATCAATCAAGAGTCTACAGACAAAGATGATGAGCTGGAAAACAAGCGCTCTTCTTTTTCCCGTATAGGCTATGGGCCAGAATACAACATAAAGCCGGACTTGGTCAGCTACGGTGGAAATACGAAGACAGGTGTGCGGACGCTATGTTCCCGCTTTAATCCATATACGAGAGCTTGCGGAACGAGTTTCTCTACACCACGAATAGCAGCTTTAGCTGCCACGCTTGCACACCGAATTGGTGGAAACTTTGATCCTCTTCTGATAAAGGCTATGCTTATCCACAATGCTTTTTATCCGTCATGTAGAGAGCAAGACAAAAGTACTGTTCTTCAAGAACTTGGATTTGGATCTCCCACACAACTGGACAATATGTTATTCAATGACCAGGAAGAATTCACAATGTACTGGCCATTTGACTTGTCAGTCCGAGGTGACAACTATCAAATTCTTGATTTTCCCTATCCGAAAAGTTTAGTAAATGATGAAGGCTTTTATGAAGGTGAGATTATTGTCACCTTGGTATATGACCCCATCCTTCGTCCTTCTGAAGCAAATGAATACTGTCAAACGGATGTTGATATCTCCCTAAAAACGTATAAAAATGTAAAACATAATGACTTCCGTCCAGGCATAAGAACAATCCATAGAAATGAATATTATATGGTTGACCCCGCAAATATTCTAGCCAACCAGTTCTATTCGAAATCAAAGAAAGTGAATGACTATCTTGGAGAAAGAGCACTAATCGAAAAAGAGAAGAAATATTGCCCGGTAAAGAAATATCATGTAAATCTCTCAAAAATGACTCCCAAAAATAAAATGGAATTTCTCTCAAGTAATCGGCATTGGGGATTGGCTTTAGAATCTCATATTCGTGATGCCGTAGAACGAGAAGTTGACAGAATGGAAGAGAATTTAAAGTTCAGGGCAGTTGTTGCCGTCACCATTAAAGACTCAGAACATCGTGGTGTCGTATATAATGAATGTATGCAGCAACTTCAGCAGCACAATTTTTTAAATGAAAATATAGTCAACAGAACTGATATTCAGTTGGATAAC
>DAIPMC010000117.1:0-6127 GCA_036768895.1 Prevotella sp. | reverse complement strand
TGCCTGATTCTCAAATTATCTTGATCCTCAGGCAAAAGGAAAAAGAAAGAAAATTCGATGTCCGTTGTTCTTATGACGGATCATAAATGAATATTTGTATCTCTTTTTATCTATTGTTTCCTAAAAACTTTAAAATGCTTTAATTCGATACATGAAGCCTAGTTCAATACGGCTGGTATTGTAATTTTGCAGGTTGCATTTATGACTGAAATCATAATTATGGCCTACATAGGCCAGAAAAATCCGAAGATCTTGCTTTTTTACCGGATAATATTCGATAGAACCGATATAACCGATGCTCTTTCTATAGTTTTTCAACTTATCGATATGTTGTACACTGGCTGTTTCGTAAGTACCCTTGGCCATGAAGTTCCATTGTGGAGCAAACTGCCAGTTGACCTTTGAAATGAAGGAGTTGTAATGCACATCACTGAAATAGGTGTTTGGCTGCTCCGGATTCAAGTAACCAGCCAGATCAGAAGAGGCAATTTTCAATCGGTCTAGTCCATCGAAAGCACCCATATAATCGAAATACCATTGTAACGTCGACAGATTCAGTTTCTCTCCCAAAACGATCATCCGACTGTATTTATGCTGAGCTTGTGTCTGGATGCCCCAAGACCATTTTGTCTGGAATTTATCTCCGAAGAAACTTCCACTCCAGTTGAGGATATAGGTCAATGGATTTTTTGCTTTGGTCAATGGAGACACGTCTGCCAAAGAATGGCCGACGGTCTTGGCGTCAGTGCCATATTCATCAGCAAACTTGCCATTATTGGCATTGCTGATTTCTGCTGAAAAAGTCTGTGTCGGCACCGGATTATAGTTGACGACCACTCCTGCCATGAAGTTGTCCATATTGTCTACCATGTCAGAATACTGATAGATGTACATTGGATTTTCATCAAATTCGAATCCGCCCCATATCTGGCACATCTTTCCGGCTTCTACACTTATCTTTGGATTAAAACGATAACCAGCCATCATGATATCTGTTGCCTTGGCGAAGTTATCCTCGCTTTGGGCACTTGTTGATTTGTTCAGACGGTGGCGAAAGCGATAGTACAGGTGATCGGTCAGGTTACCTTTGATTTCCAACCGTAACTGTTTGTTGGCAAAATGGGAATTCCATTGTTTGTCAGCATCACGTCCTTCTTGAAAACTGTAGGCGTAGTTGAAGTAGACATTGAACATATCGTTCTTCTTCTCCAGATTGAGGACTCGATGAGCCAGTGATTCATAATCACCATTCTCATTGCCTCCATAACCTGTATTGTCACCTTGGGCATATAGTGCTCCGGAACAGATAAAGAGGCTCATTCCAACTAATAATAATTGTTTTTTCATGGGATTATGGATTAATATTCCTCGAAATACTTTTGAATCTGTTGCCAGTTATGCGTCTTTGTAAGAGCAAGCATCAGGAGAATCCTGGCCTTTTGAGGGTTTAAGTTCAGAGAAGCTACAAAATGATATTTAGCATCATCTACTTCTCCGTTCAGATTCGTAGGTCCTGTTGGTACGCGGCTGGAACGGACGATTTGAATGCCATCGTTCTGGGCCTTTACGGCAATAGGGAAGACGTCCTTATAGAAATTGCCGTCACCGACACCCGCAAGAACAATACCATCAAATTTGGCATTGACGAAAGCCTGCATAGGTAGAGGTGAACAATTGGCATAGCCATACACGATTCCGACCTTTGGTAGTTCTTTCATTCCTTCTACACTGAATTCAGAAGCTGTTCCTTGCCGAAACTCTGGTTTATACAAATAGTAGGCTTTTCCATTGTAGACGTAACCTTCTTCACCAAAGATGCCACCCTTGAAAGTAGCACAGTCAGTAGTATGTGTCTTGATAATTGACTTGGCGTCAAAGAGTTGGTTGTTCATGCAGACCATGACACCACGGTTTTGTGATGCTGGGGTACAGATTGCGGCTACACCATTGTAGATGTTAGCTGGTCCATCAGCGCTGATGGCTGTGGATGGTCTCATAGAGCCTACCAGTATGACCGGCTTGTTAGAATGTACGGTTAAAGCCAGGAAGTAAGCAGTTTCTTCCATCGTGTCTGTTCCATGGGTAATGAGGACACCGTCATAGCCTTCTTGATTCAGAAGTTGGTTGATACGATTAGCAAGTTTGATCCAAACTTGGTCGTTCATATCCTGAGAGCCAATATTTACTAACTGCTCACCACTGACATCTGCCAGATCCTTGATCTGTGGAACGGCATTGATCAATGCCTGGATACCTACCTGGCCTGCTGTATAGGCAGAAGAGGAGGAAGAAGCTGATACGCCCGCTATGGTGCCGCCTGTGGCGATAATGCGGATTCTTGGTTTTGCAAAAAGTGTGATACTAACCAATAAACCACAAAGTAAGAATAAACTACGTAATTTTCTCATAATGTTATTATTTTAAAGTATTGTTATATATTGATTTTTTCTTACCTCTATCTATCATCAGATCAGTAGAAAATTTTTACGACGAGGTAAGCAATGCCTATAGAAACGAAAGTGGTAATGAAACCTGGCAACTGGAATGAATGATTCAAAACCCATTTACCGATACGTGTGGTTCCGGTCCGGTCAAAACTGATGGCTGCCACCTCAGTCGGATAATTCGGGAAGAAGAAATAACCATTGACAGCGGGGAACATCACAACCAATGCTAAAGGACTTAACCCTAAAGCTAACCCTAAAGGATACAATGTGCGAACTGCTGCAGCCTGCGAGAACAACATGATGGACATGATGAACAGTGCAATGGCAAACAGGAAGGGATATTGTGTGACGATACTTGCGATGTGGGTCTTGAAGAAGGCGATATTCCCATTGAAGAAAGTGTCTCCCATCCAGGCTACACCAAAGGTGGCGACCATCGCATTCATCCCCGCAGCAAATATATTCCCTTGTACGGCTTTTGCTGGTTTCGCTTTGCCTACAATAAGGATGAGCGCCGATATGGACATCATGATCATCTCTATCGTTTGAGACATTTCAATAGGAGTGGAAACACCATCAACCATGAAATGTGGCCTTCTGCTTGGAAATAACCCGAAAAATACTACGAGGAGAACACCGATGAAAAATACCAGGGTAGCCCATTTCGCACGAGGATTAGGGTGAAACTCCATATCTTGCATTTTCTTCTTGTCTTCTTCTGGGTTGATGATTCCCTCTTTTACACGCCGTTGGTATTCCGGATCATCTTTCAAGTCTTTTCCGACGAAATTTTCTACAATGGCAGCTACCAGAATGGCGATAAGAGAGGCGGGGAGGCAGATCAGCAGAATATCTTTCAATTGAATCCCCCTACTGCCTAACAGTTCTGAACTCAGCAGAGCTGCTGTAGCAGCAGATACTGGACTTCCTGTAATTCCGAGGGAGGCAGCAATAGTGGCTACACTTAATGGACGTTCCGGACGAATCTTTTCATTTGTGGCAATTTCTGAGATAATCGGGAGGAGTGAATAGGATGTGTGTGCTGTCCCACAAACCAGACAAAGGACCCATGTGCATAGAGGACCGTAAAATGTAATGTGACTGGGATGTTTCCTGAGAAACTTTGCAGCCAGTCCAACCAGATATTCTATTCCTCCTGTAGCTTGTAATGAAGCCGCTGCACAGATGACACTGACGATGATCAGCATTACATCAATAGGGGGAGTACCTGGTTTAAGCCCAAATAAGAATACGAGAATAAATGTTCCGACCATACCGTAGATGCCGAGTCCTATACTGCCAACTCGTGCTCCTGCAAATATGAAGAATAGTACGATAAGGAATTCAATTAAGATTAAGGTAGTTGCCATAAATAGAGTTTTTAGTTTAATTGTTGGCCACAAAGATAGTCTGACTTTACCGGAATCTAGTTGTGCAAATCTGACTTTATTTTGTAAAATACGAAACAAAAATAATCAAATAGTAATCTTTTATAGGCAAAAACATGGGATTATTGGGCTCTTATATTTACGGAAATTACAAATAATGTGATGTGTGTGATCAATGTGATATATTCTCTTGGTGGAGTTGCCTTTAATAATCTTAGCCTTATGCTTTTCTGATGAGTTTTCTGTTGAAACAATTAATGGTAGGAGAGGGAATGTGAAAAGTGATTTGAAATGAATAGATTCTTTAGAAAAAATGTCATAATCAACTGATATTTTTCTATCTTTACAGATTAAATTTAGGAGTTAGAATATGATGCTTAAATCAGAAATTTTCGACAAGATCCAGTTCCTTTTTGAAACTTACAAATTCAATGATCATAATCTTCACTGTATCATCTATTTCAATGGTAATGCTAATAAAGTCATCTTAGAGAAAGCCTTAGCTATGACGCTGGATGTTGTACCTATTTTAGGTAGTCAATATGTAGAAAATGTCAATGAGCCTTATTGGAGAAAGGAAGAATCATCAAGTTTTAAGGAAATACTGACTTTTGCAAATTCTAAAGATGAATTCGAGGCATTTATCACCTCAAAAATCGATGTATTGATAGGGCCTCAGGTAAAAGCCTGTTTGCTTAGTTCAAACAATGATTCCCTGTGCATTCTGATGAATCACATGGTATGTGATGCTGCTGGATTTAAAACCTATCTTTATTTGCTATGTAGCCTTTATTCGACCCTTCTTGTAAATCCTGATTATAAATCAGACTGCCTTCTTGATGGTGACAGAAGCATAAAACTGATAAATAGACAATTCAGTTTTGGAGATAAACTTAAAAACCTTCTGATGCAAAGAGGGGAAAGTAATGGTTCTATTGATTTGAACTTTCCGATGAGTTCAGGAGAAGAAATCAAACCATTTGTGCTGATGTATGAGGTAAAGGAAGATAGATTTCTTGCTATTAAAAAATACTCACATGGTCACAATGTTACTATTAATGATATAACTCTTGCTGCTTTTTACAGGGTACTTTATCAGATTCTAGCCAAGCAGGACCTTAGTATTTCTATTGCGGTAGACATGCGTAAGTATCTGAAAAATAAGAATATCAATGCACTTACTAATCTGACTGCTACAGCTATCAGTAAGATACATTATGAACCTGATGATACCTTTGATGATACCGTAAGAAAAGTCAGCAAAGAAATGAATCTGAAAAAGAAAAATCTTATCGGATTAAATGCAATAGTTAAGGTTTCTCTGCTGTTTAAATGTTTTAAGTATAAACACGTAAAGAAGTTGCTGGGGAAAGGTTTTCATAATCCGATGATAGGAATGACTAATATCGGTATTCTCGATTCTAAAAAACTTTGCTTCCGAGGTACTTCGATTAAAAATGCTGTCATGTTTGGATCAATGAAATACAGACCCTATTTTCAACTGGCCTTGACAAGCTATAATAATACGATGACCTTTACAGTAAACTTATATGGTGATTTGCAGGATAAATACAATATGGAGACATTTTTCTCTTTGTTGGATAAAGAACTACAATTCTTTAATGTAAAGTGAAATAAGGAGAGATGATAATAACTGCGAGGTGAATCTGTGGATTAATTAAAAGGTGCAGATCAATCTTTCTATATCAACTGTTTTCTTGCCTACAAGGAGAAGTTTTGCTGTATGGTGCATACAGTAAAGCTCTATGCACCATATCGCAAAGCTCTATGCACCATACAGCAGAGTGCTATGCACCATACAGCAAATTAAACAATCTGACAAATGACTTTCCTGAATCTGATAGACACTTTTATTCTTCATAAGCGAGATCAGTAGACGCTTTCTTTCTATCCATGCAGAATCGATAGGCACAACAAAATAAGCCATACTGATTTCATTGACAAGCACATGTTTTGGTTATTTTTCTATTTGGGCAACAATATGACTTTACCTGAATCTGATCAGTTGATGGTTTATTTCCGGAATGCAAGAGGGGACATGCCAGATCGTTGCTTGAAGAAATTGGAGAAGGCGGCCTGATCATGGAAAGAGAGAAGTTCTGCTATTTCGCCAATGGATTTACATGTGGTCTTCAGCAAGGAGCAGGCATCGTCATAAAGTAAACTTTCCAGATAGTCGTAAACAGTGTGCCCGGATATCTCTCGAATCGTGCGGCTTAAATAGGTGGAAGTAATATTCAACTGGTCTGCATAGAATTTTAGTTGGCGTTC
>DAIPMC010000116.1:0-6234 GCA_036768895.1 Prevotella sp. | reverse complement strand
AGGGATTCTTCGTTGACGTTAATATGACTGAAAACAGGAACCTCTGGAGTAGGGGGCAAACTGCTGTCATTACGAAGTAGAAAGAGATAGTTCCCCGGCAGGTCTGGAATGTCTGAATAATGGTTTCTCAGAGGATCATACAACTTGAACAGGGGGAGTCTTTCTTTTAATCTCTCAATTTCTGATTCCTGAAGTTTCTTCTTGAATTTGGAATTTGAATCTTCGGATCTGCCGTGTTTTCGGCTTTCCTCTAAAAGAGTATATCCTCCCCTTTTACTGTTGTAGTCGATTTGTATAGGGAGAATGTTCATGATACTCTTGATATCACGTTGCAACGTTCTTTCAGAGATAGGAGTGCTGATATGGTTATTGACAAAGTGGAGGAGTACCTGACTGGGAATGGCTGATTCCTTTTCGCGGACTGCTGATGTATAGATCTTATAGAAAATCAACAACATTCTTTTAGACAGATCTGTTTGGCTGGCCATCTGATTCCTCCTTCATTATTTGTTATTTCTGCAAATATAAGAAAAAAATGTCAGAAGTTTTTCTGAAAGAAAGATTAATCCAAAACATCCTTTGCCGACACACGTTTGATATTGCCATCATTATCGGCATATATTAATGGCTCGTTCCGTGAGGCTTTATCACGAAGCATCTGTTGTTCGGCTTCTGCCAGCCCTTCATCTAAAGTCTTAATGAATGATTCTGCTTCTTGATTTCATTATATTGTGTTTTATTGTTGATTCGTGTGCGGATATATCTTCTTCCAAAAGCAATCCGCTTACGTTCATAGTCACTATTATCATAGATAGCCCAAATGTCTACTTCTTTCATAAACAGATTGAAAAGATTTTCTATTCCTTTAAAGTATCTTCTTTGAATAACATTATATGGAATATTATGTCCGCCTTTATTCACTCTTTCTGCCACACGATCAACAGCTAACTGTGGTATATAAAAAAGCCTCCAATGCTTCGCACACCAGAGGCTTCTGGTTCTTATTTAATGAAACACTGCATTAGAAATATGCCGCCTGTAATTCTCTTTTTATATCATTAATACATTTAGAAAGACGTTCATACGTCTTTTCGCCTGCATTCTTGAATCCTCCTTTATATTGTCTCATCAAAGACGGATTAACACCTGCACGACGTGCTATTTCGTTGATATTCAAGAAAGAGAAGTAATTAAAGAACGATTGCAAATCATACTTATATTCAAATTCCACTTTCTTAAACTCCTTTCCTTCCTCTTCTGCGTCCAGTCTTGCTTCTTCATAGCAATCAAGAAGATCCTTCTTGGCCTCTTCTACAGTAGCACCTTCAGAAGTCAGGAAGGTGTCGTTAATCTCCTCTTCCGTCCGACACCAGAAGTTGCCGTCCGATGCTTTTTCTACTGTAACTCTAACCTTTTTCATATCTTACGTTTTTGTTTCTTATAAAAAAGAGTTCTCAATCCATTCCACTTGTGAACTTGGTTCTAAAGCGAGTTAGGGATTATTTCACCCCAACTCAATCTTTAGGCTGACAAATTTTTCAGAATACTTAAAGCTGTTCCTGTTGGAACTTCTTTGGCATGTCTAGATTTACCTGTCTTTGGATTCTTCCATTTGTCATGCTTAGAGCCATTCCGAGATAGGACGCATCCCGCGTCTCTCAGTCTCTTTTCTAATTCACTACGCTTCATTAATTGAAAGAACTCTTTTGTCTTAATGACAATGCAAAGGTAACAAAAAAGTTATATGAAAACAAACTAAAGGTAACTTTTTTGTTATACTTGTAAGTATTTAACAGATATTTTGTCATATTAAGTATGGTATAATCGTTTTGATGATCAGGCTGACTCTTTTTCCTAAAATCCTCTGCCAGAGCGTCTAACTATATTGTATTTTACAGTCTGCTTTTCTCTTCATTTCCGGCTCCTGTACCTTTGTATTTGCTCTTGGCAGAGTTGAACTTATATCTTACTGTCAGCCATAACTGGCGGCTGTCAGACCGGTTCCATTTATAGATGTCACGATTTCCATAATGTAACCGATTGGAGTTCCTATAAGAGCTGAAGATGTCGTTTATCTGTATGTTGAAAGTCAGTCGGTCTTTCAGAATTCCTTTATAGATACCTACATTTGCTCCTCCACTACGTTCCCATTTGATTGCCGTCGAATTTCCACTTGTGGTATAGTCCATATCAACGTTGATTATAAAATCCTTTGGCAATTGGAAAGCGTTGTTGAATGTAAAGAAAGCTATAGGATGGTCATATTTTCTCAAACTGCCGTTTTCCATGACATGGAAAAACTGCTTTTGAATCCCGACATCAACCATGGGCTGCCACAGACCGACTTTTGGAGTCAGAGTGCATCCTGTATAGAGGACTTGACTATGCGACAAGTTCTTGAAAGTAAATACCGTGATGTCTGAATTATTCTTGTATGGCTCTATGTATTGATAAAAGAGGTTATGGTACTGATTCCAATTGGCAGAGAAATTAATCCAGCGATAGGACAGATTCAATCCGATAGTATGGATAATACTCGGCTGTAAAAGAGGATTCCCTCCCTGGTAGGTGTAACGGTCATTATATTGCAAATTGTTGCTTAACATAGTATAGGTTGGCCTTCTGGTCTTTGCAGTATAACTCAGGTCTGCCCGGACATTCTTTATAGGAAATGAGATGGATAAGTCTGGAAAAAGATTGTTGTATGACCTGCTTTGGGTCGGCATATAAATTCCATGATCATAATATCTGAAAGATACATGCTCAAGCCGTGCTCCTCCGTTTATATGTATCTTGGCTATGTCGGCTCTATATGTCAGAAATCCGGCGATATTCCCCTCCGTTGTCCTGTTATCTGTATTACAACAACTTTTCAATGATTTTTATTATCTACAACAAATCATAATCTTCTAATACAAATGTAGCAAATTATTGGGAACGATGATTCCCTTTTATACGAAAAAGCCCCGAGATTTTCGTCCCGGGGCATATCAAATTTCAAGTAATGAATTAGAGTTTGTCTGCAGTTTGTAGTATACGCGCTGATATATCATGCAGTGCAGCCTTCAACTTCTCACGGTCTATATCACTGAAATCATCAACTGCGCCATTATTCAAACCAGCAAATTTATGGTAAATCCATGAACGTGATTTACCAAAATAATTTTTCGCAAGATACGCCCAGTTTACTTCTTCATATACGTCAGCCAATACCTGTCGTACTGTCTCGTTTTGTTGTTTTACACGTAATTCCATAGATTTTTGTATTTATATATGTAATTAATCTATATTATCTCCCACTGAAGAAAAATAGCAATAATTATTCATCTTCCATTAGTTCATAAACCAGATCCATAATGTAAAGTTCTAACGTTTTGGCCCCATTAGGATAAGCCTTTCTGTAATTTCTCAAAGCTTGTATCAACTCATTTTCTTTTTCTGTATATTCCATCCTCTCTTCTTTTGATGGATGCAAATATAATCATCTTTTGCGTATTGTGCAAAGAAGATCACCATAAGATGATAAATTTAACATTTCGACACAAAAAATGTAACAGAAAAAACAATATCAAAAATAGCCACTATCATGTAGTAATATTGATGTATTAGTACCGCGTAGATAGTACCGATTCGCCGATACTATCACTTGATGCACATAAAATGATCGGTTTTGCTGCTGCCTTATGAGGTGCAAAAACATGCAAAAAAGAATTTTGGGCTGTAGATAAATACAGAAAAAGAACATATAACAATGACAAATTCAATATTAATGTTCGTATTTATTTCTGTACTAAAAGCACATCTACTATCAAATAACTCATTGCATTTTAGATACTTTAAAAAAATAGTGCAGGCAGATACCCTTCACGGATTATCAAGAAGGTCTATTCTCATATCAAGCCCTTATTTTAAAAAATCTTTAGATGTATTAAAGATAGGATTTAAGCTGACAGGCTGTGTAGTAGGTTATCGTATAGTTTTAATCATTTTAGTAATATACAATTGCTATCGTATCATAAAGTGGTTAGAAATTACTTTCAATAAATTTCATCATCATAAATAGCACTGAAGGGTAGCTATTAGAAATCAAAAGAAGGCTCTATACATGTCTTCCTTGAAGGAGTGAATATGCCAATAATAAGGTAAGGGTCAAGAGCATTCTTTTTTTGCCATTCATATAATGCTCTAAGAAATAGACAGAGGTCTTTTTTTGCAAAATTCATATATGAGCCTTTTATTTCTTGAAAAGCCATAGATCTATCCCCCTTATGGCTTTTAAGGCATTTCATAAAGTCGATATATTTCCCAATCAAATGTCTTATTTGAAATGTAAGTCCCATAAACTCTGCAAAATTAATACTGTAAGAATAATAATTTTCCTCATTACTGTACTTCTGCTGATACTTCTTTATTTGTGGTATAGATCGTACCTATCACACAGTCTCTTGAATTTTCGGGAATGTTCCGTACGAATATAGCAAGAGCATTTTCATTAGTTCCTCTATGTCCTGATGATTTCTCATATTTTTCCAGTTTTTCCTTTTGCTCCGGATTGATCTGTATTGACATTCCGGGATCAAAGTCGAAGATTTCGGCTCTGTAGTTCTTGTTTTTTGATGTGATGACGAGAGATACTCTGGGATTCTGGCTACTGCTGTTGCTGATATTGAGAATATATGAAGTGATGGTGCTACCACTGGTAAACTTTGCCACATAGTTGTTTCTCGACTGGACATATTCTATAGCATCATCACTGCTTTCCTTGAAAGCGCGGATGAGTTTTTCTGCATAGTTCCCGTTCTTGCTGATGAAGTTATAACAACGGGTCTTGCTGATGAACTTTTTGGTTGTGGGGTTACGCTTTATGATAACCGTGCCGTCAACTCCTTTGCTCTCAATCTCAGATACTACCTTCTCAATGCTGGTTTGAGCCATGAGTGGCAATACGAGCAAAAAACTGAAAATCATCGTTAGTATTCGTTTCATATTTCTGTCCTCCTGTTTTGTTTAGATGACGGGGAGTTCTTCCTCGTCGGTTTTTTCTGTGATTTGTTGATGAACTTCCTGTTTCAGTATCTTAACCTGGCTTTCCGTAGCCTGAAGGCGAGGAAGGATTTCCCGGATATCGGTAATCTTTTTTCCGTTATGAAGAATATAACTGCCCTCATAACTTTCGTAGACCTTTTGCTGCTCGACATGTTTCTGGACACCGAGTCCGACACCGGCTAACAACAGAACAGAGGCTGCGATGGACAAGCCTCTCATGATCTTGTGTCTTGTCTTTGCCCGGTGTGGCAGTTCTCCTTGCATCTTTCCTGCATACCAGGCGAACATCTTCTTGTATTTCCAGAGATCCTTTGGCACCTCATCAGAAGCGAAGAACGTATAGAGTGCTTTTTCTTCTTCATTGGATGTCATTCCGTCGAGAAACTTTTCCAGCCATTGTCTGGCCTGGTCTTGATGGATCGTTGTCATTTTCCTTTTTCCTTTCCTTATATTCCGTGAGGCGTCAGATTTTTATCTGGGACTGTTTGCCTTCCGGATGTATTTCATTTGTATTTTAAATAAGGGGCAGCCTGAAGTAGGCGGCCCCGGTGACCCGCTTGTCACCTGTTATAGAGAGAGATAATTCTTTTTCGTGCCCGTGAGAGATTTTGCCTGACGGCTTCTTCTGTCATCCCCGTGGTCCGTGCGATTTCAGAAACTTCCATGCCGTCAATATGCTTCATGCGGAGAATGGTCTGCTGCTTGTCGGGTAGGGTGCGAATCATTTCCATCACCTTTTCTTCTTCTTCCGTATCGATCATCCGGTCTTCCGGCGAGTCGGCTATCGGAATTTCCAGTTTGATTCTCTCATGGCTTCTGTTCCTTATAGCATTGAGGGACAATCGGCGTGTGATGACCCTGGCCAACGCATCGGCTGACCGGTATCTGTCGAGTTGTTCTCTCATGGACCAGAGTTTCAATACCGTATCCTGCACTACATCTTCTGCTTCGTCCTTATCGCCCAGGATTCGGACGGAGAGTAGCAGCAGTTGCGGGCGCAGCTTTTTGACCCATATTTCAAATGCTTTTTGACTCATGTTCATTAGATAGACACCTCGAGTATGTGTTTTGTGACATCGGAAAGGAAGTTTCTTTTAAAAACTTTGATTAACCTCTATTCTATAGGAACAAAATTCTGTGTAGTGATTGCGGTACTAATTTTTGTTAATTCAATATATATATCTTTGT
>DAIPMC010000115.1:0-6241 GCA_036768895.1 Prevotella sp. | reverse complement strand
CAAATTTAATCAATTCCAATGAAATGACCAAAAAAAATGAGCCTAAGGATTTTTTCACCATTATCTGTAGAAAAGTAGATTTGACAGTTTTATGGTATGGGGACTGTCTGTTTGCTGGTTCTATTCTTTTTGATGTTCTTGTGGCAAAGCCTGGAATGGTCGGATGAATTTGAAAGATTCAAAAGTTTTTTGTATCTTTGCGCACACAAATTCCGTTATTATTAGGAGCATTTAATAGATTATAATTATGCGAAATCTCACAGAATCCGATTTTGTGCAGTTACTAAATAAAGACATCTTTCATGAAATATCCGAGGTCGCTGATTCTCTTCATCTGGAATGTTATGTCGTAGGAGGCTATGTCAGGGATCTTTTTCTGGAAAGGCCGTCAAACGATATTGATGTTGTAGTCGTGGGGAGTGGAATAGATGTAGCGCGAGCCTTGAAAAGCCGTTTGGGGAAAAAGGCTTGTTTGTCGGTATTTCGTAATTTTGGTACTGCCCAGGTAAAGTATCATGGATTGGAGGTGGAATTCGTTGGAGCCCGCAAGGAAAGTTATAATCATGATTCCCGTAAACCACATGTGGAAGATGGTACACTCAAGGATGATTTGAACCGGCGTGATTTTACCATTAATGCTTTAGCTGTTTGCCTGAATTATCATAGATTCGGTGAATTTATAGATCCTTTTGATGGAATGGATGATATGCGTGATGGTATTCTGGCTACACCTCTTGATCCTAATATAACTTTCTCGGACGATCCTCTTCGTATGATGCGTTGTGTCCGCTTTGCTACACAGTTAAACTTTCAGATAGAGGAGAAAACTTATGCGGCTCTTTCTCGTAATGCTGATCGGTTGAAAATTATCAGTGGAGAGCGTGTGGCTGATGAGTTGAACAAGATCATGCTCGCCTCTCATCCTAGTATCGGCTTCTATTATATGCATGATACAGGACTTCTGAAATTGATTTTACCTGAACTTTGTTCCCTCGATCTAGTGGAAACACGCAATGGAAAATCCCATAAGAATAATTATCTTCATACTTTAGAGGTTCTGGAAAATCTGTGCAAAGCTCAAAATGCAGCGGAATATTCTGAAACGGATTCTTCTGAGAGTTCGGAAAATGATCAGACTCCTTCTGACAGATCTTTAACCGTGAAGGACAGACATTTATATCTCCGGTGGTCGGCTCTTCTGCATGATGTAGGAAAGGCGAAGTGTAAACGCTGGGATCCGACACAGGGATGGAGTTTTCATAATCATAATCTTGTGGGTGCGAAGATGGTTCCGCAGATCTTTCGCAGATTAAAGTTGCCGATGGATGCAAAGATGAAATATGTACAGAAGTTGGTCTATCTTCACATGCGTCCGATAGCAATTGCCGATGATGAAGTTACGGATAGTGCTGTCCGCCGTCTAATCAATGATGCCGGCGAGGATATTGATGATTTGATGATGCTTTGCGAAGCTGATATTACCAGTAAAAATCAGGTACGTAAAAAACATTTCCTTGAGAATTTCCATATCGTTCGTGAAAAACTGAAGGACCTGAAGGAACGTGATTATAAACGGCTGCTCCAGCCTTGCATTGATGGAAATGAGATTATGGAAATGTTTCATCTTCGTCCGAGTCGGGAAGTTGGTACGTTGAAACAGACGCTCAAGGATGCTGTATTGGACAATAAAGTTCCTAATCAGCGGGAGCCTTTGATGGAGCTGCTCAAGAGCAAAGCTCATGAGATGGGCTTGGGTGATTAGCCGGAATGGACGAATGGATGGAGAGAAAATGACACCTCTGATTATTTTCTCTTTTGGGACGAGATTACTTTATGACTCTTCAGGTGATCTTTATCAGGTATTCTTGTCTTTCTGAACAGGTGTTACTGTATTTCTTTTAAGTACGTAACTGTCTTTTATTCTTTTTATTATATATATAAGGTGTTTCTTTGTGATCCTATGTCTCTTCTGCCTGCTTCCTTTCTTGCTTTTGTCGTATCCTGTTAAAGTTAGCAAGATTGGAAAAGTAGGGTAGATTTGTTTAGGCTACCTTTGCAGTTGTGATATAACAAAAAAGCTATGCAACAAAGACAATCAACCAGGGATGATTATTCGAGAAAAATAAATATTATTATCGAATATATAAACAATAATTTGACCAATGATATTGACTTGGATGTGCTAGCCTCTGTCTCTAATTTTTCTCCTTATCATTTTCATCGTATCTTTAAGGCTTTTACAGGCGAACCGATCGGGGCTTTCATCACACGGATGCGAGTTGAGACTGCAGCTCGACTACTGCGTTACAGTGATATGCCTGTCTGTGAAATTGCTTATAAGGTAGGATATGATATGCCTTCTTCTTTGTCTAAGGTTTTCAAGCAGTTTTATGATATCACACCAACAGAGTATAGAAATAATAAAAAGTACACAATTATGAAACCGTTAAAAATCAATTCTAATATGGAGTTATGTAGCAATGTTGTCAATCTGGAACCTCAACAGGCAATTTATATCTCTCTGATAGGTGACTATAAGAAACTGGATTATTGTATGGCATGGAAGAAACTGTGGAACCATGTCCGTATGTCTGGTAAGTTCTCTGAAGAGTTGGGGAATGGAAAAGGTGTCGATTCAGATAAGGTGCATCAGATGCTTGCGGATGGCAGAATTGCTCATGCTGTGATTTATCATGATGATCCTAAGTTGACTGACTGCGACAAGAGAAGAGCCGATATCTGTCTTGTTTTGCCGTTTAAGATTGAGGCGAAGGGTGAGATAGGCATTAAGGAAATTGCTGGTGGCCGATATGTGGTATACCATTATCAGGGATCCTATAACCAACTGGATAAGGTCTATGATACCATTTTCGGTAAATATATTCCTGATGGAAATTACAAGTTAGACGAGAGACCTTTGTTTGAGGTCTATCCTAATGATCCGGAATGTACTCCTCCTGACAAACTTCTGACAGAGATTCATATACCTATTATATAAGTATACTTGGGATTGCGATCTTTATGGTAGCAATCCCATAAGATTATTGTTGGGAGTTTGATATGTTTCACTGGCTAGCCTGAGAATAGACACAACAGGAGTAAAACATCAGACACAGGAATGTTAATTGTCTTCTTTCTGTATGCGGAATCGGAAAGAGAAAAATAAATCTGTCAAGTGAGTCGGCTCTTCTTTAATTGAAGAAGAACTACGGAATTAAGTCACAATCATAATTACTTGGTTTTCACTTTACCGATAATAACAGGTAGGTTTACCGAAATAGGGTTGTAAAGTTGGTTTTGAATTACTAACTTTGTACAGTTCTTATAAAACACAGATTCGATTTACTGTGATTGTTTCTTAATTAATGAATGAAATAAAATGAGAAAAAATGGTTTGAGAGGTCTCTTCTGGGACCATAGTTTATCGTGACGCCTGTATGGCAGGCTGACCAAAATGGTGCATTATGGGGTAGCGAAATGGTGCATTTTGCTATACCGATATGGTGCATTTCGCTATACCAAAATGGTGCATTTTGGTCACGGTCAGATTATTTACTGCAAACTAATCAATCTGATGATTGGCTTTGATCCGATGACTATATGATTATGAAAACAGATACATGGCCATAATAATGAACCGGTTCTTGATAATTTCCAAGGTGACTGCATCCTTTTTATCTGGTTAACTAATTGGTAAATTGGTCATTTTACGAATATTTGAGGTCGTAATTGTTCTGTGTCCCTCCTGCGGTTCACGGATGAACTTGTTTTAGAAATAAAATTTGTTAAAAGTGAAATTGATGTGGTACGATGTTAAGGAATATTCTATACCTTTGCTGTGTGAAAACTTAATCTCGTCGAAAAGTTTTTGCATACTACTGTTAGGTTTAAAAGTGGTATGAGGTATATGTGTATTTAAGGTGAATAATTTAATGTTTAAATAAGTATGAAAATAAAAGATTGTTTGTTCGTTGCAGTTCTTGCAGTCACTCTTGCCGCCTGTGGTGGGAAGAAGAAAGGTATGCAGTTGGGCAACAACGAGTATCCCGTACGTACGGTAGAGGCCTCTAGCGCTTCTTTGCAAACCACCTATCCTGCTACCTTCAAGGGTATAAAGGATGTGGAGATACGTCCGATGGTATCAGGGTTCATCACGGGTGTATTTGTTCATGAAGGTCAGGCTGTTCGTGCAGGACAAGTGCTTTTCACGATTGACAGCCAAACTTATCGTGCTGCTGTCCTTCAGGCTCGTGCTGCTGTAGGGACTGCTATTGCACAGATGAATACGACTCGTCTTACCTATCTGAATAGTAAAAAACTTTTTGCAAAGAATATCATTGGTAAATATGAGTTGCAGACAGCCTATGATTCTTACCGTTCTTCTGCTGCTCAAGTATCTCAGGTCCGTGCAGCCGTGATTTCGGCCCGGCAAAACCTGGGCTATTGCACCGTTAAGGCTCCTGTGTCAGGAGTTATCGGTAGCCTGCCCTATAAAATAGGGACACTGATTTCACCTTCTATTCAGGTTCCTTTTACTACGGTCAGTGATATCAGTAAGATTGAAGCATTCTTCTCTATCTCGGAAAGTGAAATTATGAAATTGAGCCAGTCTTCAGGAAGTTTGCAGGCAGCCCTTGCTTCTTTCCCTCTTGTGAAACTATTGCTTTCTGATGGTTCTACCTATAATCTTCCTGGCAAGGTCGTTAAAATGAGTGGTATTATCGATCCGGCAACGGGTGCGGTATCACTGATTGCTCATTTTTCTAACCCTCAAGGATTATTAAGAAGTGGTGGATCCGGACAGATTGTGATTCCGAATGATAATAACCGTGCCATCATTATTCCACAGGAAGCCTGCAATCAGGTTCAGGATAAGATATTTGTTTATGTCTTAGGTCAAAATAATAAGGTGAAGCTTACAGAAATAAAAGTAAACTCTCAGAATGATGGTGTTAATTATATTGTTACCAGTGGCTTGCATGTCGGAGACCGTATCGTAACTAAAGGCATCTCTTCGTTGACTGATGGCATGAAGATTGTCCCGATTACTGAGGCACAATATCAGGTGAATCTTGACAAGGCAGCTAAATTGGCTGCTAAGCAGAACTCTGCCAAAGGTTTCATCAATGCCATGAGTGGTAAATAATCGTTAAAAGTTTTAAGTTTCATATATGTCATTTACCAACTTTATAAAACGCCCGGTATTATCAACGGTAATCTCTATTACCTTGGTTTTGTTGGGAATTATTGGGCTCATCAGCTTGCCTGTTGAACAATATCCGGATATAGCTCCGCCTACGATTGTCGTCTATACCACTTATCAGGGAGCTGATGCAGAGACGGTGATGAATTCTGTGATTACTCCACTTGAGGAATCTATTAATGGAGTGGAGAATATGACCTACATGACATCTACTGCTACTAATCAGGGGTCTGCTACTATAACCGTGTTGTTTAAGCACGGGACTAATCCTGATATGGCAGCTGTAAATGTCCAGAACCGTGTTCAGCAGGCTCAGGCTTTGCTTCCTGCAGAGGTTACTCGTGTGGGCGTCCAGGTCATTAAACGTCAGACTTCTCAGGTCATCATGTATACTTTGACTAGTAAAGGAGGAAAATATGATGATCAATTCCTGACTAACTATAATGATATCAATGTCATTCCGGCTATTAAGCGTATTTCTGGTGTAGGAGATGTCCAGAGCCCCGGTATGAAGACTTATTCTATAAGAATCTGGTTGAAACCGGAGAAGATGAAGCAATATGGACTGATGCCTACTGATATTACAAATGCACTGTCCGAACAAAATATTGAGGCTGCTCCGGGATCATTCGGTGAAAATAGTAATATGGCATACGAATATACCATGCGATACAAAGGACGTCTGAAAACTCCTGAGGAGTATGGGAATATCATTATTTCATCCAATACGAATGGACAAACCTTACATCTGCGTGATGTAGCCAACATAGAACTCGGAAGTTTGATGTATTCTGTTTCCATGCAGAACAACGGCCAGCCGTCTTCTATGGGTATGGTACAGCAGTTAGCCGGGTCTAATGCTACTCAGATAGCCAAGAATGTAAAGGCTGAACTGAAAAATCAGGCTAAATCATTTCCTTCGGGGATGACTTACAAGATAGAGTATGATGTAACGGAGTACTTGAATGCTTCTATTCATGAGGTCGTCAAGACACTTTTCATCACTTTGTTCCTGGTATTTCTTGTGGTGTATGTCTT
>DAIPMC010000114.1:6061-6283 GCA_036768895.1 Prevotella sp. | reverse complement strand
TTTCTGAATACCCTTGATGATTCTTCCGGGCATGGCACCGATATAGGTCCTGCGGTGACCTCTGATTTCAGCCTCGTCATGGACACCACCCAAACTGATCCTGACGTATTTGCGTTTCATCGCTTCAGCGATGCTCTTGCCTAAAGAGGTCTTGCCGACTCCCGGTGGTCCATAGAGACAGAGGATAGGGCTCTTCAGATCCCCCCGGAGTTTGAGGACAGC
>DAIPMC010000114.1:4822-5960 GCA_036768895.1 Prevotella sp. | reverse complement strand
GGGTGTATATTCTCCCCAAGGAAGGTTGACGAGTGTCTGGAGATAAGTCAACTGTACATTATATTCCGGATTCTGAGGATTCATGGATTCAAGTTTGTCAACCTCCTTGTCGAAGGTCGCCTTCATCTCCTCAGACCATTTCTTGGTCTTGGATTTCTTGATGAGGTCTTCCCATTCCGGATTTCCGTCGTTCCCCAATTCATCCTTGATGTTCTTGAGTTGTTGCTGCAGAAAATACTCTTTCTGCTGCTCATCGATGTCCTGGTGGGTCTTCTGGTTGATCTTGGACTTGATGTTCATCAGTTGCCTGTCTCGGTCCTCAATCTTGAGAACCGAATAGATCCGCTCTTCGAGAGAGGTAACGGAGAGCATATCGATCTTGTCCTTGATGCTGAAAGGCATGTTGACACAGATGAAATTGACCAGCATCACCGGATTACTGATGTTGCCTAAGGCAATTTCCCCTTCCCGGGGGATGTCGTCATCAGCTTCAATATACCGTTTGGTCGAGTTGCGCAGAGTGTCCACCAGCGTCTTGAACTGTTTGTCATTGGCATCGGGGATCTTTTCATCCAAAGGCTCCACCTCGCCCGTGCAATAAGGCTTCTTCCTCTTGATGGACTTCAACTGGCATTTGCCTAAAGCCTGTACGATGACAGTGATATTATGGTCTTGGCCGGGCATTTCCATGACCCGTATGATTTTGGCGAATACACCGGTATGATAGAGATCATTCAAGGAAGGGTCGTCAATATCCTGATTCTTCTGGCAGAAGATGCAGATGACCTCCTTCTCATGCTTTTGCATGTGCTTGACGACATTGACGCTCTGTTCCCGTCCGACGAGTATCGGCGTGACAACGGTGGGGAACAGTACCAGGTTACGGGTGCAAAGGATAGGGTAGACTCCAGCCTTGTGCTCTCCGAACAGGCACGAGACATCCCCGTCAAAGTCAGCAACCATTTGGAATTGTGTATTTGAAATTTTACTCATAAGTTCTCTCATTCATTTTAATTTGCAAATTTACTAAAAAGATTGGAGATAGGAGAAGGGTATTTGCAGATTTTTGCTATTAAAGGTAGAGAGTTTGTCATTTTTTCAGATTCAAAGAATAAATACGGATTTTAGACGTTAAATA